>NZ_SRID01000128.1 GCF_004684805.1 Streptomyces palmae
GGGCGGGAGACGGGGTGCGCCGGGCCCGGGCGGCGGCCTCCGCGTATCGGGACGGGCGCGGCCGCGAGCGGCTGGAGCGGCCTGCCCGGCTCCCCCGCGCTCAGGCAGCCGTGGCCGCGCGACCGGTGGCGGTCGGCCTGAGCCCCTGGTGCCGGGCGGGCACCCTGGGGGCGGATCCGGGTGCCACCGCGGTACGGCCGTCCTCGGTGGCGTGCCGGGTCACCGCGCCGCCAGGGGCCGTGGCGGCCGCCCACCGGCGCGGTCGCGAGGTCGGGCCGTCCGGCACACGCGCTCTTCCTTCTCTCTCCACGGCCGCTCCCGCGGGCCGCGGCCGTCGTTGTGGTTCCAGCCAACCGTAGGCGCCGATCATGCCTCTGGACATGTCCCACCTCACGTGATTCGGCGGCCCACTTGTGCCGGGCCACAACGAGGGCCGAGCATGCACCGCATGCGGCGTGATGGCTGGGACAGCGTGGTCGACCTGATCGAACGGGTCGTCGGGGAGGACGACCTGCTGCCGTCCGTGGTCACCGGTGTGCGCACGATGGTGCGGGAGATCGCGGTGCTCCCGCCCTCCGACATCGCCGGGCACACCCGTGCGCTGCTGGCCGCGGCGACGCGGGCGTTGGCGGCTCGGCGGGGTCCGACGGAGGCGGAGTTGTCGTTCGTGGAGGAGCTCGGCGTCACCCGAGCCCGGCAGGGCGTGCCCATCGAGGCGGTGCTCGGGGCCATCCACATCGCCGAGCGGGCGATCTGGTCGCGGGCCCGGGATGCCGCCGCCGAGGCCGGGATCCCGGCCGAGCTGCTGTTCGACGCGCGGGAACTGTACGACGACTGGGCCGAGGCGGTGCGCTCCAGGCTGATCAGGGCCCACCGCGCCACCGGGACCGACCCGCACGCGGGCGTGGGCGATCGGGACCTGATGGTGCTGCGACGCCTGTTGGAGGGCGGCTCGGCGGCCACGCTGGCAGCCGCCGAGGCCGGGCTGCCCGCGACCGGCGGGCTGTGGGTGCTGGTCGCCCGGCCGGACGACACCGGCCTGGAGCACTCGCCGCGCGATCACGCCCCGGCGCTGATGGGGCATGTGGACGGCCTGCTGGTCGGCGTGCTCACCCGGCCGCCCTCGGCGCGCGCCGCCAGGGCCGAGACGGCGGCCGGACTCGCGGGCCCGGCCGAGCCGGAGGAGCTGGGCGCCCTGCGGCGCCTGGCCGTCGCCGCGCTGACGGCCGCCGAGTCGACCAGACGGACCGGCGTGGTGCATGTGGCCGATGTGGCCGTGCTCGCCGCCGTGGCCGACCGCGCCGACCTGGCCGCGGTGCTGCTGGATCGCCACCGGACGGCCTGGAGCGCGCTCGGCGCCAACGCCGAACCAGTCGCCCTCGCCGTCCGCGCCTGGCTGGAGGCCGGCCGGGAGGTGGCCTCGGCGGCCGAGCGGCTGTTCGTCCACCCCAACACGGTGCGGAACCGGGTCCAGCGCTTCGCCGACGTCACCGGCATCGACCCTTTCGACACCTTCGGCGCCATCAACGCCTGGTGGCTGTGCCGGGCCTGGCTGACCTGACCGCCTCCCCCGGCAGGCGGCGCCCGGGAACCGGGAGCGGTTCACCCGCCGCGGCACCGGCAGGCGATGGGCGGCCATCGGCAGGCCCAGGCCGAGGAGTTCTCAGCCGCGCCGGGCGGACCGGGGTTCACTCCTCGGCGGCCGAGAGTTCCTCGTACAGGCCCTCCAGGGCGGTGCGGTCGTCGTCGGTGCCCGTGTGGGGGGCGGCGAACCAGGACAGGTACTCGGCGATCTCGGAGAGCCTCCAGTCGAGCGCGAACAGCTCGACCATCGCCGGGTCGTGGTCCAGCCGCTCCCCCGCGCCGGCCTCCAGCAGGTCGGCGTAGTCCCGCTCGCGGGGCGCCAGCGCCAGCGACTCCCAGTCGACCAGGGTCAGGCCGCACGCGGTGATGACCTGGTTGTCGTTGTGCGGCTCACCGTGGGTGGGCACCCATGCGTCCCGGCGGGCGCGGGCCAGGTCGGCCAGCTCCAGGTACCGGCTGGTCCAGCGCGCGATCGCCTCGTGGCGCGCGGCCAGCGCGGCCCGAGCCTCCTGGGCGAGGGGGCCGGAGGTCCAGGGCTCGGCGGTGCGGGCCCGCACCTCGTCGGCGAACCGCGGCCCGACCCGCGGAGTCCACTCCCGCAGGCCCTCGGGGGGTGCGGCGCGGTGCAGCGCGGCCAGCGCGGCCACGACCTCGCCGACGTGCCGGGGCTCGCCGGCCTCCGTCTCGGTCGGGGACCGCCCGTCCAGCCAGGGCGTCACGCTGAGGGCGCCGCACCCGGCGTCGACGGTGAACCGCCCGGACCGGGACGGCAGCGGAGCGCACACCGCGTCCAGACCGGCGGCGGCCAGGGCGGCGGCACCGGCGTAGGTGGCCTCCAGCGATGCCGCGGTGTGCCTGGGGCCCAGCTGGTCCAACGTCACGAACAGGGTGGTTCCGCCACCGGCGACTCGCCAGTGGTGCGCGCCGAAACCCCAGGGCAGGTAGCGGGCTTCGGTGGCCTCGGGCAGCCAGTGGGTGGCGACCGCGCCCGCGATCGCCTTGTCGTCGATGAAGGACGGAGGGGTCAGCACAAGGTCCGATCCTAGGGAGCGGCACCGGGGGCGGCCACGGGATTTCCCCCGGAGCGTGCCCGTCGGCGGCGGTCGCGCGGTACGAGGAGCCTCCGGCGCCCCGGCCTGGTCGAGGTGCCGCGGGCCCTTGGACGGGGCCGGTCGGCGATCCGGCGCGGGGCGGCGGGATGATGAGCGGATGAACCGCGATGATGCTTTGGTCGGCCACTGGAGTAGTGCCCCGTTCGACTACGGGGTCATGGAAAGCAGTGACCTGGGGTTCCTGCCCGACGGGCGGGGGTGGAGCGTGGTCGCCAACCTGGCGGGCATGGAGATCGTCCGGTTCCGCTGGCACTGCCCTGGCCCCGGGGCGCTGGAGGTCGCCGAGGAGTGGTACGCGCGCGGCGACTGGTCGGTGGAGGGGGAGATGACCACCGTGCACGAGAGCCGACCGTGGCGGGAGGTGGTGCGCACCGGCTACCGCTTCGTCGTGGAGGAGGGCCTGGTCGGGGAAGCCGAGGCGGTGCCCGCGGTGCGGTTCGACACGCCGCTCGCCGGGGTCGCGCTCTTCGCCCGGGGCCCCGGGAGATCGAGGCCGACCACGATCCGGCCCACAAGGTGCTGCCCGCTCGCTGAGCCGGGGTTTCCGCGGTGCCCGGTGCGGCGGCGAGGGCCGCGGGGGCGGCCCGGCGCTGGTCCGGGCCGTCCCCGCGGCCCTCCCCTGGTCGGGCCCGCCTCACTTCTGGTCGTCTCGCTCGCCCTCGGCCTGGGAGGGCGTGGTGCGCGGTACGTCCGGGTGCTTCTCGTTACCGGGTAGCCGTCGGCCGGTAGCGGTGTTCTCCTCGTCGTCCCGTTCTCCCTCGGCCTGGGAGGGTGTCTGCTCCCACATGTCCCACATGGCTCCTCCTTCTCCGGCGGCCCCTGCCCGCGGGGTGCCGCGGGCAGCCGGGTACCCGGAGCGGCCGGAACCATGCCGTTTCCGGCATCTCCATCGCATTCCGGTCACCCCAGGTGGGCGGACAGCCGCGAGGGGTGGCGAGGGGGCTGGGCCGATCAGTCCTCGTACGGGGCGGCGTCGTCCCGCGGGTCCCGGTGCTCCTCCGCGGGCTGGTCCACATAGCGCAGTACGCCCAGCATGAGGTGCTCCTCGACGCCGGCGGGGTCGGGCTCCACGCAGGCGGCGAGGGCCTCCTTGAGGGCCGCGGTGTCGATGCCGGTGCCGATCAGGACGAGCTGGGTGCGGCGCGGTTCCCCGGCGGGCCACGGGGTGGGCGTGAAGCGCAGGAAGGCGCCGACGGCGTGCAGCCCGTACCTGCGGTCCGGGTCGGGGGCGAACGCGGCGAAGCCCTTGACCCGGTAGAGGCCGGCGGGCCTGGTGTCCAGGAGGTCCAGGAAGCGGCGCGGGTGCAGCGGGAGTTCGGAGGTGAACTCCACGCTGTCGTAGGCCGCGTGGAGATGGCCGCCGGCCTCGTGGCAGTCGGTGTGGTCGTGGTCCTCGGTGCACAGGTCGGCGAAGGACAACTGGTGGTAGCCGGCCCGGTCCGCCGGGCCGGTCCGCTCCTCGAAGAGGAAGGCGGGGTCGACCCGGCCGTACTCCGCGGCCACCACCGGGGTGCCGGGAGCGATCCCCCGTACGGTCTCCAGGACGCGCTGCGCGGCGGCGGCGTCCATGCGGTCGGTCTTGTTGAGCACCAGGGCGTCGGCGGCCCGCAGATGGCGGTCGATCTCGGGGTGCCGGTCGCGTGTGGCGTCGAACTCGGCCGCGTCGACGACCTCGACCAGGCCGCCGTAGATGATGCGTTCGTCCTCGCTGGCCAGCAGCATCCGGATCATGCTCTGCGGCTCGGCCAGCCCGCTGGCCTCGATCACGATCACGTCGATCCCGGCGGACGGGCGGGCCAGCCGGTCCACCATGGCGTCCAGCTCCGAGGCGTCGGCGGCGCAGCACAGGCAGCCGTTCTCGATCGGGATCATGGAGTCGACCTGCCCGGCCACGGCCAGGGCGTCGATGTTGATGCTGCCGAAGTCGTTCACGATGACCCCGACGCGGGTGTCCCGGCCGGCGCGCAGCAGGTGGTTGAGGAGGGTGGTCTTGCCGGATCCCAGGAAGCCGGCGATGAGGACGACCGGTATCCGATTCCCTGCCAAGGTGCTGCCTTCCCTGCCGTGCTCTGCTCGCGGACCGCCCATCGTAACGGCGGGTCGGCACTGCCCCGGGACGCCGAGGCGCCGTCGCGCCGGGCCGTTTGCCGGGAGACTGGTGCGGCTGTGCCCCTGTGTCGTGCCGTTCGACCTTCCGGGAGTGTCCATGCCCTCGCCTGCCGCGCTGTTCGTGATGGATCCCGTGCACCTGCCCCGGCTGTTTCCCGAGCCGCTGCTCGACCGGCTGGCCACGCTGCTGCGGGTGCCGCGGCAGGCCGCGCCCCGTCCGGTGGCGCCGGACGGGATGGATCCGGCCGAGGTGGAGCTGCTGATCACCGGCTGGGGCTGTGCCCCGCTGACCGCGGAGGTACTGGCCGGGCTGCCCAAGCTGCGGACCGTGCTGCACGCCGCGGGCAGCGTCAAGGCCCACATCACCCCGGCCTGTTGGGACCGCGGGCTGGTGGTGTGCTCGGCGGCGGCGGCCAACGCGCTGCCGGTCGCCGAGTTCACGCTGGCGGCGATCCTGCTGTGCGGCAAGGACGCGCTGCGGCTGCGCGGGCGGTACGCGGACGAGTGCCGCCTGCCCGGCCCGGAGGCGACCGCCCGGATCGGCAACCTCGGCCGCCGGGTGGGGATCGTCGGGGCCTCCCGGATCGGGCGGCGGGTGATCGAGTTGATGCGCCCCTTCGATCTGGAGGTCGCGGTGTACGACCCGTACCTGTCGGTCGCCGAGGGGCGGGAGCTGGGGGCGCGGGTGCTGCCGCTGGACGAGTTGGTGGCCACCAGCGCGGTGCTGAGCCTGCACGCGCCGGCCCTGCCGGAGACCCGCCATCTGCTGGACGCCCGGCGGCTGGCGCTGATGCCGGACGGCGCGGCGCTGGTGAACACCGCGCGCGGGGCGCTGGTGGACACCCCGGCCCTCACCGCGGAGTTGCGGACGGGGCGCCTGTCGGCGGTGCTCGATGTCACCGAGCCGGAGCCGCTGCCGGCCGGCTCCCCGCTGTACCGGCTGCCGAACGTCCTGCTCACCCCGCATATCGCCGGGGCGTTGGGCACGGAGCTGGAGCGGCTGGGGGCGGCGGTGGCCGAGGAGGTGGAGCGGCTGTGCTCGGGAGCGGCACCGCGGTACCGGGTCCTGCGCGAGGATCTGGCCCGGATCGCCTGACCGTGCGGATGTGACGCGCTGCGGCGCTCCTGGGGGGCCCGGTCCCCCGCCCGATCGACGTCCCCGCGGCGGCTGGGGCCGGCGGTGGCGACACACCGGGCCGGTGGTGGCAGGATCACGCTGCCGGGGCGGGCCGATCGTGTGGTGGGCTCGGAGGGCGCCGGGTGGACGGGCTGCCGTGTTCGTCCGGGGTTCCGCCGGAGCGTCGGCGCGAGGGCCTGCGCCTGGGGTGGGACGAGGCGGCGTTGCCGGGCACCATCGCGGTGCCGGGAGAAGGGAGCTGAGGGTGTGGCCGATCCAGGGGCGCGTCCACCGGAGGGCGGCGCGGTTCCGCGCGCTGCCCGGACGGCCGGGGGTGTGAGGTGAATCCACCGCCCCTGCACGGTGTCACGGTGGTCGCGCTGGAGCAGGCCGTGGCCGCGCCGTACGCCACCCGGCAGTTGGCCGACCTCGGCGCCCGGGTCATCAAGGTCGAACGGCCGGGGGGCGACTTCGCGCGCGACTACGACCATGCGGTCAAGGGCATGTCGGCGTACTTCGTCTGGGTCAACCGGGGCAAGGAGAGCGTGGTCCTGGACCTGCGGGAGGAGGCCGACCGCTCCCTGCTGGACGCGCTGCTGGCCGCGGCCGATGTGTTCGTGCAGAACCTGCGGCCGGGCGCCTGCGAGCGGCTGGGACTTGGCGCCCGGACCCTGCGGGAGCGGCATCCGGCACTGATCACCTGCGAGATCACCGGATACGGGAGCACCGGGCCGTACCGCGACAAGAAGGCCTATGACCTGCTGGTGCAGTGTGAGACGGGTCTGGTGTCGGTCACCGGCGACCCGGCGGCCCCGGCCCGGGCGGGCATCTCGATAGCCGACATCGCCGGCGGCATGTACGCCTACAGCGGGATCCTGACCGCGCTGTACGAGCGCGAGCGCACCGGGCGCGGGACCGCGCTGGCGGTCTCGCTGCTGGACGCGCTGGGCGAGTGGATGGGACATCCGCTGTACACCCAGGTCCACGGGGGTGCGCCGGTGGCGCGCAGCGGCGCCCGCCATCCCTCGATCTCCCCGTACGGGCCCTACCGCTGCGGGGACGGGGCGCGGGTGTTCCTGAGCGTGCAGAACGACCGGGAGTGGGTGGCGCTGTGCGAGCGGGTGCTGCGCCGGCCGGATCTGGTGCGGGACCCCCGGTTCGCCGAGAACCCGCTGCGGCACGCGCACGACGAGGAGTTGACCGCCGTGTTGGAGGGGTGCTTCGGGGCGCACACCGCGGACGGCCTGAGCGCGCTGCTGGACGGGGTGGGCATCGCCAACGCCCGGCTGCGCACGGTCGGGGAGTTCGCCGCGCATCCGCAGTTGGCGGCGCGGGACCGCTGGCGGGAGTTCGGTTCGCCGGTGGGGCCGCTGCGCGGTCTGCTGCCGCCGGTCGAGGTCTACGGGCGGGAGGCGCCGATGCGCCCGGTGCCCGCGCTGGGCGAGCACACGGAGGCGATCCGGGCGGAGTTCTCCTGAGCCGGCGCCGCGGCGGCCCCGCGGTGGGGCCGCCGGCGCGTCAGGGAGCGGGGACCGGGTCCGCTCGCGGCACGGGGGCGGGGTCCTGGTCGGCCGGGAGCCGGGTGTCCTGGCGGACGAGTGCCGCGTAGCGGCCGTCCAGCTCCATCAGCCGGCTGTGGCTGCCCTGTTCCACGATCCGGCCGCCGTCCAGGACGATGATCTGGTCGGCGTCGCGGACGGTGGACAGGCGGTGCGCGATGGTGATCGTGGTGCGGCCCGCCGAGAGCGCGTCGATGGCCTGTTGTACGGCGTGCTCGGTGCGGGTGTCCAGGGCGCTGGTGGCCTCGTCGAGGACGAGCACCGGCGGGTCGCGCAGGATGGTGCGGGCGATGGCCAGGCGCTGCTTCTCCCCGCCGGAGAAACGGTAGCCGCGCTCGCCGACGAGGGTCTGGTAGCCCTCCGGCAGGGCGGCGATGTGGTCGTGGATCTGGGCGGCGCGGGCGGCGGCGACCAGTTCCTCGTCGGTGGCGTCCGGTTTGGCGAAGCGCAGGTTGTCGGCGATGGAGGCGTGGAAGAGGTAGGTCTCCTGGGCGACCACGCCGACCCCGCGGGCGAGGGTGTCGAAGTCGAGGTCGCGGACGTCGACCCCGTCCAGCAGGACGCGGCCCCCGGTGACGTCGTAGAGCCGGGGCACCAGGTAGCTCAGGCTGCTCTTGCCGGAACCGGTGGGGCCGACGATGGCCAGGCTGCCGCCGGCGGGCACGGTCAGGTCGATGCCTCGCAGGGTGAGGCGCTCGGGCGCGGTGCCCTGGCCGTCGTAGCCGAAGTCGACGGCCTCGAAGCGCACCTCGCCGCGGACCTTCTCCAGCCGGACCGGGTCGGCGGGCTCGGTGATGTCCACCGGCATGTCCAGGTACTCGAAGATGCGCTGGAACAGGGCGAGCGAGGTCTGCATCTGCACGCCGGTGGAGAGCAGGCTCACGGTCGGCCGGAACAGGCCCTGCTGGAGCGAGACGAAGGCGACCAGGGTGCCGATGGAGACATCGGGGCCGCCTGCCTCCAGGGCGATGCCGGCGGTCCAGTAGATGACGGCGGGCATCGCGGCCAGCACCACGCCGATGGTGGACATGCGCCAGCGGCCGGCCATGTTGGCGCGTATCTCCAGGTCCACCAGCCGGTCGGACTCCCGGGCGAAGGCCTCGGTCAGCGAGTCGGAGCGGCCCATGGTGCGGCCGAGCAGGATGCCGCTGACCGAGAGCGACTCGGTGACCAGGGCGGACATCGCCGCCATCTGCTTCTGCCGCTGGGAGGTGATCTTCTTGCGCTCGTTGCCCACCCGCCGGCTGATCGCCACGAACAGCGGGAGCAGGAGCAGGGAGACGGCGGTCAGCCGCCAGTCCAGCGCCAGCATGGCGACCACGGAGGCGGTGACGCTGGTCAGGTTGGAGACCAGCGAGGTGGCCGTGGAGGTGACGGTGGCCTGCATCCCGCCGATGTCGTTGGCGATGCGCGACTGCACCTCGCCGGTGCGGGTCCGGGTGAAGAAGGCGAGCGGCATGCGCTGCAGCCGGTCGTAGACGGCGGTGCGCAGGTCGTGCATGACGCGCTGGCCGACGGTGGTGGACAGCAGGGTCTGCAGCACGCCGAAGACTCCGTTGACCACGGCGGCGGCGACCATGCCGAGGGCCAGCAGGGTCAGCAGGCCGGTGCGGCCCTCGGGGATGGCGGTGTCCAGGATCGCGCGGAGCAGGAAGGGTGAGGCGACCGAGACCAGCGAGGCGGCGGCGACCAGCAGCCCGACCAGGGCCAGCCGACCGCGGTAGGGGCGGAACAGCCGGAGGATGCGGCGGGTCTGCGCGGGCTGGTCGGGGTCGGGGGGAGGTGGGGTCCATGTCGGTGCGTCGTGGTGCATGGGCTCCTTCCGGGAGCGGCGGACGATACGGGAACACAGAGCCTAGCTCATTGTTACCTAAACTCACAATGAACCTGGTCCTGATAGGGTCGGGGCATGTCCGACTCCCTCCCCGACGAATCCGGCCGGCTCGCCGAGCAGCTGCTCCACCTCACCCGCCGGCTGCAGCGCGCACAGAAGCGCCGGCTGGAGCCGCTGGGCGTCACCCCGGCCCAGGCCCGGCTGCTGCGCATCGTCGGCCACCGCGACCGGGACGGCCGAGCGCCCCGGATGGCGGACCTGGCCCAGCGGCTGGAGGTGGTGCCCCGCGCGGTGACCACCCTGGTGGACGCCCTGGAGAGCCATGGCTCGGTGCGCCGGGCACCGGATCCGGACAATCGCCGGGTGGTCCGCATCGAACTCACCGACGCCGGACGGGCCACCCTGCGGACCCTGCGAGCCGCCCGCCGCGCCGCCGCCGAGGACGTGCTGGCACCGCTGTCCGCACAGCAGCGCCAGGTGCTCGGCGGCCTGCTGGACACCCTGGGGCCCGACCCCGAGCGCCGCCGCTGACAGCCGCTCAGCCCGGTCGGCCGTTACGCCGCGTTCAGCCGGCCAGGTGGGCCCGGTCACCCATCACCACGACCGGGTGGGCGGCCGGGTCGAGGTGCGTGAGCAGGTACTCCATCCCCGCCTTGGACAGGCTCACGCAGGCAGAGGTGCCGCTGCCGTGGTCCATGTGCAGCCAGATGCTGCCGCCCTTGCTCTGCCCCTCGGGCCGGGTGGGGTCGAGCGGGCTGGTGCCCTTGACCCGGTTGTAGTCGATGGCGATGACGTAGTCGAAGTCGTGCCAGTGGGTCTTGGGCCAGTAGTGCGGGGCGGCGAACGCGGGATTGGCCGCGTAGGGCAGCGCGGCTCCCGGATCCGGCAGCACTCCCCCGGCGTCGCTGAGCGTGTAGACCCCGACCGGGCTGCGCTTGTCGCCCTCCTGATGGCGGGTCGTCCAGCCGCGCTTCCCGTTGTGCGCGGGCCAGTCCCGCTCCTGCCGCCAGTTTCGGCCGTGCCGGGTGTAGAGGGCCACGGTGGCGTCGCCCGAGTCCACCCCCTTGCCGTAGACCACCACGATCTGGCGGGAGTCGGCCGGGACGCGCGACCAGAGGGCGTCCCCCACCCCGGGAACGCGGGTCCTGTCCACCGCCGGCGCGGCGCCGTGCGACGGCCGTCCGGTCGGGCGGTCGCCGTTCTCGGCGTCGCCGCCGGATCCACCGCCGCAGCCGGTGGCCAGCAGGACCGCCGCGGCGGACAGGAGGACGGTACGCATGCACAAGGTGCCCGAGATACGCATGCCGGCCATCGTCGCACCTCGCCACGGATATCCCCCAGTCCGGACTGGCGCGTTCCCGGTCACGGCCCGGAAAACCAGTTGATTCCGGCTACCTGACGCGGCGACGCTTTCACGGTTCGCGGCCCACCGCCGCCTCGACCGCCAGGGCATCACTCTGCCCTCCCTTGACAACTTCGCACCATTTCGCACCGTTTCGATCAGATTTACCTGGATTTCCCCGGCTTCGCCCGCCCCCGAGCCATCCTGGGACGACATGCAGATTCGCGACCTTCCCTACCCCGACCCCGGCCGACCGGATGTCCGCTCCGGCCGCCATCTACTGATCTGGCTGGGCCGCAACCAACTGGCCGGGCAGATCAAGGCGACGCTGTGGGGACTGCTGCACATGGCCGCGGTCGCCTCGTTCCCGATCCCGGTCGGCCTGGCGGTACAGGCCGTGGTGGACCGGTCCGGCACCCGTTTGGCGCTGGCCGGCGGGCTGATGGCGCTGCTGGGCGCGCTGTCGGCCTTCGGCGACGCCATGGTGCACCGGGCCGTGGTCACCAACTGGATCACCGCGGCCGCCCGGATCCAGCAGCTGCTGGCCCGCAAGACGGCCGAGCTCGGCGCGGCGCTCACCCAGCGGGTGGCGGCCGGCGAGGTGGTCACGGTGTCCACCGGCGACGTGGAGAAGATCAGCTGGTTCGTGGAGGCGCTGTCGCGGTTCACCGCGGCCCTGCTCACCACCATCGGGGTGTGCGTGGCACTGGTGGTGTACCAGCCGGCGTTGGGCGGTGTGGTGGCGATGGGCGTGCCCGCGCTGGCGCTGGCCGTCCTCCCGCTGCTGCCGCGCGCCACCCGGCGGGCCGACGAGCAGCGGGAGAAGGCCGGGCGGGCCACCGAGCTGGCCTCCGACACGGTGGCCGGTCTGCGGGTGCTGCGCGGTATCGGCGGCGAGGAGCTGTTCCTGACGCGGTACCGGCGGGCCTCCCAGGAGGTGCGGGTCGCGGCGGTGCGCAGCGCCCGGATGTGGGCGCTGATCGCGGCGGTGCAGGTAGTGCTGCCCGGGCTGCTGCTGATCGGGGTGGTCTGGTACGGGGCGGGGCTGGCGCACGAGGGCCGGATCGGCGTGGGCGAGCTGGTCACCGTCTACAGCGCCGTCACCTTTCTACTCTTTCCCTTGCAGCAGTTCGAGGAGATCGCCCAGGCCTACTCCTTCTCCCGCCCCTCGGCGCAGCGCGCCGCCCGGGTGCTGGCGCTGCGTCGGACGGAGCCGGCGGTCGGAGCCGAGGAAGCGGCGGGGGCATGGCACGGGCAGCCGCTGGGCGGGGACCTGTACGACCCGGCCAGTGGGCTGGCCGCGCCGGAGGGCCGGTTGACCGCGGTGGTGTGCGGCGATCCGGACGCGGCGGGCCGGCTGGCGGAGCGCCTGGGCGGGCATGCCGCCGCCGAGGAGCCGGACACGGCCGGCAAGGAGCCGTCGGTGCTGCTCGGCGGGGTGCCGCTGGACGAGGTGCCGCTGGCGGTGGCGCGCGCCGCGGTGCTGGTGCAGGACAAGGATCCGGTGCTGCTGTCCGGGTCGCTCGCCGAGCTGCTCGCGGTGCCGTGTTCGGGCGCGGTGCCGGTGGCGCGGGCGCTGGCCGCGGCCCAGTGCGCTGATGTGCTGGAGGCCCTGGCCCGGTCCGCCCCGCGGTCGGACGGGGCGCCGCCGGACCCGATGAGCGCCACCATCACCGAGCGCGGCCGGTCGCTCTCCGGCGGGCAGCGGCAGCGGCTGGCCCTGGCCCGGTCGCTGGTGACCGATCCGGAGGTGCTGGTGCTGGACGAGCCCACCTCGGCCGTGGACTCGCACACCGAGGCACGGATCGCGGAGGGAGTGCGCGACCTGCGCTCGGGGCGTACCACGGTGGTGCTCACCTCCAGCCCGCTGCTGCTGGACCGGGCCGACCGGGTGGTGTTCGTACGGGACGGGCGGGCGGTGGCGACCGGGACGCACCGGGAGCTGCTGGGCGGCGCCGCCGGCTACCGGGCGGTGGTCACCCGTCAGACCGAGGCGGAGCACCAGATGGCCGGCCCGGCCCCGCGGTGCGTTCCCGCACGGGACCGACCGGAGGGCGGCACCGGGGATGCCGCCGTGCGCGCCGAGCGGAAGCCGGACCCGGCGCGGGAAGACAGCGAGCAGATCGAGGAGTCGGCATGATCGGCGTGACGCCACCGGCGTACGACCCCGCGGCCCCGGAGTCGGCCACCATCCTGCCGGTGGGCACCCCGGCGACGGTCCGCGGCTATGTCCGGGTACTGCTGCGCCGGCACCGGGGCGCCTTCTGGCTGCTGCTGGCGGTGAACACCGGGGCGGTACTGGCCTCGATGGTCGGTCCGTACCTGCTGGGCGGGCTGGTGCAGGACGTGTCCTCCGGGGCTCAGGAGCTGCATGTCGGGCGCACCGTCGCACTGTTCGCGGTGGCGCTGGCGGTGCAGACGGTGCTGGTCCGCGAGGTGCGGCTGCGCGGCGCGGTGCTGGGCGAGCGCATGCTGGCCGATCTGCGGGAGGACTTCCTGGTCCGGTCGGTGGGGCTGCCGCCGGGTGTACTGGAGCGGGCCGGCACCGGGGACCTGCTGTCCCGGATCACCACCGACATCGACCGGCTGTCCAGTGCCATGCGGGAGGCGGTGCCGCAGCTGTCGATCGGCGTGGTCTGGGTCGGGCTGCTGCTGGGCGCGCTGACCGTGACGGCACCGGAGTTGGGGCTGGCGGTGCTGATCGCGCTGCCGGGTCTGCTGATCGCCTGCCGCTGGTACTTCCGGCGCGCGCCCGGTGCGTACCGCTCGGAGGCGGCCGGGTACGCCGCGGTGGCCGCCGCGCTCACCGAGACGGTGGACGCGGGGCGGACCATCGAGGCGCACCGGCTGGGCGACCGGCGGGTGGCGCTGTCGGAGCAGCGCATCCAAGAGTGGGTCGGCTGGGAAAGGTACACGCTCTGGCTGCGGACGGTGCTGTTCCCGGCGGTCAACGGCACCTACACGGTGATCACCGGTTCGGTGCTGATGCTCGGCGGTGTCTTCGTGCTCGAGGGCTGGATGACCGTGGGCCAGCTGACCACCGGCGCGCTGCTGGCGCAGATGCTGGTGGAACCGGTGGGGATGATCCTGCGCTGGTACGACGAGTTGCAGATCGCCCAGGTGTCGCTGGCCCGGCTGGTCGGGGTGCGGGAGATCGAGCCGGACGTCGGGGACGGGGCGGTGGAGCCGGACGGCCGCGAGGTGGCGGCCGATCAGGTGCGCTTCGGATACCAGGCGGGCAGTGACGTCCTGCACGAGGTGTCCCTGCGGGTGGCCCCGGGCACCCGGGTGGCGCTGGTGGGCCCCTCCGGGGCGGGCAAGTCCACGCTGGGCCGGCTGCTGGCGGGCATCTACGCGCCGCGCACCGGCGAGGTGACCCTGGGCGGCGCGCGGCTGGCCGAGATGCCGGCCGAGCGGGTGCGGCGCCATGTGGCGCTGGTCAACCAGGAGCACCATGTGTTCACCGGCTCGCTGCGGGACAACCTGCTGCTGGCCCGTACCACGGCGCGGGACGCCGAGCTGTGGTCCGCGCTGGCGGCGGTGGACGCGGACGGCTGGGCGCGCGGTCTGGACGCGGGACTCGACACCGAGGTGGGTTCGGGCGGGCTGGCCCTGACCCCGGCACAGGCGCAGCAGATCGCGCTGGCCCGGCTGGTGCTCGCCGATCCGCACACGCTGGTGCTGGACGAGGCCACCTCGCTGCTGGATCCCCGGGCGGCACGGCATCTGGAGCGCTCACTGGCCCGGGTGCTGGAGGGGCGGACGGTGGTGGCCATCGCGCACCGGCTGCACACCGCCCATGACGCGGATGTGATCGCGGTGGTGGCGGACGGCCGGATCAACGAGCTGGGCAGCCATGCGGAACTGGTCGCGGCGGACGGGGCGTATGCGGCGTTGTGGCGGTCCTGGCAGCAGTGAGAAGGCAAGGAAAAGGCTGGGGGCCGGAGCATCCGCTCCGGCCCCCAGCCCCTTGCCCCGGCGCGCGGCCCCGCGGTGGGCGGGGCCGCGCCGGTCACAGATAACCCAGCGCGCCCAGTCCGCACACTCCGCCGAGCACCATGAAGGCGGGCATCAGCACCTTGACCTCGACCCAGGCGCCGGCGCGGAAGCGCATGCTCTTGGGCGGGCCTATCGGGTACCAGCGCTTGCGGCCGATCGGGATGGGCCACAGGATCGGGCAGCCGGAGACGGTCAGCGCGTCGCCGATGTCGTGCACCAGGGCACCGAGCACGATCGGCAGTCCGAGCCACAGGTACTCGTGTCCGTCTCCGGTGAACAGCCAGTGCGAGCCGTTGCCGGGCCTGTTCAGTATCTCGGCGAGGATCCAGGCGCTGGTCGCGCCCAGCAGCCACACCAGCACATCGCTGGAGACGCGGGCCATGCGCCACAGCAGGCCCTCGACGGCGAGCACCATGTGGACGAAGAGGATGCCGAGCACCGCCCACCGGCCGCCGGCGACGGCCAGCGCGGAGGCTCCGGCGCCGATCAGCACCGCCCACACCCAGGTGTGGGTGAGGGTGCGGTGACCACCGGAGCGGCGCGGGTCGCCCTTCTTCCTGGTCGCCTTGTACACCGCGTGCGACAGCTGGTCTATGACGCCGCACAGAGCGCGCGAGAGCGGGCCGAAGGACCGTGAGATGGTCGCCGACTTGTGGTCGAGGTCGGGGGCGAGGGCCGCTCCGGCGCAGATCAGCGCCCCGGTCACCAGCACCGGCCAGGGCATCTCATGCCCGGTCGCGCCGGCGGCCGCGCCCACCCCCAGCCAGGCCGCCGCCCCGGACAACGAGTGCGCCGGTCCCATCATGGTCGATCCCCGCCCCTGGTTTGTGCCCGCCCGTGGGCGGGAGTCGATGTCTCCGGTCCGGCCAGCCTAACGGCGGACGATCTTCGTCCGCACGGCCGGTGCCGACCGGCGCGAAAGACCAGGCAGTATAGGGGGGTGAACACTCTTATCGATCAGCTGCCGCGAGATGCCGACCCCGACGCGCTCTTCGAGGCGTTCTCCACGTGGGTCGAGGGGCGGGGCATCTCGCTGTACCCCGCCCAGGAGGAAGCGCTGATCGAGGTGGTCTCGGGGGCGAACGTCATCCTCTCCACCCCCACCGGCTCGGGCAAGAGCCTGGTGGCGGCGGGCGCGCACTTCACCGCGCTCGCGAACGACCAGGTGACCTTCTACACCGCGCCGATCAAGGCGCTGGTGTCGGAGAAGTTCTTCGAGCTGTGCAAGATCTTCGGTACCGAGAACGTCGGCATGCTCACCGGGGACGCCTCGGTCAACGCGGACGCCCCGGTGATCTGCTGCACCGCCGAGGTGCTGGCCTCCATCGCGCTGCGGGACGGCAGGGACGCCGACATCGGCCAGGTGGTGATGGACGAGTTCCACTTCTACGCCGAGCCGGACCGGGGCTGGGCCTGGCAGATTCCGCTGCTGGAGCTGGAGCAGGCGCAGTTCGTCCTGATGTCGGCGACGCTCGGCGACGTGTCGCGCTTCGAGGAGGACCTCACCCGGCGCACCGGGCGGCCCACCGCGGTGGTGCGCTCGGCGACCCGGCCGGTGCCGCTGAGCTACGAGTACCGCGCCACGCCGCTGACCGAGACGCTGACCGAGCTGCTGGAGACCCGGCAGGCACCGGTCTACATCGTGCACTTCACCCAGGCGGCGGCGGTGGAGCGGGCCCAGGCGCTGATGAGCATCAACATGTGCACCCGCGCCGAGAAGGACGAGATCGCCGCGCTGATCGGCAATTTCCGCTTCACCACGAAGTTCGGCCGGAACCTGTCCCGGTATGTGCGCCACGGGATCGGGGTGCACCACGCGGGGATGCTGCCCAAGTACCGGCGGCTGGTGGAGCGGCTGGCGCAGGCCGGTCTGCTGAAGGTCATCTGCGGCACCGACACCCTGGGGGTGGGGGTCAACGTGCCGATCCGCACGGTGCTGTTCACCGCGCTCACCAAGTACGACGGGCAGCGGGTGCGCACCCTGCGGGCC
>NZ_SRID01000798.1 GCF_004684805.1 Streptomyces palmae
GTCGTCCCCCGCTCCGTCCCCGCCGCCCGCCTATTCCTGCCCGGAGCGTTCGGCGTGGAACTCGCGGAACGCCGCGAAGGCCCGGGCCCCGTAGACGGTGGCGGGCCCGCCGTTCATCAGGAAGGTGACACCGAGGGCCTCGGCCGCCTCCTGCGGGGTCGCCCCGTGAGCCACGGCGGCATGGGCGTGGGCGGCGATGCATCCGTCGCACTCCTTGCTCACCGCGATGGCCAGCGCGATGAGCTCCTTGGTCTTCGCGTCGAGGACTCCCGGGCGCAGGGCCGCGTCGTGGAGCTCCCGGTACCCCTGGTAGACATCGGGAATGGCCTGCCGCAGTTCGCGCGTGTGGGGGCGCAGTTCCTCTCTGACCACCTTGCCATGACTGGTGCTCATATGACATCTCCTGCCTGCCGTGCGGGGCACGGGTGTGAGGGCGGCCCCGCTGCCGCGGGCGGTTCGGGGCGTGGGGCGGCCGGCGGGGGGAGTGAGGCGCCTGGAGTCGCCGGGCGGCCGCTCCTCACTGCCGAGTATGGGAGGAGGTGAGGGG
>NZ_SRID01000129.1 GCF_004684805.1 Streptomyces palmae
GCCGAGGAGTGGGTCGGGGGGCATCCGCACGGTCAGCGCGGGCAGCAGGTCGGCGGCGCGGCGCGGTACGTGTGCGGCGATGCCGGGCGGGGCGGGGGCCAGCGGCACCAGCAGGTCGGCGGAGACCGGGGCGCCGCCCAGGGCCGGATCCGCGGCCGGGTCGGCGTGCAGCCACAGGGTGAGCATGTAGAGCTCGGGTACCGAGAGCAGCCGGGGCTGGTACGCGGTGGGCAGCGAGTCCGCCTGGCGCAAGGCCCGTTCGGTGGAGACGACGTACGGCCCCTCGCTGAACCGGGAGAACGCCCAGCCGTCCGCGGTGACCATGGCCTCGGCCATGGCGATGAAGCGTTCGCCGCAGCGGATCAGGAACCGCCAGCCGGCCAGCCGGGTGCGGGGCGGCACGCCCGCCTTGGCGGCGCCGTCCAGGACATGGACGGGCAGCGGTGCCTCGGCGGTGAACGGCCCCGCCGAGGTGCGGAGCGCCGGGGTGCGGGCCTCGCGTACGGCGGCGGGGGAGTCGAGAGCCGCAAGGACGCTGCGCAGGGCGGGCGCGGGGGCCGGTAGGACATGCAGCGGCATGATGGGTCGCCTCTCACTTCGGAGACACGGGTGGTACGAGGGCGCGGACGGCGCTGTCAGCGTGCGGGTCAGAGGTAGGCCGGGACCGAGTGCCGGACGTCAACTCTCTGCCTCGTGGGCGAAAGTTTATACGACATATGTTCTGCCGCCCTGCGGGCTACCCGCCTCCGAAATTCTTGGCAAGGACAATTCAGGTCCCGTGCGCCGAGGTGGTTTCACCGAATTCGTTCCCTGTGTGCGAGGGTGACCTCGGCATTGGCGTCCGAGGCGGTAGGCCGATTTCGATCGGCGCATTTCACCAGAACATTCACGGCCTTTCGGGCATCACGTCGGACCACTGTGGGATATGTGTCCGGCATGTGTCGGCGGTATGCGCGCCGGTCGCATCCCGTCCCCCCAGAGCCTATCGGGCGTGCTTCCGCCCCGGGGCGTTATCGATCACATTGCCTGGGCATATTCGACCGTGAATCAGCGGCTGGTGCCGTGGACCGCCGACTTCGAGGAGGACGCGCCGATGGGCGAGAAGGTCGTGGCCACCGGGTTCGACCTGTCCGACCGGCAGTGGCAGCGCGGGAAACTCCGGGAGTGCCTGGAGGGACTCACGCGCCTCCTGGAGGAGAGGCGGTTCGATCGCCCCCGGAATCTCATGGGGCTGGAGATCGAGCTGAATCTCGCGGGTGCCGACGGCATGCCGAGAATGATGAACGCGCAAGTGCTCCACCGGATCGCCAGTCAGGATTTCCAGACGGAGCTCGGGCAGTTCAACCTCGAAGTCAACATCGTGCCGCACCGGCTGGGCGGGCGGGTTCTCGACCAGCTCGCCGAGGAGCTCCGCACCGGACTGGCCTATGCCGATCGCAAGGCCAGCGAAGAGTCCTCCCAGATCGTGATGATCGGAATTCTGCCCACCCTGGCCGCCAAGGATCTGGGGTCCGGCAACCTCTCCGGCGACGAACGCTACAAACTCCTCAACGAGCAGATGCTCGCGGCCCGCGGAGAGGACTTCCTCATCGACGTGGAGGGGGTGGAGCGGTTCCGGTACTCCTCCGCCACCATCGCCCCGGAGGCCGCCTGCACCTCGGTGCAACTGCATCTCCAGGTGACCCCGAGCCGGTTCGCCGCGGTGTGGAACGCCGCTCAGGCGATCACCGCGGCGCAGATCGCGGTGGGCGCCAACTCGCCCTTCCTGTTCGGGCACGAGGTGTGGCGCGAGTCCCGCGCGCCCCTCTTCCTGCAGTCCACCGATGTGCGGCAGCCGGAGCTGGCGGCCCAGGGCGTACGCCCGCGCACCTGGTTCGGGGAGCGCTGGATCACCGACGCCCGCCAGCTCTTCGAGGAGAACCTCCGCTACTTCCCGCCCCTGCTGCGTACCGACGCGGACGAGGAACCGCTGCGCGTACTCGACCAGGGCGGGGTACCGAGGCTGTACGAGATGGTGCTGCACAACGGGACCATCTACCGCTGGAACCGGCCGGTGTACGACGTCGCGGACGGCGTACCGCACCTGCGGGTGGAGAACCGGGTGCTGCCGGCCGGCCCCACGGTCACCGATGTCATCGCCAACGCGGCGTTCTACTACGGGCTGGTGCGGGCGCTGGCCGACGAGCCGCGCCCGATCTGGACCCGGCTGCCGTTCGCTGTCGCGGAGGCCAACTTCGACGCGGCCTGCCGGTACGGCATCGACGCCGTGCTGCACTGGCCGCGCTCCGGACGCTCTCCCGCACTGGCCCCGATCCCCGCCGTACGCCTGGTCCGGGACGAGCTGCTGCCGCTGGCGGCGGCCGGCCTCGACGCCTGGGGCGTGGAGCCCGCCGACCGGGACCGCTACCTCGGGGTGATCGAGGAGCGCTGCCGCACCCGGGTCAACGGCGCCTCCTGGCAGGTGGCGACCTACCGGCTGGCCCGCGAGGACGGCATGGACCGGGAGTCCGCGCTGGCCGCCACCACCCGTCGCTACGGCGCCCTGATGCGTACCGGGGAGCCCGTGCACCGCTGGCCCGTCACCCGCCCGTACTGAACCCCGCCCCGCGCCGGACTCGCCCGAGTCGCGCCGGCCCCGGACCCGCCCGAGCCGCACGCCCGCGCGGAACCCGCCCGAGCCGCACGCCTGCGCCGGACCCGCCTGAGTGGCCCTCGGAATCGGACTCGCCCGAGTCGCGCGCCTGGGCAGGACCCGCCCGCGCCGCGCGTCCGCGCCGGACCGCGGGCCGCGCCGGTGTGGCGCCGTCCCCTGGGTCGGTGCCGCGTTCGGTGACCTCGTTTCGTGGCGTCCCGCACGGTGAGGCAAGCTAAGACCTCCTCCCGAGATCACCTCGGCGGTGCGCGGTGGGGGCCCGGGGCGAGTACGGCGACGGTGGAGGCTGGAGTGCAGGCACAGGCGGGCGACACGGCGATCTCCGCCGCTGGTGAGGACGGCGGCACCCGGCGCGTGCTGCGCAACGAGGTGCTGCTGGTGCTGGCCCTCTCGTTGGGCGCGAGCGCGCTCTCCGCGCTGATCAGCTTCATCGGCTCGCTGACCGAGCCGGGCGGTCTGCGGGACCAGGCGGCCACCCTCAACTCCTCGCAGGCGCCCGGGCGGCCCTGGCTGGACCTCGCCTGGCAGCTGTTCGGGATCACCTCCGCGCTGGTGCCGGTGGCGCTCGTCGCCCATCTGCTGGTACGCGAGGGCAGCGGACTGCGCGCCATCGGCTTCGACCTGCGGCGCCCCTGGCCCGACCTGGGGTGGGGGACGGCGGTCGCGGCGGCCGTGGGCGGCACCGGACTCCTGCTCTACCTGGGAGCACGGGCGGCCGGCGGCAACCTCACGGTGGTGCCGGAGAACCTGCCGGACGTCTGGTGGAAGATCCCGGTGCTGATCCTCTCCGCGGTGCAGAACTCCGTCCTCGAAGAGGTGGTCGTGGTCGGCTATCTGCTGCGCAGGCTGCACCAGTTGGGCTGGAGCCCGTCCCGGGCGCTCGCGGCCAGCGCGGTGTTCCGCGGCTCGTACCACCTCTATCAGGGCATCGGCGGTTTCTTCGGCAACCTCGCGATGGGCGTGCTCTTCGTCCTGCTGTACCGCCGGTGGGGCCGGGTGGGGCCGCTGGTCGTGGCGCACGCGCTGATCGACATCGTGGCCTTCGTCGGCTACGCGCTGCTGGCGGGGCGGGTGGACTGGCTGCCGACCGCCTGATGCCCTCCGCGGGCCGCGGGCGCCCCGCGGGCCGCCCGCGGCCCGCGGTCGGGTGTCCGGCCCGACCTCAGACCAGGAGTTCGCCGTCGACGACGGTGACGGCCGAGCCGGTGAGCAGGGTGCGGTCGCCGCGCAGGGAAGCCCGTACCAGCCCGGAGCGGGCCGATGCCTGGAGCCCCGTCAGTTCCTGGCGACCCAGCCGCCGCGCCCAGAACGGGGCCAACGCGGTGTGCGCGCTGCCGGTCACCGGGTCCTCGTCGATGCCCACCGCCGGGCCGAAGAAGCGGGAGACGAAGTCGTAGCCGCTGTCCGGGTCCTCGGCCGCCGCGGTGACGATGACGCCGTGCTGGTCGAGGCGGGCCAGACCGGCCAGGTCGGGGGAGAGCGCCCGTACGGTCCGCTCGTCGGCGACCTCCACCAGCAGATCGCCGACGTTCGGCCCGGTGTCGTAGGCACCCAGCAGCGGGGCGCCGAGGAGATCGGCGGTGCCCTCGGGGATCTCGACGGGGGAGATCGGGGCGGTGGGGAAGTCGAGGGTGATACCGCCGGCCTCGCCGGGGGCGGCGGACAGCACCCCGCTGAGGGTGGCGAACCGTACGGTGCCGGACACCGCGCCGGTGGTGTGCAGCACATGGGCGGTCGCCAGGGTGGCATGGCCGCACATGGCGACCTCGCAGGCGGGGGTGAACCAGCGCAGCGCCCAGTCGGCCTCGGCGCCGTCCGGCAGCGGGTGGGCGAAGGCCGTCTCGGAGAGGTTGACCTCGGCGGCGACGCGCTGCAGCCAGTCGTCCTCGGGGAACGCGCCCCCGTCCAGCAGCAGGACACCGGCGGGGTTGCCGGCGAAGGGGCGGTCGGTGAAGGCGTCGACGATTCGGATGCGCATGGGCAGACGCTAGCCGCCCCGGTGCCGGCCGGCCACGGCCAATCGGGCCGGGGTGGCCTTGCCGCCCCTGCCGCCGGGTCCTGACGGGCCTACTCCGGTGGCCGCGGCCGTTGGGTCGGCGGGGTGGCGCGGGGGGTCCGTCCCGCCGTCGTGATCACGGCGAAGAGCAGCGCGGCGAGCACCTGGCAGCCGGCCGCGGCCACCAGCGCGCCCGGCAGCGAGTGGGCGGCGAGCGGGCCGGCGAGGCCCGCTCCCACCGCCAGTCCGGTGATCTTCAAGCTGGCCCCGGTGGTGAAGACCTGACCCACCAGATGCGGCGGCGCCTCCCGGTGGCGGATCGCGAAGAGCGCGCTGAGCTGCGGGCCTTCGGCCACCCCGGCCAGCAGGGCCGCGGCGACCAGCCTGATGGGCCCGGCGCCGGCCGCCAGCAGCGAGGCGACGGCCAGGAGCACCGTGCTGCCCCACAGCACGGTGTCCGGCCGGAGGGGGCGGGTACGGCGGGCGAGCACCGCGTTGGCCGCGAGCGCGGCGGCGGCGATGGCGGAGAGCAGGACCGCGCCGTGGCCCGCACCGCCCAGGGCCCGTGCGCCCAGCAGCGGCGCACAGGCGATCAGCATGCCCTGGCCGGCGCAGGACAGCACCGAGACCGCGGTGGCACGGGCCAGCGGCCGCCGGCGCCCGATGGCGCGGAAGCCGGCCAGCAGGTCGCCGGTGAGCGAACCGGCCCGCCGCCGGGCAGCGGAGCCGGGGGCAGGCGGCAGCGCCCAGGCCGAGGGCAGCGCCAGGCAGATCAAGGCGGCGGACACCAGCACCCCGGCCGGTGCCCCGCACAGCGCGGCCACGACCCCGGCCAGCGCCGGGCCCAGCAGGGCGGCCAGCTGGAAGGTCATCGCGTCCAGCGCGGTGGCCCGGGGGAGCACATCACCGGGCACCACCCTGGGCAGTTGGGCGGTCCAGCCGCCGGACAGGGCCGGGCCCAGCAGACCCGTACCCACCGCGATCAGTACGCCCGCGGGGACCGGGATCCGGCCGAGCCCGGACAGGATCGCGGCGAGCCCGGCCGCGTACAGCCCGAGCGCGCCCGCCAGCAGCCGGCCCGGCCGGGCGGAGCGATCGAGCAGTGCCCCGAGCAGCGGTCCGCCCAGCGCCGCCGCGACGGTGAGCCCGGCCAGCAGGGAGGAGGCCGCCGCGGCCGACCCGGTGGCCGACAGCCCGGCCAGCAGGAGGGCGGGCCCGGACATCTCGTCTCCGGTACGGGCCGCCACGGCACCCCCGGCATAGCTCCACATCGCACGTCGCCTCGGCACGCCCGGCACCGTACGCCAGTAACGCAGAACCATGCGAGTAGCGTTACATTGCCGGGATGAGGTCTTCTCCGTACGACGACTGGTCCACCCGGCACTCGGTCCAGGCCACCGCCCAGCGCACGGTGGCCCTGGTCAACGCGCTGACCGGGGGCGAGCCCGATCCGGACAGCCTGGCCGAACTGCTGCGCCGGCACGGGGAGACCGGGCCCGTGGAGATCACCGCCGAGGATGTCACCGCGATGCGTGCCGCCGCCCTGGCGCTGCACGAGGTCTTCGCCGCCGAGCAGGTGGACCTCGCCGCCGGCGTCCTCAACCGGCTGCTCCGCCGCGGCACCGGCGCCCTCCGACTCAGCTCGCACGAGGGCCGCACCCCGTGGCACCCCCATCTGGACAGCGATGACGAGGCTCCCTGGGGCGAGTGGTTCCTCGCCTCGTCCTGCCTGGCGCTGACCGTCCTGCTCTGGGACCGGCAGCGCCCACCGGGCGGGGTCTGCGCGGCCACCGGCTGCGCGGGCGTCTACCTCACCCAGGGCAGCGGGCCGCCCCGCCGCTACTGCTCCCGCCGCTGCGCCACCCGGGAGCGAGTGGCGGCCCACCGCCGGTCCCGGCGGCCCTGAGCCCCGGCCCGGCGGGGTACGGGCGGGCAGCGGAGAAGGACCCGGGTCTGCCCTCGACGCCCTGTTCGCAGACGCGCGGGGCGGGTACATCCGGAGGTGCCGCTCTGCGAGATCGACCAGAGGTACGCAGCCAAGATGGCGGGCAAGATCGTGGCTGACTACACGATCTACGACGCGAACCACAACCACATCGGGGCGGACACGTGGGAAGTGCACAACGACGAGTGACAGCCACACCGCCCAGCCTGGCCCTGACCGACCACGGATCCGCGGAGAGTCCATCGATGCAGAACGCTCGCGCGAAGGTGACCGCCATGGTGGCGGCTCTCCAGACCAACCCTCATGTCGAGGTACTGAGCGCCGTGCTGGGAGAGCCCGCCTCCGAGGCGGAGCTGACCGAGGCCGCGCGGCTGGCCGGTGGCGTGCTGCCGCCCGGCGTCGCGGAGTTCTACCGGGAGATCGGTTCCTTCCAGCTGGAGTGGCGGCACACGATCTAGGCGATCGCCACGGGAAGGCTGTCCGACCACGGCTGTGTCAGCATCCTGCCCGTGCACGAGGTCTTCGGCGACTGGGGCGGGGTGACCTGGTTCTCCTCGCAAGGGGACCAGAGGTTCCGCGGCGTGAAACCGTTCGACATGTTCGTTCCCGAGTCCTGTGCGGCACTCCTCCAGCCTCCTGGCGAGACGCCCGGTGACACGGTGGCGTACCACTCCTTCGGCCAGGAGGTGCACGACACCGGCTACACCTTCGACGAGTACCTGGAGCGCCTGCTCGCCGCACGTGGCCACTGGTACTGGATCCAGACGCTCTGTCCGGGGAAGCAGCACTCCATCGAGGTGGAAGCCTTCCGGTGGAACATGCCGTACATCTTCCCGGACTACGACGACAGGCTGTTCCGCCCCCGTCCCACCGCCTGAGCCCGGTGCGCGGCGGCGCGGCATCCAAGGGCCTTTCCCGCGCGGGCCGAGGAAGTGTTCGGCGAGTGCCGGCGGGCTCCCGGCGGTCGGTCGCCCGACAAGAACGCCGGGACCGTGGATCACGTGTTCTAGGATCCCGGGATGAGGGACGAGCTGCTTCGCCTGACGGTTCTGGGGTGCGCCACGCCGTACCCGAGTGCGGACAACCCGTGCTCGGGCTATCTGGTGTCGGGAGGCGGCGCCCGGATCTGGGTGGACGCCGGGAGCGGGACGCTCGGCCCGCTCCAGCGGCATGTGCGGCTGGACGAACTCGACGCGATCTGGATCTCCCACCTGCACGCCGATCACAGTGCGGACCTGCTCACCGCGTACTACGGCGCCCTGTACGCGGACATCCGCCTGGCCGCGCCGATTCCGCTCTACGGTCCGCCGGGCACCGCGGACCGGCTGGCCGGCTTCCTCACCAACACGGCGACCCGCAGCCCGATCGAATCCGCCTTCGCTGTCACCGAGTTGCACGACGGGCACCGGGTGGACATCGGCTCGCTGCGGTTGACCAGCCGTGCGGTGGCGCACGGCCTCCCGGCGTTCGCCGTGCGCGTCGAGGCGGCCGGCGGGTCGCTGGTGTACTCCGGGGACACCGCGCCGTGCCCGAGCCTCACCCAGCTGGCCCAGGGGTGCGATGTGCTGCTCTGCGAGGCGGACAGCGCGCGGCCGCCGGCCGAGGGCGAGGAGCGGGTGCACCACACCCCCGAGGACGCCGGCGACACCGCCCGCGCGGCCCGGGCCGGGCGGCTGGTCGTCACCCATGTCGGCCGCTTCCTCACCCCGGGGCAGGCGGTGGCACGCGCCGCGGCCCGGTTCGACGGCCCGGTGGACTACGCCGCCCCCGGCGTCACCTTCACGATCGGCCACCCCGCCACCGCCTCGGCGCCTGCCGCGGGCTGACCTCCGCTCGACCCGGCTCCGGGGCGTACCGGGCCGCCCCACCGGGCTCGCCCGGCCGCCGCGGAACCGGGGTTCACGGGCCGGCCGGGGCGCTTTCGGGTACGGGCGGTACGGAGGGTCTGCGCAGCTCCGCCGTGCCGGCGCCCACCGCGAGGACGGCACCGAGGCACAGCAGGCCGCCGCTGACGAGTGCCGTCGTCCCCGAGGTGGCGTCCGCCACCAGGCCGCCGCGCAGGTTGCCGATGTCGGGTCCGGCCTGCCCGACGATCTGTTCGGCGCCGCTGACGCGGCCGAGCAGTTCCTGGGGGGTGTGCAGCTGGACCAGGGTGCTCCGGGACACCACCGAGACGGTGTCGGCGGCGCCGGCCGCGGCGAGGAAGGCCAGTCCGACCCAGGGGTCGGACGACATGCCGAACAGCGTCAGCGCCGCGCCCCAGGTGGCGGATCCGGCCAGCATGGCCAGGCCGGGGCGGGGAAGCCGGGTGAAGGTCCCGGAGAAGAGGGACGCGGTGACGCCGCCGACGGCGATGGCGGTGAGGAACAGCCCCAGGGTCCGCGGGTCGCCGCCGAAGCGTTCCGCGTTGGCCAGGGGGAAGAGGCTGACGGGCATCGACAGCACGGTGGCGGCCAGGTCGGTGAGCAGGGCCCCGCGAATGACGGGAGCGCGCCCCAGGAAGGCCAGACCGTCCAGCACTCCGCGCAGGCCGGGCCGTGCGGGCTCGTCTCCGGGGGGCATCCGCGGCAGGCCGAGGGCACCGCAGAGCGCGGCGAGGAAGGTGAGGGTGTCGACCAGGTAGCAGCCACCGACACCCCATCCGCCCACGATCAGCCCGCCCAGTGCGGGACCCGTCAGCATGGCGCCCTGGAAGGCGGTGCTTCTGAGGGCCACCGCCGCCGCCAGCTGCGGCTTGGGCAGCAGATGGGGGAGGAGGCTGCGCGAGGCGGGGCCGCTGCCGGCGACGAAGCAGGACTGGAGCGCGACCAGCCCGAGAAGCCCCGCGGGAGGAAGGTGGCCGAGGAAGCCCTGGAGGGCCAGGAGGAGGGAACACCCGGCCTGCCCGCCGGTCATGAGCAGGTAGAAGCTCCGGCGGTCCACCCGGTCGACGAGCGATCCGGCGAAGAGCCCCAGCCCCACGAGGGGAACCGCCTGCGCCAGCCCGACGGCGCCCGTCCAGGTGGCGCTCCTCGTCGTCTGCCAGACCTGGAACATCACGGCGACGAGGGTCATCTGGCTGCCGAACCCGGACAGGGTCTGGCCGATCCACAGCCGCCGGAACGCCGGCGAGGACCGCAGCGGTGTCACGTCGAGCAGCGCCTGCCTCAGCGCCATGCCGGGTCCTGCGCCAGCTTCTCGGCGATCCGGTCGTGGAAACTCCGGCGCTCCAGAGCCCGCTCGACATCGGAGACAGCCCGGGAGAGCGGGTAGGGGATCTCGGCCTCCAGCTCGGCGAGGGCGGCCTCGGTGGCACGCCATTCCGCCGCCAGGCGGCCGATGACGCCGCGGGCCTTGTCGGTGAGCGTCACCTTCTTGCTGCGCGCGTCCTCGCCCACCACGGTCCGGACCCAGCCGGCCGCGCGCATCGCGGCGACCTTCTGGCTCAGCGCCGAATGCGTGCGGTCGACCGACTCGGCCAGTTCGGTGATGGTCATCGGCCCGTGGGCGTGGAGCCGGAGCAGCTCCATGACGTAGCTCGGTCTGAGTCCCTCGATGCGTTCCTCGGAGTAGATCCGGGCGATGTCGGCGTCCATCGAGTCCTGGAGGAGGCGCAGGGGGCGCCAGAGGCTCTGCCGGGTGGGGTCGAGCGCTTCGGGATCGGCCATGGGCTGATTATATGAGCGCTTATATAAGTGCTGTTGTTTTCTGCCCCGATCGGGGGACGCGGCGGACGGGTGCGGGCGCCCGGGCGCGTCGCCTGGGGAGGGGCTGCCGGAGGGGGCGTGGCAGAGGGTGGTGCCGGGCCTCCTGGCAGCGGCTGCCAGCAGTCACCAGGGGTGACGGTGCTGTACCGAGCTGGCATGATGAGGCGATGCAAGCGTCTCAGGAGAAGAGCGCCGGCCTGGGCCTTGCCCTGGCCTCCGCGCTCGCGTTCGGTGGTTCGGGTGTCGCGGCCAAGCCGTTGATCGAGGCAGGTCTCGAACCGCTGGAGGTGACCTGGCTGCGGGCCGCGTTCGCCGCGCTCGTCATGCTGCCGGTCGCCTGGCACCACCGCGGGCTCCTGATCCGCCGGCCGGCGCTGCTCATCGGCTTCGGGCTGCTGGCCGTGGCGGGTGTGCAGGCCGGGTACTTCGCCGCCATCTCGCGGATCCCGGTCGGGGTCGCGCTCCTGGTCGAATACCTCGCCCCCGCCCTGGTCCTGGGCTGGGTGCGGTTCGTCCAGCGCCGCCGGGTGAGCCGTGCCGCGGCCGTCGGGGTGGTGCTCGCGGCGGGCGGCCTGGCCTGTGTGGTCGAGATCTGGTCCGGGCTCGGCTTCGACGCGCTGGGCCTGCTGCTCGCTCTCGGCGCGGCCTGCTGCCAGGTCGGCTACTTCATCCTCTCCGACCACGGCGGCGACGGCGAGGACGCCGCGGACCCGCTGGGTGTGATCGCCTACGGGCTGCTGATCGGCGCCGCCGCGCTGACCGTGGTGGCACGGCCCTGGAACCTGGACTGGTCGGTCCTGGCGGGACGTGCCGACATGAACGGGGCGGAGGTGCCCGCGGTCCTGCTGCTGGCCTGGCTGGTGCTGGTGGCCACCGTGGTCGCCTACCTCACCGGAGTGCTCTCGGTGCGCCGGCTCTCGCCCCAGGTGGCGGGCGTGGTGGCCTGCCTGGAGGCGGTCGTCGCCACCGTACTGGCCTGGGTCCTGCTGGGTGAGCACCTGGGGTCGGCCCAGGTGGTCGGTGGAGCGGTGGTGCTCGCCGGGGCGTTCATCGCCCAGACCTCCGCGCCCAAGGCGGCCTCGGACGGGCCGGTGGCGTCCTCGAACGGCTCGGCCGGCGCCGTCGAGGACCGCGACCTCGCTACGGAACGCCAGGTCAGCAAGGCGGAAGGGGCCGCCCGGGCCGGTGGGCAGCGATCGGCGATGCAGTAGGGTGATCACATGCCGATGACCGTTCTTCCGCCTCCCGCCGCCTGACGCGGGCAGCCACCGCACGCCCGGTGCCCTGAGGCCCGGGCTCCCCCCGGCCCGGCCGACCACGGCCCGGCCGGCAGTCAGGCGTTCCCTCGGCGACAGTGCCGCGGACCGCCGTACGGCGACCAGGGCCACGGCTGCTGCCCGCGCACGGACGACGTGAACCACTGAAATGTCCTCCGCGGGAGAACTCCTCGTGCTCAACACACTTCACCCTGCCCTGTCCGTGGGTCGGGGCCTGCTCTACGTCACCATCGCCGCCGTCGCCTGGGGCACCGCCGGCGCGGCTGCCGCACTGCTCTACGGCGCGAGCGGACTCGGTCCGGTGGCGCTCACCTTCTGGCGCACCCTCGGCGGCCTGGTCCTGCTGCTCGCCGCCCGAGCGCTGCGCCCGCGCCGGCGCCACCAGCCCGCCGTGCGCCGCCCGGAGCCGCCGGCGCGGCGGGCGCTGCGGATCGGGATCACCGGCCTGGGGCTGACCGTTTTCCAGGTCGCCTACTTCGGCGCCGTGGAGGCGACCGGACTGGCCGTGGGAACCGTGGTCACCCTCGGTGCCGCGCCGGTGATGGTCGCACTGTGCGGCCGCCTGTTCCTGGCGGAGCGGCTGGGCCTGGGCGGACTGCTGGCGGTCGCGGGCGCGCTCACCGGACTGCTGGTGCTGGTCCTGGGCGGCGAGGGGACGGGTACGGTGCGGCCGCTGGGCGTACTGCTCGCCCTGGTGTCCGCCGCCGGCTACAGCACCATCACCGTGTACACCCGCCACCTGGGCCGCTCCGGCGCCGCCGGCGACCCGTACTCCACCACCCTGAGCTCCTTCGCGGTGGGCATGGTGGTGCTGCTGCCGTTCGCCGCGGCGGAGGGGCTGTGGCCGCACGCCCATGACCTGGGCCGCACGGTGGCGCTGATGGTGTACATGGCCGCGGTGCCCACCGCGCTGGCCTACGGCCTCTACTTCGCCGGGCTGTCCGCGGTGCGCGGCACCACCGTCACCGTGATCACCCTGATCGAACCGGTGACGGCGGCGATGATCGCGGTGGCGCTGCTGGACGAACGGCTCACCGCGTCCACTGTGCTGGGCACCGGTGTGCTGCTGGGGGCGGTCGTGGCGCTGGCCCTGACCGAGGCCCGCACCGCGGCCCCGGCCGGCTGAGCCGGCTGCCCGCCGGGGCGCGGCCCGCTTCGCGCCCCGGCGGACGGAGAGGGGCGGGCGTTACGCGCCGAAACCACACGCCCCCGGCGGACCTGCGGCCTGCCGGGGGCGTTCCGGGTGCGGTCGGCCGTGGTCCTGTGGACTGGCCGGTGGTGAGAAGGCGCTACGCGCTGGGCCGGACGCCCTGGCAAACCTGCGGCCTGCCGGGGGCGTTCCGGTCGTGCGCCGCCGTGCGGCGGTGTGGGGCGGGCGTTACGCGCCGGACCACGCGCCCCGGCGCTCCCGGTGGGCCAGCGCCTCCGCGTCGCCGGGGGCGTTGCGGGCGCGCAGCCCGTCGGTGGTGCGCCGCTGTACGGCCTCCGGTTTGTGCGCCGCGTACTTGAACTTGGCGCGCACCTCGGTCACCTCCAGCCGCAGCCCGCGGATTCCGGCCAGCATCCGGCCGTAGGGCTCACCGGAGGTGACCGGAGCGTGGTCGCCGGCCGGCTGGAAGTGCGCCAGCTGCCGCTCCAGCAGGGCGGCCTTGGGGGCGGGGTCGTCCACGATGTGCGCGATGCAGCTCAGCTGGACGGCGGTGTAGAAGCTGGTGGGTACGCCGTGTTCGGGCGGCGCGTCCCGCGGCGCCTGCCAGGGGCCGGGGATGAACGCGTAGTCGTCGACCACGCTGAGCAGCACCCGCGAGTCGGCCTCCAGCGCGGGCCACAGCGGGTTGGGCCGCGCCAGATGGGTGGCCACCTCGGCCCGCTCGGGGTCGTAGGCGAAGTGCACGGGCTGCACGAAGGGCGGCTCGCCGGGCAGCCCGTTGACCGCGAGCTGGCCGAAGTCGTGCCGGGCCAGCCAGCTCTGCCACTCGGCCTCGTCGTGGGCCGCGTCCCAGGGGTGGATGAGCATGCGGTGGTCCTCAGAGCCGGGTCAGATAGGCGGGCGCGGGGATGCCGGGGGCCAGGTCATCGGCGGGCACCGGAGCGCCGTAGCCGTGGGTGACCGGCAGCACCCCGGTCCAGTACGGCAGGCCGATGTCCTCGGGTTCGTCGCTGGGGCCGCCGGTGCGGATCTTGGCCGAGACCTGCTCCAGATCGAGGCGGACCACGGCGGTGGCGGCCAGTTCCTTGGCGTTGGCGGGCCGGGAGTCCGCGGCGCGGCCGGGTACCACGTGGTCGACCAGGGCGTCGAGCGCGGCGCGGGCCTCGTCCTCCTCGGTGACCTGGTACGCGGTCCCGTGCACCACCACCGAGCGGTAGTTGATGGAGTGGTGGAAGGCGGAGCGGGCCAGCACCAGGCCGTCGACATGGGTGACGGTCACGCACACCGGCAGGCCCGGGTCGCGCTGCCCGGCCATCCGCAGCGGTCGGGAGCCGGTCGAGCCGTGCAGGTAGAGCCGCTCGCCGACGCGGCCGTAGAGCGTGGGCAGCACCACCGGGGCGCCGTCGCGGACGAAGCCGAGGTGGCAGACGTACCCCGCGTCGAGGATCGCGTGCACCGTCTCCCGGTCGTAGGCGGCGCGCTCGCGGGAGCGGGTGGGCGTGGTGAGCTCGTTCTGTTGGTACCCGGCCGGGACGGACATGGCGACCCCCTATTGCACTAGTGCATAATGGTGTTTGTGCTAGGAGAATATCTGATCACCGGACGGGGCGCAGCTGAGATCGCCGCGAGTGTGGAGCGCGCGGTCGGCGGCGGTGACCTGGCGCCCGGTCAAGCCCTGCCGCCCATGCGCGAGTTGGCCGCGCGGCTGGGGGTCAATCCGAACACCGTGGCCGCCGCGTACCGCACCCTGCGCGACCGCGGGGTCATCGAGACCGCCGGGCGGCGGGGCAGCCGAGTGCGCGCCCAGCCGTCCAGCACCCCCCGCGAGCGGCTGCGGGTCCAGGTCCCCGAAGGCGGCCGGGACCTCGGAGCCGGCAACCCCGACCCGGCGCTGCTGCCCCCGCTGGCCGAGGCGCTCGCCGCCGCGGCGGCCCGCAACGCCGCCCGGCCCGCCCTCTACGGGACGCCCGACATCGAGCCCGAGCTGGGGCGGTTGGCCCGGGCCGGCTTCGACGCGGACAAGGTTCCCGGCGGGCCGATCGCGGTCACCTCGGGCGCCCTGGACGCCATCGAGCGGGTGCTCGCCGCCCATCTGCGCCCCGGCGACCAGGTCGCGGTGGAGGACCCGGGCTGGGGCAGCGTGCTGGATCTCGTACCCGCCCTCGGGTTGCGGGCGCTGCCGGTCGCGGTGGACGACGACGGCCCGCTGCCGGAGGCCCTGGACGCCGCGCTGCGGCAGGGCGCCCGGGCCCTGATCGCCACCGCCCGCGCGCAGAACCCGACGGGGGCCGCCATCGCCGCCGCCCGGGCCGCCGAACTGCGCGCGGTCCTCGCCGCGCACCCCGGCACCGTACTGATCGAGGACGACCACGGGCACGACATCGTGGACCTGCCGCTGCGGCCACTGGCCGGCTGCACCGAGCACTGGGTGCTGATCCGCTCGGCCGCCAAGGCGTACGGGCCCGACCTGCGGCTGGCCGTGCTCACCGGGGACACCCTCACGGTGGACCGGCTGCGCGGGCGGCAGCAGCTGGGGCCCGGCTGGGTCAGCCATCTGCTCCAGGGCGCGGTGGCCCACCTGTGGCGCACCGGCGCCCTGGACACGGCCGAGGTCGCCCGCAGCTACGGCGAGCGCCGCGAGGCCCTGCTGCGGGCGCTGGCCCGACGCGGGGTCGCCGCGCACGGACGCAGCGGGATGAACGTATGGGTGCCGGTGCCCGACGAGACCGGCGCGGTGACCCGGATGCTGCGGGCCGGCTGGGCGGTCGCCCCCGGCTCGCGCTTCCGTATCGGCTCCCCGCCCGGAGTCCGGATCACGGTGTCACCGCTCGCGCCGCACGAGATCGAAGCGGTGGCCGAGGCCCTGGCCGCGTCGATCGGCCCGGCCGCGGCGGGGCGCCTGGGCTGACCGCCGTGGGGCCGGCGGCGCGGGCGGGGTCACGCCCGGGCGGTACGGGTGCGGGCCGGGAGCTGGGTGAGGGCGGCGCCGACGAGGACCACCAGGGCGCCGACCGGGGTGTTCCAGCTGAGCCGTTCACCCAGGATCGCCACGCCCGCGGCGGTGGCGATCACCGGGATGAAGTAGGTGACCATCATCGCCGTGGTCGGCCCGACCTCGGCCACCAGCCCGTACTGGAGCAGGAAGGCGAAGCCGGTGCCCAGGGCGCCCAGTGCGATCACCGACAGCAGCGGGAGCATCGGGAAGGAGTCCGGGGCGGGGGCGAACAGCGGGGTGACCACGGCGAGTTGAAGGGTGCCGACCAGCAGCTGAGCGCCGGACATCGCCAGGTTGGAGTGGCCGGTGCCGGTCAGTGTGCGGCGGACGTACAACCAGCCCACGGCGTAGCTGAGCGAGGCGACCAGGGCCATCGCGGTGCCCGCCGGGTCCTGGCCGGAGAAGCCCTGCCAGGCGCCGAGGACGATCAGCACCCCGACGAAGCCCAGCCCCAGGCCGGCGACCCGCTGCCGGTTCGGCCGGTCCTCGGCGACGGCCACCACGGCCAGCACCATGCCCCACAGCGGGGAGGTGGCGTTGCAGATCCCGGCCAGGGTCGACGGAATGGTCAGCTCGGCGTAGGCGAACAGCGAGAACGGCAGCGCGTTGAGGAAGAAGGCGGCCACCGCGAGATGCCCCCACACCCGGGCCCCCCGCGGCAGCCCCTCCCGCTTCACCACCAGTACCGCCGCCAGCACCGCGGTGCCGAACGCCATCCGACCCAGCGTCACGTACAGCGGGGCGAACGCGTCCGTGCCCACCTTGATGAAGAGAAAGCTGAAACCCCAGATCAGGGCGAGCGCGGCGAAGCGGAGGCGCCAGTCCAGCAGCCGGCGCGCGGCCGGTGGGGGAGCGGCGGACGACGGCTCGGCGGCAGGGGCGGGATC
>NZ_SRID01000012.1 GCF_004684805.1 Streptomyces palmae
CGAGATCTACACTTATGCGATCGTCGGCAGCGTCAGGTGTGTATAAGAGACAGCCCCCACGAAGCCCCCGACGCCTCCGAGGCGACGGACGACCTGGACGCCGCCGCCGCCCTCACCGCCCACGGGCACCGGGTGCTGCGGGTCCTCCTGGACGAGCGGGCCTCCGCACTGCGCCGGCTGGTCATCGCCGAGGTGGCCCGGCACCCCTCACTGCGCCCCGCCTGCGCCGACGGAGAGCCCCGGCAACTCGTCGACCGGCTCGCCGCACTGCTGCGCCACCACCACGAGCGCGGCGAGCTCGACGTACCCGACCCCGCGTCCGCGGCCGGGCAGTTCACCGCCCTGGTGGTGCAGCAGGGACTGCACCGGTCGATGTACGGCACCCGCGCGCTCACCGAACCCGAGGCCGAGGCGATCTGCGCCCCGGCGGCGGACCTGTTCGTACGCGCCCACCGCAGGTGAAGTGTGAGGAGGTGACATCCATGGAGGTGAGCGTCCTCGGCCCCCTGGCGCTGCACGGCGGCGCCCAGTCCGGGGTCCCGACGGCGATGAAGCCGCGCAAGGTGCTGGCCCTGCTCCTGCTCAACGAGGGCCGGGTGGTGCCCGCCGCGGCCCTGATGAGCGAGCTGTGGGGCGGTGAGCCGCCGCGCACCGGCCCGACCACCCTGCAGACCTACGTCCTGCACCTGCGCAAACTGCTCGCCCAGGCACTGGGCGTGCCGAGCGCCGAGGTCGCCCGCGACATCCTGCAGACCCGACCCGGCGGCTACTGCTTCGTACTGCGCTCCGGCCGCTTCGACGTCCACGTCTACCGCGACCTGGTGGCCGAGGCCGAGTGCGCCCTGGACGCGGGGGACGAACGCACCGCCGAGACCGCCTTCCGCCGCGCCCTCGCCGTCTGGCAGGGCCCGGCCCTGGTCGACGTCGTCCATGGACGCCCGCTCCAGGCCGAGGTCGCCAGACTGGAGCAGTCCCGGCTCACCGTCACCGAGCGCAGCATCGACACCCGGCTGCGCCTGGGCGGCCACCAGGAGGCGCTGAGCGACCTCGCCTCCCTGGTGGTGGAGCACCGCTTCCACGAGAGCCTGCACGGCCAGTACATGCTCGCCCTGCACCGCTCCGGCCAGCGGACCCGGGCACTCGCCGTCTTCCAGCGCCTCCGGCTGACCATGGCCGAGGAGCTCGGCCTGGAACCCTCCACCCGCCTGCAACGCCTCCAGCAGGCGGTACTCGTCTCCGACCCCCGCCTCGACTACGAGACGGGCACACCGGGGCGAGGCCCGGTGGTGGCGTAGCGGGGCCCGCGTGGCCCGGTCGCGGGCGGGGTCAGCGGCTCGGGCGGCCCGCCGGGACCGGGCGGGTCACCGGCACGGGGGTGTGCCCGGAGGTACCCGTCTCACGCTGCCGGACGAGCGCGCGGGCGCCGCGGCCGGGCCGGGCACCCGGGTCACTCGTCGTCTTCGTCGTCCAGCCGGGCCAGCCAGGTGGCCAGCCGCTCCACCGGCACCTCGAAGTCGGGGTTGAGGTCCACGAAGGTGCGCAGCTGCTCGGCGAGCCACTCGAAGGTGATCTCCTCATCGCCGCGCCGCTTCTCCAGCTCCTCGATGCCGCGGTCGGTGAAGTACAAGGGGAGCTCCAGACGGGATGGGTGAACGTACGGATCCAGGATAAGCACCGCCGCCGGCGCGCATTCCCGTGCCGGCGCCGGACCGCGCTTTCCCGGACCCGCCCGGCACGCCGGGGCCGGGCGGTACGTTCACCTGGTGCGGTTTCCGGCGGCGCGGCCGGGCCGCCGGCGGCAGGGGGAGAGGTGGCGATGGACGACGAGACCGCGGCGGACGGGGCGGCGGGCGGCGGCGAGGCCGAGGGGTCAGGGGAGGCCGACCGGCTGCCCCGGGCCGCGGGGCGCGGGGAGCTGGTGGCCGCCCGAGAGGACGGTGGGCGGACCGGCCCGCTCCTGCCGATGAAGAGCGATCTGGCGCCGGAGTGCCGGGCCCTGGCCCTGCGGCTGCGGGAGCTGTTCAGCCCGATCGGCGTCTCGATCCGGGTGTACGCGCTGCGTACCCAGCAGTCTCCGGCGACGGTGGCGCGCTACCTCAGCGGTGCCCGGGTACCCCCCGCCGAGTTCGTGGACCAGCTGGCCGTCACGGCGGCCAAGGCCACCGGGCGGCCGGTGTCCGAGGAGGTGCTCGCCCATCTGCGGGACCTCCACAGGGAGGCGCTGCGGGCGACCGACAAGGTCGGCTGGGAACTCCAGCGGCTCCGCGACCGGCTGGCCGACGCGGACCGGCACCGGGAGCAGGCGGAGACCCTGGCCGAGGTACTGACCGACGCCCTGCGGGAGCGCAAGGCCCGGATCGCCGAGATGGAGGTGGACCAGCGGCGGATCGCCGCGGCGGGCGCCGCCGAACGGGAGGCGTACGGCGCGGAGATCGCGCGGCTGCGCGACACGGAGGAGGGGTTACGCACCGAGCGCGACCGGCTCCGTGCCGAGGTCACCCGGCTCCAGGACCAGTTGGACCAGGCCAGACGGCAGGTGATGGCCGCCGAATGGCGCTGCGACGAACTGGAGCACCAGCTCGCCACGGCCGAGGAGAAGGCGGCCGGTACCGCGATGTACGACCCCTACGCCGAGCAACTGGACCTGGCCGAGGAGCAGCGCGCGGTGGCCGAGCGCGAGGCGGAGCGGCTCAGGGCGGAGATGGCCTCGCTGCGCGCCGAGCGGGACGAGGCGGTACGGACGGCCGCCGAGGCGGCGCGGCTGGAGGAGGAGCGGAAGGCGGCCGAGCAGGCGCGGCAGGAGGAGGAGCGGGCGCGGAAGGCGGCCGATCGGGCACATCGGGAGCAGCGGCGGAAAGCGGGCGAGTGGGCACGCCAAGCGGCGACGCGGGCCTCGCAGGTGGCAGGGGAACAGGACGCCGAGCAGACGGCACCTGATTGGGGCATGGGGCAAGCGGTGCGGGACGAGGCCGAGCGGGAGCTGGCCCGGATGAGGGCGGGGCTGGCGAAACTGCGCGCCGAGCACGACCAGGAGGCATCGGCGCGCGCCGATGCCGCGCAGCGGGTGCTGGAGGAGCTGGGCCGGCACCAGACGGCCCAGGCGTGGGCCGCCGACCTGATGGCGCGCGGGGGGCTGGAGGAGGCGACCTTTACCGCCGAAGTCCTGGAGGAGATGGCCCGGTGGCGGGTGGACCGGGAGACGGCTCGGAGCCGGACGGAGCGGGAGTTGGCCGCCGAGCTGATGGCGCGTTTGCTGGAGGGGGCGGAGGGCGACACCACCCCTGAGGAGTTGTGGGAGGTGATCGGTCTGCGGCCCGAGACCGCCAGGGAGCTCCTGCGGAACCTGGCCGCCGAGTCGCCGCAGACGCGGGTGGCGGAGGCGTGGCGGGTGGAGTCCGTCAGGGAGGGCCCGGCACGTGCGGAGTGGATGGCATCGGGCGAGGTCGTGGACGCGGAGATCGTGGCGGAGCCGGCCGCCGAGCCGGAGCCACCGGCCGATGAGCGGGTGCGGGTGCCGCGGGTCGCGGAGCCGGGGTACCCCGGTGAGTCGGCGGAGGCGCCCGCGGCCGGGGAGCCGGTGCTCCGCAACCCCCTGTTCGTCGGGCGCGAGGACCTGATCGAAGCGGTCCGGGCGCGCCTGGAGGGCGCGGATACCGAGGTCGGGATGTGTGTGCTGACCGGCCTGCCGGGGGTGGGCAAGTCGGAACTCGCGGCCGAGTACGCGCACCGGTACTCCGGCCGGTACGACCTGGTGCGGTGGATCGACCCGGCGCCCCTGGGGACGGTCCGGGAGCGGCTGGGCGCGATCGCCGCGGAGCTGGAGCGGCCCGCCGGGGGTGCGGGGGAGGAGCACGGGAGGAGGCCCGAGCGGCGCTGGCTGGTCGTGCTGGACGGGGCCGAGGACCCGTTCCTGGTGCGCGAGCTGCTGCCCAAGGGGCCCGGCCGGGTACTGATCACCTCGCGGAACCGCCGATGGGCGGGGCGCGGGGCAGATGTCCTGACCGTGCCGGAGCTCCGGCGTGCCGAGAGCATCGCCTATCTGATGCGCGCCGCGGGCTCGGGCACCCCCGGGGAGCTGGACACGCTCGCCGATCGGCTGGGTGACCTCCCCCTGCTGCTCGTCCGGGCCGCGCGCCACATGGCCATCACCCTCACGGGGCCGGACCACCTCGCGCGACGGGTCGCCGAAGGCCATGGCCGGCATCCCGCGCTCGGCATCGAGCAGCTCTTCGGCCCGGTGCTGAACCGGCTCCGGGACCGTTCCCCCGGCGCGTACGACATGCTCCGCTGGTGCGCGCTGTTCGAGGACGGCGCGGTGCCGCTGGCGCTGCTGGATCCGCTGCTCGCTGCCCGGGACGCCGACGGACCGGTCGTCAGCCTGGTGCGCAAGTCGCTGCTCAACCGCGACCTGGACCGAGAGGGGAGGCCGTATGTGTGGATGCACCGGGCCCTGCGGGCCGAGGTCAGGCATCGGATCCCGGCCGAGGAGCGGGCCAGGCTCACCGGCCGGATCCGGGCCGCGCTGATCGAGGCCGAGCCCGGTGACCCCGCGAGCCGCAAGAGCTGGGTCTGGTACGGGATGGTCACGCCGCACCTGGAAGCGGTGGGCGCGCTGGCGGACGCGGAGACCGAGGCGCTGGTGTTCGGCTGCGTACGGGTGCTGCACTTCCGCGGCCAGGCCCGGGCGGGAGTCGGGCTGGCGGAGCGGGCCCTGGCCGGTTGGCGGCGGCTGGGTGCGGACCACCCCCGGCTCAACGCGATGGCGGGTCTGCACACCACCCTGCTCCGGGCGGACGGGCGGTACCAGCGGGCCGAGGCGCTGGACCGGGCGGAGCTGGACCGCCAGCACGGGCTCGCCGGCGGCCCGCACCATCCCGAGACCCTGAACGCGCTCCGGGGGCTCGCCGCCGATCTGCGCGGCCTGGGCCGGTACGCGGAAGCCCACGAGCAGGCCGAGCTGGTCTACCAGGGCCGGCTGAGCACCCGGGGGCCGGACCACTGGGTCACCCATGCGGCGCGGCTGGAACTCGCCGACTCGCTACGGCTGCTGGGCCGCTACCGGGAGGCCCTGGAGCTGGACGAGGCCGGCGTGGAGGCGATGCGCGGTCGCACCGGGGACGCCGCGGCCCAGGCGCTGCGGCTGCTGGGCCGGCAGGGGTGGGCGCTGGGACTGCGGCTGACCGGCGCCGGTCGGGCGCTGGCGGTGCAGGCACCGGTGGCGGAGGAGGCGCGCCGGCTCCAGGGCCCCGACAGCCCGCTGGCCCTGGGAGCCGAACTGGAGCTGGCCCTGTGCGAGCTGCGGCAGGAGGACCGGTCCCGGGGACTGGACCGGCTGCGGACGGTGTACGGAAGGGCGACCGAGCTCTTCGGGCAGCGCGCCCCGCTGACCCTGTTGGCGCTGGCCCACCTGGCGATGGCCGAGGCCCTGTACGGGCGGGGGGCGAGCGGCGGCGATCTCGCCGCGAGGTCGCTGGAGGGCTACCGGGCGGTGTTCGGCGGCGGCCATCCGTACACCCTGGGCGCGATGGCCAACCAGGCCATCACCGTCAGGATGGCCGGCGGGTACGAGGAAGCGGAGCGCCTGGGCCGGTTGGCCGGCCAGGGCTTCGAGGACGTGCTGGGGCCCGACCACCCCTGGACCCTCGGGGCTTTCTACAACCTCGGGGCCAGCCGGCTCGCGCGGGGCCGGACCCGGGAGGCCCACCAGCTCATGAGCGAAACCCACCTGCGGGCCGTGCGGTCCCTGGGCGCGGGGCATCCCCTGCCCCGGCTGATGCTGGAGCTGGGCCCTGGCAAGACGAACCCGCCCTGGCCCTTCGAACCGCTGCCCCTGTGAGGGCCGGCCCCTGAAAAAGCCGGATGGCCCGGTCCCGCGGAACGCGGGACCGGGCCATCCACCGGTCTCGGAGGACCGTGGCTCGGAGGTCAGATCTCGAAGACCTCGTTGACCAACTGCTGCTGCTCCGCCTGGTGGCGCTTGTTGGAGCCGACCGCCGGGGAGGACGAGTGCGGGCGGGAGACCCGCACCAGGCGCTCGGCCGCGGGCAGGTCCGCACCGACCGACAGGTCGAGGTGGTCGATCAGGTTGAGCGCCACGAACGGCCAGGCACCCTGGTTCGCCGGCTCCTCCTGGGCCCACACGAACTTCGCCGCGTTCGGGTACTTGGCGATCTCGGCCTGGAGCTCCGCGCCCGGCAGCGGGTACAGCCGCTCCAGCCGGATGATCGCGGTGTCGGTCACGCCCCGCTTCTGCCGCTCCGCCTCCAGGTCGTAGTAGACCTTGCCGGAGGTCAGGACGATCTTGCGGACCGCCGACGGGTCGACCGTCTCGTCACCGATGACCGGCCGGAACGAGCCGGAGGTGAACTCCTCCGCCTTGGAGGCCGCGGCCTTGAGCCGGAGCATCGACTTCGGGGTGAAGACGACCAGCGGCTTGTGGTGCGGGTTGTGCACCTGCCAGCGCAGCAGGTGGAAGTAGTTCGACGGCAGGGTCGGCACGGCGACCGTCATGTTGTTCTGCGCGCACAGCTGGAGGAAGCGCTCGATCCGGGCCGAGGAGTGGTCCGGGCCCTGGCCCTCGTAGCCGTGCGGCAGCAGCAGGGTGACGCCGGAGTGCTGGTTCCACTTCTGCTCGGCGGAGGAGATGAACTCGTCCACCACGGTCTGCGCGCCGTTGACGAAGTCGCCGAACTGCGCCTCCCACATCACCAGCGCGTCCGGGCGGGCCAGCGAGTAGCCGTACTCGAAGCCCATCGCCGCGTACTCGCTGAGCAGCGAGTCGTAGACGGTGTAGCGGGCCTGGTCGTCGGTCAGGTAGAGCAGCGGGGTGTAGTCCTCGCCGGTCTCCCGGTCCACCAGCACCGCGTGCCGCTGGCCGAAGGTGCCGCGGCGGGAGTCCTGGCCGGAGAGCCGGACCGGGGTGCCCTCCATCAGCAGCGAGCCGATGGCCAGGGTCTCGCCCATGCCCCAGTCGATGGTGCCGTCCTCGATCATCGCGGCGCGGCGCTGCAGCTGCGGCAGCAGGCGCGGGTGCACGGTGACCCGGTCGGGGATGTTCACCTGGGACTCGGCGATCCGCTTGACGACCTCCTGGCTGACGGCCGTGTTGACCGCCACCGGGAACTCCGGCTCCGCCTCGGGCACGTGCGTCGGCGCGGGCTGCGCGATGGCCTCGCGGACCTCGGTGAAGACCTTCTCCAGCTGGCCCTGGAAGTCCTGGAGCGCCTGCTCCGCCTCCTCCAGGGTGATGTCTCCCCGGCCGATGAGCGACTCGGTGTACAGCTTGCGCACCGAGCGCTTCTTGTCGATCAGGTCGTACATCAGCGGCTGGGTGAAGCCCGGGTTGTCGGTCTCGTTGTGGCCGCGGCGCCGGTAGCAGATCAGGTCGATGACCACGTCCTTGTTGAACGCCTGGCGGAACTCGAAGGCCAGCCGGGCGACACGGACGACGGCCTCGGGGTCGTCACCGTTGACGTGGAAGATCGGCGCCTCGATCATGCGCGCCACGTCGGTGGCGTACATCGAGGAGCGGGAGGAGGCCGGGGCGGCGGTGAAGCCGACCTGGTTGTTGATCACGATGTGCACGGTGCCGCCGGTGCGGTAGCCGCGCAGCTGCGACATGTTGAGCGTCTCCGCGACGACACCCTGGCCCGCGAAGGCCGCGTCGCCGTGCAGCGCGATCGGCAGCACGGTGAAGTCGGTGCCGGCCTTGCCGATGATGTCCTGCTTGGCGCGGGCGACGCCCTCCAGGACCGGGTCCACCGCCTCCAGGTGGGAGGGGTTGGCGACCAGCGAGACCTGGATCTGCTCGCCGTCCAGGCCGGTGAAGGTGCCCTCGGCGCCCAGGTGGTACTTCACGTCGCCGGAGCCGTGCATCGACTTCGGGTCGAGGTTGCCCTCGAACTCCCGGAAGATCTGCGCGTACGACTTGCCGACGATGTTGGCCAGTACGTTCAGCCGGCCGCGGTGGGCCATGCCGATGACGACCTCGTCCAGACGGGACTCGGCGGCCGCGTCGATCACCGCGTCCAGCAGCGGGATGACGGACTCGCCGCCCTCCAGCGAGAAGCGCTTCTGGCCGACGTACTTGGTCTGCAGGAAGGTCTCGAACGCCTCGGCCGCGTTCAGCCGGCGCAGGATGCGCAGCTGCTCCTCGCGCTCCGGCTTGGTGTGCGGGCGCTCCACACGGTCCTGGATCCACTTGCGCTGCTTGGGGTCCTGGATGTGCATGAACTCGATGCCGGTGGTGCGGCAGTACGAGTCGCGCAGCACGCCCAGGATGTCGCGCAGCTTCATCATCGACTTGCCCGCGAAACCGCCGACCGCGAACTCGCGCTCCAGGTCCCACAGGGTCAGGCCGTGCTCGACGATGTCCAGGTCGGGGTGCTTGCGCTGGCGGTACTCCAGCGGGTCGGTGTCGGCCATGACGTGGCCGCGCACCCGGTAGGAGTGGATCAGGTCGAAGACCCGGGCGGCCTTGGTGACGTCGTCGTCGTGGCTGACGTCGATGTCCCGCAGCCAGCGGACCGGCTCGTAGGGGATCCGCAGCGCCTGGAAGATGTCGTCGAAGAAGCCGTTCTCGCCCAGCAGCAGGTTGGCCACGATCCGCAGGAACTCGCCGGAGGCAGCGCCCTGGATGGTCCGGTGGTCGTAGGTCGAGGTGAGCGTCATGACCTTGGAGACGCCCAGCTTGTTCAGGGTGTCCTGGGAGGTGCCCTGGAACTCGGCCGGGTACTCCATGGCGCCCACGCCCATGATCACCGACTGGCCGGGCATCAGCCGCGGCACCGAGTGCACGGTGCCGATGCCGCCCGGGTTGGTCAGCGAGACGGTGACGCCGGTGAAGTCGTCCATCGTCAGCTTGTTGGCCCGGGCCCGGCGGACGATGTCCTCGTACGCCTGCCAGAACTCGAAGAAGTCGAGCGTCTCGGCCTTCTTGATGGCCGCGACGACCAGCTGGCGGTCGCCGTTCGGCTTCACCAGGTCGATGGCCAGGCCCAGGTTGACGTGCGGCGGCTTGACCAGCGTCGGCTTGCCGTCCTTCTCCGCGAAGGACCAGTTCATCGACGGCATCGCCTTGATCGCCTGCACCATGGCGTAGCCGATGAGGTGGGTGAAGGAGACCTTCCCGCCCCGGGCCCGCTTGAGGTGGTTGTTGATGACGATGCGGTTGTCGAACAGCAGCTTCACCGGAACGGCGCGCACCGAGGTGGCGGTGGGCAGCTCGAGCGAGGCGTTCATGTTCTTCGCCACCGCGGCGGACGGACCGCGCAGGGTGAGGAACTCCGGCGCCTCGGCCGTGGTGGCCGCGGGCTTGGCGGCGGGCTTCTGCTCGGCCGGGACCGGCTTGGCGGCGGCCGGCTTGGCCGCGGGCTTGGCGGCCGGGGCGGCAGCCGGCTGGGCGGGCGCGGCACCGGCCGCCGGAGCGGCGGGGGCCTGCGCGACAGGAGCGGTGGCCCCGCTCACCGGCTGCTGCGGCGCGGCCACAGCGGAGCTGGTGTCCTGGCCCGGCTTGTAGTCGGCGAAGAAGTCCCACCAGGCTCGGTCGACCGAGTTCGGGTCCTGGAGGTACTGCTGGTAGATCTCGTCGACCAGCCATTCATTGGCGCCGAACGCGGCAGCAGGGTTCTTCCCCTGCCCGTCCTGGTCGGTCGAGACACTGGTGTTCGGGGACTGTGGCGACACGGCGGCAACCGCCCTCTTCCGCTTCCTTAGGTGGTGGACAGCGGGAATAAAGGCTACGCCTCTTCGGCGCCTTACGTGCAGGCCGCACAGGTCATCGTCGCGCAAGTCACATTGTTCGGCGGGTTTCGGGGTGTGAGATGGCGGGAAACACCCCTGGTTCCGCCGTGGTGGACCTGCGCGAGGAGCGACACCGAGCGGCGTCCACACGCCCGCATGTGGGTTTCCGCTCCGACCCTACGTCAACCCTGGTCCTTGCGGTTGTCCCGGAAGACTGACCTTGATGCGGCAGCCCCGCGGCGATTCGGCCACTCGGATCCGGCCACCGTGGAGATCGACCGCCCAGCGGGCGATGGCCAGCCCCAGCCCGGTGCCCCCGTCCGCGCCCGGGCCGCTGGGTGTCGGCCCGCCCCGGTTGAAGCGCTCGAAGACCTTGTACCGCTCGGCCTCCGGGATGCCCGGCCCCTCGTCCAGCACCTCCAGCTCCAGGCTCTGCCGCCCTTCGCCGCGCCGGGCCCGTACCGTCACCCGGCCGTGCTGCGGGCTGTGCTTGATCGCGTTGTCGATCAGATTGGCGACCACCTGGTGCAGCCGCTCGGCGTCCGCGTGGGCGGTCAGGTCGGAGGGGAACACGTCCAGGTTCAGGTGCACGTCCTTGCGGGAGCGGGCACCCGACCGGGCGTCCGAGGCCGCGCTGCGGGCCATGGACGCCTCCTTGAGGATCCCGGCCAGATAGGGCCACACCTCGAAGCTCTTGGCGTGCAGCGGCACCACCCCGTTGTCCAGCCGGGACAGATCCAGCAGCTGCTCGACCAGCCGGCCCAGCCGCTGGGTCTGCCGCAGCGCCACCCGCATGGTCTCCGGATCGGCCTGGGAGACCCCGTCCACCACGTTCTCCAGCACCGCCCGCAGCGCGGCGATGGGGGTGCGCAGCTCGTGCGAGACGTTGGCGACCAGTTCCTTGCGGTGGGTGTCCACCGCCTCCAGGTCGGCCGCCATCCGGTTGAACGCGGTGGCCAGGTCCCCGAACTCGTCCCGCCGCTCGGCGGCCCGCACCCGGCGGGTGTAGTCGCCGTGCGCCATCGCCTGGGTGACCTCGGTCATCTCGTCCAGCGGGGCGGACAGCCCGTGCGCCACGAACTGGGTGATCAGCAGCGAGGCGATGATCGAGAAGACGGTGATGATGCGCAGCTCGGTGTCCGAGTGGACGGCCACGAACACCAGCAGGGTGGTGATGATCACCGATCCGATGACCAGCGCCCCCAGCGCCGCCTTGACGGAACGGTACGGGTCGATCGGCCGCAGCGCCTCCCACAGGCGGCTCCAGGCCTGCCGCCCCGGCACCACCCTCATGCGGCGGGGGTCTCCAGGGCGTAACCGACGCCGTGCACGGTACGGATCCGCTCCGCCCCGATCTTCCGGCGCAGCGCCTTGATGTGGCTGTCCACGGTGCGGGTGCCCGAGGCGTCCGCCCAGTCCCACACCTCGGCGAGCAGCTGCTCCCGGGAGAGCACCGCGCGCGGGGTGTTCGCCAGGCACACCAGCAGATCGAACTCGGTGGGGGTGAGGTGGACGTCCTCCCCGCGCACCCGCACCCGGCGCTGCGCGTGGTCGATCTCCAGCTCCCCGAGCCGCAGGATGCCGCTGCGCGGAGTGTGGGCGGCCAGCGCGGCACGCTCCACCCGGCGCAGCAGCACATGCACCCGGGCGGCCAGCTCGCGCATCGAGAACGGCTTGGTCATGTAGTCGTCCGCGCCGACCCCGAGCCCCACCAGCATGTCGGTCTCGTCATCCCGCGCCGTGAGCATCAGCACCGGTACCGGGCGTCTGGCCTGCACCCGGCGGCACACCTCCAGGCCGTCGAAGCCCGGCAGCATCACGTCCAGGACCAGCAGGTCCGGCTGCCAGGCCTCGGCCGTGTCCACCGCCGCCGGACCGTCGGTCGCGGTCTGCACCTGGAAGCCCTCGGCACGCAGCCGGGCGGCGATGGCGTCCACGATCGTCGGATCGTCCTCGACGACCAGCACCCGGCGCTGCGCACCGGGTGTAGCCGCGGCGGCGCTGTTGTGGCTGGTGTGTGTCGGTTCCATACGCCCGCCCCCTGCGTCGTCCCTGTCAATCTGCGGTCCCGCGCCTGGTCAGTGCCCGGCCGCGCTCGTAGGCATGCAGCGTAGAGGCAGCGCGCGGGGCTCGGCTACGCGCCCCGAGTCGCGAAGTGGACCACGTCCGGGACACCGCGGGCAACCGCGATCTCTTCCGTCCGTACGTCGGTGAACCCCGCATTTCGGAGCGTCTCCTCGAAAAGCGGCGAGGGCTGGGCGGACCAGATGGCGAGCACTCCACCGGGGGTCAGACGGGCCTTGCAGGCGGCCAGTCCGGCAGGGGAGTACAGCCCCTCGTTGTCCTCGGTGACGGTCCAGTCCGGGCCGTTGTCGATGTCCAGGCACAGGGCGTCGAAGGCGGTGCCGGCGGGGCCGGGCTCCCGGAGGTAGGCCACCAGGTCGGTGTGGACGATCTCGCTGCGCGGGTCCGCCAGCGCCCCGGCGGAGATCGCGGACAGCGGCCCGTCGCGGTGCCAGTCGATCACCGCCTGCTCCCGCTCCACCACCGCGATCCGGCCCCAGCGGGGCTCGGCCGCGGCCTCTGCCAGCGAGAACCCGACCCCGAGCCCGCCGATGAGCACCGCCGGCGAGGGCCGGTCGGCGGGCAGCGCGGCGAGCGCGGCGCGGATCAGCAGCCGCTCGGACCGGCCGTCCGAGGTGTCCATCAGAAAGCAGCCGTTGGCGATGATCTCGTAGACGGCGTCCTGCCCCGGCGCCCCCTCGTCCGGCCCGCCGCCCCGCCGCCGCAGCACCACCTCTCCGTACGGTCCCTCGCGCCGGTCCAGCACGACGGGGCGCGGGTCGGTGGTGGCAGGGTGCAGGGGATACATCGGTGGACCTCCCATGGGGGAAATGCTCTGACGGGCACGACAGGCCGAAGGTTGCTCGATGTGATAGCAATCACACGAAAGTGGGCCTCGTCATGCGGCTGCACGGCCAATTGTGGACGCTGTCCAGTGGAGGGAGGTGAGCCCTGGTGGGCGAACCCCGCACCACGCCGTCCGACTCCTCGGGGTGGGTCGCCGCCGCGCCCGGAGCCGGCACCCCGCGGCTCGGCGGACCCGCCCGAGGTCGGCGGGCACCGGCGTCGCCGAGCCGGACCCTGCACCCCCTCTGTCGCACCCTGCCGCGGACCTGTGCTCGGATCCCGTTCACCCTCGGCTACACCCTGCTGCTGATCGCCACCAGTCTGTACGCGGACCTCGGCGACCCCGCCGCCGTGCACGCCCTGAGGGCCGGCTCCAGCACCGATGTCTCACACCTGGCGGACCGCCCGCTGCTGGTGCTGCCGGCCAGCGGCGCCTGGGTGGTGGGCGGCATCCGCTCGCCCTACCTCCTGGTGTTCCTGCTGGTGATGGGCGCCCTGGAGCGCCGGATCGGCGGGCTGCGCGCGGCCGGGATCTTCCTGTTCGGCCATGTCGGCGCCACCATGCTCACCGAACTGCCGGTCGCCGTCTCGGTCGCGGTCGGCCATCTGCCCGCCAGCTCGCTGCGCCGCATGGACTACGGAATCAGCTACGGCCTGCTGGCCGGCGCCGCCGCACTGGCCGGGCTGCTGCGCCCCAGGGTGCGGGCGGCCCTGCTGGCCGCCGCGGGCGTCCTGCTCGGCGTCGCCCTGGTCCGGCTGAGCGATCCGGTCACCGACTGGGGCCACCTGCTGGCCCTCCTCGCCGGCCTGGCCTGCTGGCCCCGTGCCCGCCGCGCGGCCGAGGCCCGAGCGAGGCGGGCCGCGGGGCGATCCGGCGGCCGCGCGGAAGCGGGCGCGGGGCCGATCGGGGCGGCGGAGGTGTGTGCGGGGGCTTGTCGGGCCGAGGCGACGGCTGGTGCCGGGGAGACCGCGGATTCGGCCGGTCCGGAGGAAGGCGCTGACCGACTCGGTTCCCGGGATACCGCCATTCGGGGCGGCGCTCGCGGGATGGGGGATGCCGGCCGGTGCCCGTGAGGCCGTGGACCCAACCGGTGCCCGTGAGGTCGAGGACCGGGGCTGACGTGCGGCGATCCTCCTCGGCGGGCTGACTTTGACGCGCCCCGCCGTCACGCGGAGTGCCCTGCGGCCCCCCCCCTGATCGCTCACAGCGAACACGCCCCGGGGAACAGCCGAACACCCTCCGTGCATTGAGTCAGTGAGATCCGGTTGAGTCCGGATCGCTCAACTTGCCTGCCGAAGGGGAGATCATGGCTTCGACGTCCACTCCGCTCACCCTGCCAGTGCTGCCGCTCGACGACGAGGTGGTGCTGCCCGGCATGGTGGTGCCGCTGGACCTTTCCGACACCGATGTGCGGGCCGCGGTGGAGGCCGCTCAGGCGGCTGCCCGCTCCGACGGGGGCAAACCGCGGGTGCTGCTGGTGCCGCGGGTGGACGGGACCTACGCCGCGGTCGGCACCCTGGGCACCGTGGAGCAGGTCGGCCGGCTCTCGGACGGCGACCCGGGCGCCCTGATCCGCGGGGTGCACCGGGTCCGGATCGGCGCCGGCACCACCGGCCCCGGCGCGGCCCTGTGGGTCGAGGGCACCCGGATGGAGGAGGTCGTCCCCGATCCGCTGCCCGGCGCGGTGGCCGAGCTGATGAACCAGTACAAGGCGCTGGCCACCAGCTGGCTGCGCAAGCGCGGCGCCTGGCAGGTCGTGGACCGGGTGCAGCAGATCGACGATGTGGCGCAGCTCGCGGACAACTCCGGCTACTCGCCGTTCCTCAGCGTCCAGCAGCGGGTCGAACTGCTGGAGACCGCCGATCCGGTGTCCCGGCTGAAGCTCGCGGTGGCCTGGCTGAGCGACCATCTGGCCGAGCAGGACGTGGCCGAGTCGATCGCCAAGGACGTCCAGGAGGGCGTCGACAAGCAGCAGCGCGAGTTCCTGCTGCGCCGCCAGCTGGAAGCGGTCCGCAAGGAGCTCGCCGAGCTCAACGGCGACCCGGGGGACGAGTCCGACGACTACCGGGCCCGGGTGGAGGCGGCCGAGCTGCCGGAGAAGGTCCGGGAGGCGGCCCTCAAGGAGGTCGACAAGCTGGAGCGGTCCAGCGACCAGAGCCCCGAGGGCAGCTGGATCCGCACCTGGTTGGACACCGTCCTGGAGCTGCCGTGGAGCGAGCGCACCGAGGACGCCTACGACATCCCGGGCGCCAAGGCGGTGCTGGACGCCGAGCACGCGGGCCTGGAGGACGTCAAGGAGCGGATTACCGAGTACCTGGCGGTGCGCAAGCGGCGCGCCGACCGCGGGCTCGGCGTGGTGGGCGGTCGCCGCGGGGGCGCGGTGCTGGCCCTGGTCGGCCCGCCTGGGGTGGGAAAGACCAGTTTGGGGGAGAGTGTCGCCCACGCCATGGGGCGGAAGTTCGTCCGGGTCGCGCTCGGCGGCGTACGGGACGAGGCGGAGATCCGCGGCCACCGGCGCACCTACGTGGGCGCGCTGCCCGGCCGGATCGTGCGCGCGATCAAGGAGGCCGGGTCCATGAACCCGGTGGTCCTGCTGGACGAGATCGACAAGGTCGGCTCGGACTTCCGCGGCGACCCGGCGGCGGCCCTGCTGGAGGTGCTGGACCCGGCGCAGAACCACACCTTCCGGGACCACTACCTGGAGGTCGAGCTGGACCTGTCCGACGTGGTCTTCCTCGCCACCGCCAACGTCCTGGAGGCCATCCCGGAGGCGCTGCTGGACCGCATGGAGCTGGTGCGCCTGGACGGCTACACCGAGGACGAGAAGGTCGTCATCGCCCGTGACCACCTGGCCCCGCGCCAGCTGGAGCGCGCCGGTCTGGAGGCCGGCGAGGTGGTGCTGACCGACGAGGCGCTGCGCAAGCTCGCGGGAGAGTACACCCGGGAGGCCGGCGTACGGAACCTGGAGCGGGCCATCGCCCGACTGCTGCGCAAGGTGGCGGCCCAGCACGAGCTGGGCGAGCGCGAACTGCCCTTCACCATCGGTGCGGAGCAGCTGCGCCCGCTGATCGGCCGGCCGCACCACACCCCCGAGTCCGCCCAGGACCCGGCGGAGCGGCGCACCGCGGTGCCGGGGGTGGCGACCGGGCTCGCGGTCACCGGGGCCGGCGGCGACGTGCTCTTCGTGGAGGCCTCGCTGGCCGACCCGGAGACCGGCGGCGCGGGGCTGACCCTGACCGGTCAGCTCGGCGAGGTGATGAAGGAGTCGGCGCAGATCGCGCTCTCCTTCCTGCGCTCGCACGGCGCCGAGCTGGAGCTGCCGGTGGGTGACCTCAAGGAGCGCGGGATCCATCTGCACGTCCCGGCGGGCGCGGTGCCCAAGGACGGGCCGAGCGCGGGCATCACCATGACCACCGCCCTGGCCTCGCTGCTCTCGGGCCGCCAGGTGCGTCCGGAGGTGGCGATGACCGGCGAGGTCTCGCTGACCGGCCGGGTGCTGCCGATCGGCGGGGTCAAGCAGAAGCTGCTGGCCGCGCACCGGGCGGGGATCACCACCGTGATCATCCCCAAGCGGAACGAGCCGGACCTGGACGATGTCCCGGCCGAGGTGCTGGAGAAGCTGGAGGTCCACCCGGTCGCGGACGTACGGCAGGTCCTGGAGTTGGCCCTCCAGCCGGCCGCCGCCCAGCGGAAGACCCCCGTCGCGGCCTGACCCACCGAGGCTCTGGCCGGGTCGGCCCGCGCCGCACGGACCGCGTCCTCGTGGATCCGGCGGACCGCGGGCACCCCGGCCCGGCCGGGGTGGACCGACCCCGGCAAGGGTGATGCGACCCGGTCAGGATGGTCCGACGCGGGCCAGGGTGATGCGGCCCAGGGCGGTCCGGCCTCGGCGAGGACGGTGCGACCCAGGGGCCAGGGCGGTCCACGGCACGGCCGAGGTCACCCCGCGCCGGGCCCGTCCGCGCCGGGCCCGTCCGTCCGGGGCCCCTTCGCCCGGGGCCCCTTCGCCCGGCGGGCCGGGCAGCTCTGCTCGATCAGGGTGCGGGCGGCCTCGCGGGCCGCCTCCGCGACGGCCGGCCCCGGATGCAGCGAGGCCGCCGCCAGGGTGCCGTCCACCAGCACCGAGAACTGCAGAGCGAGGAGCTCCGGGTCCGCCGCCCCGGCGGCCGCGGCCAGTTCGGTCAGCCAGGTCCGTACCGCCCGCTTGTGTTCGGCGGTCGCGGTGTGGGGCGCGGTGCCGGGCATCATCTCCCCGGCGGTGTTGACGAAGGCGCAGCCCCGGAAGCCCTCCCGCACGGTGATCGTCCGCAGCGCGTCGAAGACGCCCAGCAGCTGGTCCCGGGGGTCCTCCCCGGCGGCCCGCGCCATCTGCCGCAGATAGTCCCGCCGGTTGTGGTCGGCCTGCTGGAGGCAGGTCAGCACCAGCTCGTCCTTGGAGCGGAAGTGCGCGTAGAGCGTGGCCTTGGCCACGCCCGACTCCGCGATGATCCGGTCGACGCCCACCGCGCGCACCCCGTACGCGTCGAACAGCGCGGTGGCGGTGGACAGGATCCGCTCTCGCACCGGGGAGCGGGGGGCGGACTCGCTGAGTGACATGCGCATGCCCTCCAGCGTAGGGCGGTCGGACAGACCTGTCCGTGCGCTGGAGGGCCCGGGACGATCAGGATCAGCCGTTGGCCAGTGCCTGCAGCCGGTCGTAGGCGCCGTTGAAGCTGTCGTGGTCACCGACGGTCGGGCCGGTGGAGGTGTACTGCCAGATGGTGTGGAAGCCCCAGCCCGCCGGCAGTTCGCCCACCGAGCTGCCGTAGCGCGGTATCCACAGCGGGTTGATGCTGCCGAAGCTGCCGTTGTTGCCGGTGCAGGTCTTCCACCAGCTGGTCGAGGTGTAGATCACCGGGTCGCGGCCGGTGCGGGCCCGGTAGGTGTTGGAGAAGTCCTTGAGCCAGTTCACCATCGAGGCCTGGCTGAGGCCGTAGCAGGTGGAGCCGTACGGGTTGTACTCGATGTCCAGCGCGCCGGGCAGCGTCTTGCCGTCGCGGGACCAACCGCCGCCGTGGTCCACGAAGTAGTTGGCCTGGCTGGCGCCGCTGGAGACGTTGGGCAGCGCGAAGTGGTACGAGCCGCGGATCATGCCGATGTTGTACGACCCGTTGTACTGCTGCGCGAAGTACGGGTTGGTGTAGCTGGTGCCCTCGGTCGCCTTGACGTAGGCGAAGCGGACGCCGCTGTTCCAGAGGGTCGACCAGGGCACGTTGCCTTGGTGGCCGCTGACGTCGACGCCTTCCACCGAGGCCAGCAGAGAGGGCTCCGAGTCACCGGGCTTGCCGCCGCGGACCGCGCCACCCTCGTGGCGAAGGATCTGCGAGCCCGCCCAGTGGTCGTCGGGCCCGGTGGTGGGCTGCCGGTCGGCGGCCGAGGCCGTACCGGTCAGCGTGGACGAGGCGGTCAGGAGCGCGGCGAACGTCCCGATGAGCGCGGTCAGCGCTCGCCGGACGGTCCTTGATCTCTGCACGGCCATGGCAGTGCCTCCGAAAGCTGTGAGGGGGGAGAGTTGTCATTTGGTGTGCCCATGACATGAACGACGCTACGGGCGTAGATAGGCCGGAGGAAAGGGGGTCCGGGTGCTGCCGTTGGTCTAATCCTGCGAAATACTGACGGAGCTGCGGTGACGGCCGTGGTCGACGGAAAGTTTCATCCAGCTGAAAATCCGGAGAGGGCGCTGACGTGCACAATACCGGGCCTAAGCCGCCCGAGCCGGGAGGCTCACACGTCGAGGGTGCAATGGGTGTGGACCATGCATTCCTGGCCCTCGAACGCGAATTGGCCGTTTTCATCCGCCGGGCCAGGGCCTCGTCCGGGGAAATGGCGCGCGAGGTGCACCCCGAACTCGAGCCCGCGGCCTACGGGCTGCTGGTGCGGCTGGTGGACGCGGGGGAGCAGCGGGCCACCGACCTGGCCTCCTACTTCGGCGTCGGCAAGGCCACCATGAGCCGTCAACTGCGTGCCCTGGAGGTACTCGGCCTGGTCACCCGCACCCCCGATCCCGCGGACGGCCGCGCCTTCCTGGTGCGGCTGACCGAAGAGGGCCGGCAGCGCTTCCAGCAGGTACGCACGGCCCGGCGGGCCCGGTACGCGCAGCGGCTCGCCTCCTGGGAGCGCACCGAGGTGGCCGAACTGGCCCGTCTGCTGCACCGGCTCAACATGGTCCAGGAAGGCGAGGACCCGGTCCAGGATCCGGCGGACTGACCCTCCGCTGACGGGGACCCCGCGCCGGGCACTCCGTACGACCCGCGTTGACGGTGCCCGCCTCCCCGGGACTTGGCCCGGGCCCGGCTGCCCCGGAGCCGCCGCCGCTCCCTGATGCCGGCTCGGCAGGGCGCGGCCCTTCACCAGCCGCCGTCCGCGAGGGTCATGGTTGCGCGAAGACGACCGCCGCGTCGTCATACGCCTTGCCGCGGGGGAAGCGCGTCCCGGTCGGGTCCGCGTCCTCCGCCGCCCGGACCTGGTCGATCAGTGCCTGCGGCCCCTCCTTGCGGAGCAGGGCGAAACACTGGCTCCAGTCGCCTTCCCGGAACACCTCCACCCAGCGCCCGGCCCCGTCGCTGAGCGCGGCCAGCGCGCGGACCCGGTCGCGCGGGGTGCTGCCGGTCACGGCCCGGCCCGCGACCCGCGGATCCGCGGCAGCGGTGAAGAAACCGCCCTCGATGTTGCGCAGCCCGGCGAGGCGGTGACCGGCGGCGCGCAGTCGGTCGATACGGTCGTCCAGGACCGGGGTGACCGCCCCGTCCGGCCCTTCCAGCAGTAGGACCGAGTCGGACAGGACCAGGTACTCCACGGTGGTCTCGTCCCAGCGCGCCGCGACCACCGTCGACTGCGGAGTAAGCGCGTGAGAAAGGTCACATGTGTGACGATGAACCTCGGTGGTTCGTTCGATGGCCGAAGACAGGCAGTCCGCCAGCGGCATATCCCGCCGCGAACCGGACAGTTCGAGGAGCGCCCCGCCGAGGCGCGCCGTGAACCAGGGGACCCCGTGTATGCAGCCGTCCTCGTCCGGGGGTGGCGTCACCCCGTCCAGTAGGACCAGTACGCCGCCCACACCGGAAGCCGGCAGCGCTACTGACACATAGTCCTCGTTGGGACGTTGAGGGTCGCCGGGGCTGGTCGCCAGTTCGATCCGCATGGGCCCAGTCTGCCGGAGGGGCGCTGGACGGTCCCTGTGGGCGATCGACCGTCAAGAAGGTACGTACCAGAGCCTCAGTTGCCGGGTTCAAGGCGGAATCGTTGATTCCGGGCAGTTGTGGGCGCACATCCTGCCAGGACCGGCAAGCGTTTTCCAACTGCGGTGCGTTCCTCGGCGGCTCCCCGCCTGACGTGCGAGTTGATGGCCAACTTCAGCATGATGTTCACTCGTTCAGGTGGCGGGGCATGTGTTGCGCGTCCGCCTCACAGTGGTACTGGAAAGGTCGGATTCCGTGCCTGGGGCACCTCCCTGGGGGCACCACCCAGCGGCAGCTGGGGGGAGTGGGCTGGGAGAGGGTGGGGGCCGAAACTCTTGTCGAGCAACCGTCACCTTCTGGTTCCACAGCGGATCGGGCGAGAAAAGAATGTGAGCACCGGTGCGGAAGATGCGGCTTCGGGGCAGCAACGGCGAGCGTGACGGAGAAGGGGCACCCGAGGAGCAGCGCGAGCGTGGCGCCGCGCCGCGCCGCCGGCCTGCCCGGGTGCGCAACCGACTGGTCGCCGGTGTTCTGGTGGTCTCGATCGCCGTGGCGGCGGCCGGCGCCCCCGCCATCGCCGCCGCCATCGACGACACCCATGACTCGCAACGCCTGGTGGACCTCGCCCAGGCCGGCCGGGAGGCCGTGGTCCTCGCCCACTCCCTGGCCGACGAGCGCGACGCGATGACCGAGTTCGTCGCCGCCGGCCGCAGCTCCGCCTCCGGTGCCGGCGTCTCGGAGAGCCAGCGCGCCCGGGTCGACCGCCAGGCCGGCGAACTGCGCCCGGACGCCCCCGAATCCCTCCAGCGGCTGCTGGACAACCTGCCCCGGCTGCGCCAGCGGGCGCTGACCGGACGCGGCTCGGCCCTGGACGTCTTCCAGGCGTACACCGAGACCGTGCAGGCGCTCCAGGACCTCGCCACGCTGCTCGCCCGGAAGATGCCAGAGCGCGCCGACACCGGCAGCGCCGACGCCCTGGCCGCCCTCGGCCGGGCCAATGAGCAGGCGTCCGCCACCCGGGGCCTGCTGCTCGGCGCGCTCGCCGGAGGCGGCGGCCAGCCCGCGCTCACCCGTACCGCCCAGCGCACCGAGGTCAGCGAGCGGTCGGCCCTCGCCGACTTCAAGCGGCTCGCCCCGGCCGATGCGCGCGAGCGCTTCACCAGTACCGTCAACGGCGCCGAGGTCTCGGCCGCCGAGAGCTTCCTGACCCGGCTCACCGACCAGCCGACGCTCTCCGCCGCCGACCAGGCGATGGACGCCGACCGCATCGGGGCCGACCTGTCCGCCCGGATCGAGCGGATGCGCGGCGTGGAGTCGGCGCTCGCCACCGACGAGCTCCAGCGGCTGGAGAAGCTGCGCGACGACGATGTCACCGACCTGGAGCTGCGGATCGGCCTGGTCGGCATCTGCCTGCTGCTGGCGCTCGGGGCGGCGATCTCCACCGCCCGCTCCATGACCCGCCCGCTGGCCGCGCTCCGGATCGGCGCCGGGCGGGTCGCCGGCGACCCGATCACCGAGGAGCCGGTGGCCTTCAAGGGCCGCGACGACGAGTTCGCCGAGACCGTGCGCCATGTCAACGCCATCCAGGAGGGCGCGCGCCAGGAGCACGAGCGCGCCGCCAAGCTGGACGCCGACCGCGCCCGACTGGTCAGCGAGCGGCGCCGGCTCGCCGAGGAGCGCTCCGAACTGCGCCGGGAGCGCGACGAGGTGTCCGCCCGGCTGGACGGCCTGCGGGCCCGGGTGCACGGCAGCTTCGTCAGCCTGGCACTGCGCAACCTCGGCCTGATCGAGCGCCAGCTGGCCGTGATCGAGGGCCTGGAGGAGCGCGAGCACGACCCGGACCGCCTGGAGACCCTCTTCCAGCTGGACCACCTCGCCACCGGGATGCGCCGCTACAGCGAGAACCTGCTGGTCATCGCCGGCTCCGAGCACAAGGCCAGCCACCCGGGGCCGGTGTCGCTGCTGGATGTGCTGCGCGCCTCGATCAGCGAGGTCGAGCGGTACGACCGGGTGCAGATCCACTCCCTGCCGCCGCACTCCTATGTCGCCGGGTACGCGGCCGACAGCGTCAGCCACCTGGTCGCCGAACTACTGGAGAACGCCACCACCTTCTCCCCGCCCGAGGCCCATGTGCAGGTCTCCGGCTGGCTGCTGGAGACCGGTGAGCTGATGCTCTCGGTGCAGGACGAGGGCATCGGGATGACGCCCGAGCGCTTCGACGAGCTGAACAACCGGCTGGCCGAGCCGGTCCCCGACTACTGCCAGGGCCCCAACGCGGAGGACCCGCTGGGCCTCGGCCTCTATGTGGTGACCCGGCTCGCCGCACGCCACGGCGTACGGGTGCAACTCCGCCCCCAGCAGCAGGGCGGTGTCGCGGCCGTGGTCATCATCCCCACCGCGATCCTTCCGGCCCCGCCCGCCGGTGCCGTCTCCGCCGCCGACACCTCGGACGAGGAGGGTCTCGGCGCGGGGGGTTCCAGCACAGGTGTCCTGGGCGAGGCCGCCCCCGGCGAGGGTGTCCTCTCCGAGTCGACGACCCTGCCGGAGGCCGGTACCGACGGGGCACCCGTTACGGACGGAACGGCTGCCAGGGGTGCCGCCGACGCCCCCGGCCGGACCCTGCCCTCCCTGCCGCGCCGGGGCGGCTCCCGCGCACCCGCCAAGGCCGAGGCCGGCGATGGCGAGCGGGCCGGTACGGGCACGGCTGCCGTGAGCGAGGCGGACTCCGGTGAGGGGCACACCTCCGCCACGGGGGCCACCTCCGGTCCGCCGACCGCCGCCGAGTCCGCGCCCGACGCCGTCCCCGCCGACGAGACCGGGCCCGCCTCCGGCGCGGAGGGCATCGTCGCCGCGGCCGGGTCGAGCGAGGCGTACGGGGTGGTCGAACCGGCTTCCGACGCCGATGCCGCCTTCGGCCCCGGCACGGGCGAGCCGACCGCCTCCGGCGCGGACGCCGGTCTTGGTACCGATGCGGCGTCAGGCGCGGGGGTCGGCTCTGGCGTGGACACCGCCTCCGGTGCGGATGCCGGTTTCGGTACGGATGCCGGCTCTGGCCCGGGCGCCCGTTTCGGTGCGGACCCGAGCCGTCCGGGGGTGGATCCCCTGGTGGCCGCCGCCGAGCGCAGCATCCGGCTGGCCGCCATCAGTGGCGACCTGCACTTCAACCGCCATGAGCCGGACGCCGAGCCGGATCCGGCGAACGGGGCCGAACAGGGCCACCCCGAGCACTCCGAGGCCGATGCCCCGCCCGCTTACGACCTGCACGCCGACCAGCCTGAGGACCTCGACTCCGCGGGCGACGCCTTCGCGGACATCGATATCGATCCGGACGGCGATGCGGACGACGTGGCCGACCTGGCGGCCCTTCCCGGATCGGAGGGCGACGGCGGCCGTCCCGGCTCCGACGGCGGCGCCCCCGCGCCGGGCCGGGCCTGGGCCGGCATGCCTCCGGCGGCCGGCGGGAACTCCGCGCCCGGGGCCCGCGCCGGTCGGGGGCTCGGCTTCACGGATCCCGAGCCGACACCGCACGGCGGCATCCCGGTAGCCGGCCAGGCCTGGACCACGCCCAGCGCCCCGGGCCCGGACCGTACGCCGATCCACCAGGCCACGGACCGCGCCACCGACCGGCGCGGCGCGGACGACGACTGGCCCGTGGCGGAGCAGCCCACCGAGACCCGGCCGGGTGCCGACCGGCGACGTGGCGGGGAAGACGACTGGCCTGTCGCGGACCAGCCCGCCGACCCGCGGGAGACTCCTGGACACCGGCACACCGGTGCCGCTGACGCCCTCTTCAACCCGCCCGGTCGCGGCACGGACCGGCGGCGTGGTGGCGGTGACGACTGGCCCGTGACAGGGCAACCCGGTGCCGGTCTCCCTGCCGAAGAGCGTTCTGCCGCAGCCGGTCGCGGTACGGGCCGGCGGCGTAGTGCGGGTGACGACTGGCCGACGGAGCAGCCCGGTGCCGGTCTGCCTGCCGAGGACCGTTCCCCTGCTGCTGGTCGCGGTGCCGAGCGGCGGCGTGGTGGCGGTGACGACTGGCCCGTGACGGGGCGGCCCGGTGCCGGTCTGTCTGCCGAAGACCGTTCCGCCGCGGCCCGGCGCGGTGCCGACCGGCGGCGTGGTGCGGGTGACGACTGGCCGACGGGGCAGCCCGGTGCCGGTGTGCCCGCCGAGGACCGTTCCGCTGGGATCAGCCCCGGTGTCAACCGGCGACGTGGCGCGGGTGACGACTGGCCCGGTGCCGAGCGGTCTGCCGATGCGCCGGGGAGCCGCGCGCACCAGGAGCCCGGAGCGGGTGGCGGGGCTGCGGTGACCGGTGCCCGGGAGGCCCGTTCCCGCACGGCGGAGCCGGACACGCACGGCCGTGCCGAGGAGGGGAACCGCACCCCGCCGCTGCCGACCCGGCGCAGGCCCGCCCGCGAGACCGATCGGTCCGGCGCGCCCCGCTGGGAGCGCGGAGGGGACACCCCGCCCGGCGGCATGCCGGGTTCGGGCATCCCGCACCCGGACCGGGGCGCCGCCCCGGGCCCGACGGACGGCGCGCCCGCGCCCAGGCTCCCGGAGCAGGGTGGTGCGGGTCGCGCCACCCCGTCCGGCGGTGCCCCCGAACGGCGGCTCACCGACAAGGGCCTGCCCAAGCGCACTCCGGCGCGCGACCTGCCCAGGCGCCCCGCCTCCGGCAGCGCCCCGGACCGTACGGAGCGCGCCCCGGACCGTACGGAGCGCACCCCGGACCGTGCGCCCCACCCCGAGGACCGTACGACCCACACCGCGCGCCGTACGCACCGCACGCCTGACCATCCATCGGGCGGCACCGACCGTTCCACGGCCACCGGACGACCCACCGGTCACCCCGGAGCACCGGGCCACCCGGACGCCGCGAAGCGGTCCGGCACCGCCCAGCACCCCGGCACCACCGGGCAGTCCGGCACCACGGGGCACCACGGAGCCGATGACCGTGCCGGCACCACGGGGCACCCCCGCACCGCCGGCCGGCCCGGCATTCCTGGAGCCTCCGGGGCTTCCCCGGCAGCCGGGGCCTCCGAGGCCCCCCTGCCGCACCGTGTCCCCGGTCAGTCCGCGCCCGGCGGCACGCCCCGGCTCACGGACAAGGGGCTGCCCAAGCGGACCCCGAAGAACGTGGCCCGCCCGGCGCCCGCCGTGCGGCAGCGGCCGAGCGGGGTCAACGCCGAGGAGCTGCGCCGCAGGTTGGGCTGCTTCCAGCAGGGGGCGCGCGACGGCAGGCGGGACGCGGAGGCCGAGGCGACCGGGCGTCACCGGATCCTCGGAGAGACTGCCCCGACCGGGGCCGACGCCGAGGCGACGGGGCGTCATCGAATGGGGGAACAGGCGTCGCAGGGGCGTCCCGTCGGGCCGGAGCCCGACGCGGGTCGGTCCGGGCAGGTCCCGGACGACCGGCTCCGTGCGTACACGGGGGCGCAGGAGGACAGTGGCACTGTTGAGGAGGCACGCGATTGAATGCGCCCAGTAGTACCTACGGGCTGAGCACCGAGGCCCGGAACCTGCACTGGCTGCTGGCCAATCTGGTCGAGGAGGTGCCGGGCGTCCGCTCGGTTGCCGTGGTCTCGTCGGACGGCCTGCTGCTGCTCTCCTCGGATCCGCAGCCTGGTGCGAAGCCGGCCGTCGCCGACCCCACCGCGCAGGACGGGCCGAAGGGGTCCAGCGCGGACCTGGCCACCATCGTCTCCGGGCTGGGCAGCCTGACGCTGGGCGCCTCCCAGCTGATGGACGGCGGCGGGGTCAAGCAGACCATGGTCGCGATGGACGAGGGCAGTCTGTTCGTGATGTCCATCAGCGACGGTTCGCTGCTGGGCGTGCACGCCACCCCGGACTGCGACATGACCGTGGTGGCGTACCACATGGCGCTGTTCGTGGGCCGGGCCGGGCATGTGCTCACCCCCGAGCTCCGCAGCGAGCTACGCAAGTCCATGGAGTCGGCGCAGTGACCCTGTCCACCGGGCTGCCGGTGCGTGGCGCGGCGGGCCGGCAGCCCGCCCGCGTGCGCCCGTACTCACTGACCGGCGGGCGGACCCGCTCCGGTCATGTGCTGCTGGTGGAGACCTTCGTGGCCACGCTGGACGGACCGGAGGCGGGCTGGGAGCAGCCTGCCGAGGGCACCCGTGCGTCGCGGCTGCGGCCGGAGCTCAAGGCGATCGTCGAACTGTGCCGCAGGATGCGGTCGGTCGCCGAGATCTCCGCCCTGCTCAAGATCCCGTTGGGCGTGGTCAGGGTGCTGCTGAGCGACCTGGCCGACCAGGGAAAGATCCGCGTCTACGGCACCGGGCGGGCCCCGGGGCAGCCGGACCACGCACTGCTGGAAAGGGTGCTCGTTGGACTTCGCAGACTCTGACGGGATGCAGACGGCGACTCTGACGGCGATACCGCCGGATGTCGATGAGGCTCTGCAGGGCTGGCAGACCGACCGCAGCCGGGCGCCGATCGCCACCAAGATCGTGGTGGCCGGTGGCTTCGGGGTCGGCAAGACGACCTTCGTGGGTTCGGTCTCGGAGATCACTCCGCTGCAGACCGAGGCGTTGATGACGCAGGCCAGCGAGGAGATCGACGACACCGAGGCGACTCCGGACAAGACGACCACCACGGTCGCCATGGACTTCGGCCGGATCACCCTCGAATCCGACCTGGTGCTGTACCTGTTCGGCACGCCCGGACAGCAGCGCTTCTGGTTCATGTGGGACGACCTGGTACGCGGCGCCATCGGCGCGGTGGTGATGGCCGACACCCGCCGCCTGGAGGACTCCTTCCCGGCGCTCGACTACTTCGAGACCCGCGACCTGCCGTACGTGGTGGCGGTCAACCACTTCGAGGGGACGACGAGGTTCGAGGCCGAGGACGTGCGGGACGCGCTGTCCGTGCCCACCGACGTACCCGTGGTGATCATGGACGCCCGCAACCGGAGCACGGTTCTGGAGGCGCTGCTCGCCCTGGTGGGATACGCACTGGACGTCACCCCCGAGTGACGTAACGTTCCCTCAATCGAGGCCCCCGCCCTGGCTCTCCCTGAGCGGGGGCGGCGGTACGTACCCCTCCAGCGGCGGGCTGCCGGGGTCCGGGCGGACCGCGCCCAGCACGGGGTTGGCGGCCAGCGGGGACATCCGCACGGTGGTGCCCGGCCGGAGCGCCTCCACCACGGTGTCCTCGCCCGCGTACAGCGCCACATGCGAGGCATCGGCGTAGTAGACCACCAGGTCGCCCGGGCGCAGCTGGTCCAGCGGTACGTGCGGCAGGTCCCGCCACTGCTGCTGGCTGGTGCGCGGGATGGGGCGCCCGGCGTACGCCCAGGCGCCGGCGGTCAGCCCGGAGCAGTCGAAGGAATCGGGGCCTTCGGCGCCCCAGGCGTAGGGCTTGCCGATCTGCTGGAGCGCGAAACGCAGTGCCTTGTCACCCTCCGCCGACGGCGGGTGCTCGGTACGGGGCGCCCGGCGGGCCTGCTGCGCGTGCGGGGCGGTGTGCGCCCTGTCCCTCGGCTGACCGGCCCGCCGCTCGGCGTGGGGTGCCCCGGCGGGGCGAGTGGGCTGGGCGGCTGCCACCGCGATCTGGGGGATGCCCACCGCGGCGGCGGCCAGGGACGCCGCGCAGGCCATCCGGACCATCCGGCCTGTCATCTGCTCACCTCCGGGCTCCGCTGGTGGGCCCGATGCTGGCACGGTCGACCGATCGATCCCCAGATTTATGCGTTGATCAGATGAATGCCTGGGCCGTACGGGTGGTGGACTCCGGTTCCCACACCCTGTCGGCGCTTCCGGACAGCGGATCGCCCGACCCGTACCCACCGAGCCGTGCGGGGCGAATCGCTCCGCAGTGGCTCCTTCCTCCGCCTTGCATCCGCACGCGCCAGACCTCGCTCCCTGATCCAGCACGATCGACCGGACAGGACCTGGACCAGTGATGTCAATGGTCCGGGCCGGGCCGAGGCGGCGTATCCGGCTTCGACCAGGGCCACTTCAGCTTGGTGCGCGGTTTTCCCTCCGGCGCGTACTCGTACCGCCAGCCGCGCACCAGCCCCAGCCGGCCGCCCCCGCTCACCGGCGCCCGCAGATAGACGTGGACCACCGGGGGGCCGCCCGCCTCGTCCGGCACCGGTACCTCGTAGCTCTTCGGCGGCTGCCCGGTCGGCCCCACCAGCACCGGCAGTACCCGGCCGTCCAGTGGGCCGCCGACGAAGAGGGTGTTCTCGCTGCGCACGGGGTCGTCCTACTCGCTTTCCGGATCCAGGAGACGGGCGGCGTCGGCCAGCACCGGCATGACGCCCCGGGCCAGGGTGCCCACCGGGCCCCCCGGCTCCTCCAGCAGCAGCGCCGTCCTGGCCACCCGCGCGGTCTGCTCGTCACTCGCCGCGGTGGCCGTCAACATCGCCACCAGCTGGTCCAGCAGCCAGTCCCGCAGCTCCGCGGCGGGCAGCTGCTTCTGCTCGTCCAGCCAGATCAGCGAGGCCGCCTCCACCACCGAGATCCAGGTGCGCACCATCATCCGCAGCCGCGGCCCCGGCTCGGCCACCTGCATGTGCAGCAGGATCTGGTCGGCGGCGGCGCGCCGCACCTCGTCCACGATCGCGCCGGTCCGGGAGGTCTCGGCCACCGAGCCGCCCTGGAGCAGCGCGCTGAAGCCGGTGTCATGGCTGTCCACGAAGGCCAGATAGCGGTCCAGGGCATGGGACATCCGCTGGGTGAGCGGACCGGTCCGCTCCTCGACGAAGCACCGCTCCAGCTCGTGCGCCGCGCTGCGCAGCGCGGCCTCGTACAACTGCTGCTTGCCGCCCGGGAAGTACCGGTAGACGAGGGGGCGGGAGGCTCCCGCGGCGGCGGCCACATCGTCCAGCGAGACGTCCTCCGGGGCACGCCGGGCGAACAGCGCGAGGGCGGCGGAGATCAGCTGGGCGCGCCGCTCCTCGACGCTGAGCCTGCGATACGCGCCGCGGCGTGCGGCTGCCGGGGCGCTCCCTGTCGTCATGACAGGCAGCGTAACCGCACCGCCGGACGATCCTCAGGCCAGGCCGCGGGCCCGGCCGAACCTGTCGCGCGCCGCACACCGGGCGTGCGGCGCGCGGCGGACGCCACCGATACGCGCCCGCCGCACCTCCCGCTCCGGTGCGCCGGCGACCCACCCCGAGTGACCGGTCACCGGGTCCGGTCACTCGGGTCCCTCAGGCCCCGCCCCCTGCCGGCCGCTCAGGCGAGGAGGCCGGAGCTCTTCCACAGCCGGCGGCCGACGCCCCGCATCAGCCCGATGTCGTCCAGGAAGTCCGTGAGCCGCTTGGCGCCGGTCTGCATCACCTCGCGCCGGTGCCCGCTCGCCCTGACCTGGGCCACCGCCTCCCGCCGGTCCAGGCCGACGTCCGCGTACGCCTTCGGGTTGATGAAGGCCTCCGAGAAGACCCGGGCCGCCTGGCCCGAGCTGACGCGGGTCAGCTCCGCCTCCCAGCGCGGGCAGGTGGCCATCTGGCGGCGCAGCTCCTCCCGGGCGTACCGGACGTGGCGGGCCTCCTCCACCACGTGGATCCGGGTGACGCCGCGCACCAGCGGCTGGATCCGCTCGTCCGGGAAGGTCAGCCGCTGCATCCAGTCCAGGATCTCCTCGCCCAGCAGGGTCGCGGCGAAGGACCCGGGCGTGGTGGAGATGGTCTTCAGCAGCCGGGCCAGGTTGTGGTGGAGCGGGGAGACCGGGTAGCTGGGGGTCCCGGACTTCTGTATCAGGCGGGCGAACATCTTGGAGTGCCGGCACTCGTCCGCGATCTCGGTGAGCGCGTAGCGGACGTGCGCGCTGGTCACCGGGCGGTCGTAGATGTGCCGGACCAGCAGCTGCATCAGGATGATCTCGAACCAGATGCCGAGCGAGGCCAGCGCGGAGGCCTCGTGCCGGGCCAGGTCCATCCGCTGCTCCTCGGACATCCGCTTCCACAGCGGGGTGCCGTAGAGCGAGACCAGCTCCGGCGGCCAGAACCACTTGCCGTCCTCCAGCGGCGCGTCCCAGTCGAGTTCGGTATCCGGGTCGAAGGAGTGCTTCGCCGACGAGTCCAGCAGCCGCTCGGCGACCTGCTCGCGGTCCTTCAGGAGTCCGAGCGCGTCCCGGAGCAGGGGAGGTTCGATGGTGGAAGTCATGGTTGAGAACACCTCGTCGGTAGGCAACTCTGGGTCGCACTCTTATAAGACTGCGTGTCAGTAAGGGTCGTCAATCCCCTGCGTGGGACTTGTTGACGCTCCAGGCGGGCGCGCTGGCGTCTGCGGTGGAGAGGTGGAGGGGCAGGTGTGAGTGTCGGGTCCGGGCGAGTCGGTGAGGACGAGTCGCCAACCTCTCATGATGTCGAAAATTGACGTCAATCAGACGTCGATCGACCAGCCTTGATTGCTCATAGGCGTCAAGTGACTGCGAGCTGTTATCGTCGGGCCCCGGAAGGTCGCTGGCTCTGTCTGTCAACAGGCAAGGGGGACTGGGGAGATGTGGGACGAATGGGAACGGCTCAAGACGGAGGCGCGGGACCGCTACCGGGAAGGCACGCGACTGGATGGCACCTCGGGGCCGCGTGGTGGCGATGGCCCCGACCTGAGGACCAACCATGCGGGGAAGAAGGTTGCGGTCAGAGCCTTGCGGGAGCGGATACGGCCTGAGACGGCAACAGCCGGGAGCCGGGCGGATGGCAACAGTGCCGCAGCGGTAGCCGAGTTCTCCCAATGGGATACCGGTACCGGGCTCGAGGAGGCGCACCAGGAGTGGAAGGTGCAGGTGAAGAACTTGAAGGAGCGCCTCAAGAAGGACCAGGAAGCGCTGTCCCAGGCCAAGCAGGGCTTCCAATACGTCGACTACGACGTGAGCAGTCGAATATCCGGGATCGATCTGGACCCCGACCGGCGCGAGATCTAGATAAAGAGGCGCGATCATGCTCACGTATCACGAAGTGATGACTGTCAGGCTGGGCGCACTGACCACTGCGGCAACGGACTGGGACGCGATGGCCGGGGACCTTCAGGAGTTGGAGAGGCTGTATAAGTCCGCAGTGGAGTCGGTTGCGAATGATGGCCAATGGGTCGCGGTCAGCGCGGACGCCGCCGCCTCGCGATTCGCGGTGACCCGGAAGCAGTTCGCCGACGCGCAAGTCGAGGCTCGTGCCATCGCCTCACTTCTGAGGGACGCCCATGGACAGTTCACCACGCTGATCAGAGACTTGGAGGATATCGTCGAACAGGCCGCGAAGGCTGGGTTCTATGTCAACAGCCAGGGTAAGCCCGTCTATGACTACACCAAGATAGAGGGGCGCAACGACCCCGACTCCGATTATCAGGATCAAGTTGCCAAAGTCCAGAAGGCCGAAGCCGCGTGGACGAAGAAAATCAAGGGCGCTGTGCAGGCGGTCGATGATGCGGACCAGGGTGTCAAGCTTGTGCTCCGGAAGGCGGCAGGCGTCCGAAGCCTGGGCGATATTCTAATGGGGCACGAGGCCAGTTTTAATGGGTCGGCAGGTGGTGACATCCAGATGTATGAGGCACGCGAGGCCAAGAAATACGCGGATCGGCTGCTGGCCGGTGAAGAGTTGGACTCCGGCGAATTGGAGGAGTGGCGCCGTCTGCTACGAGTCAACTCCGATCACCTGATTTTCAGCCGGACACTGCTCGACTCACTGGGACCGGAGAAGGCACTTGAGCTCTCTGACAAGATCGATGAGCTTGCCTACTACGACGACACCAAGAACAAGAAGCTTTACCTGGGTGTCAATGGGGGGCTGTCCGATTCGCTGGCAACTGCCACGCGAGTCCCGGATTTCAAGGATGCGAAGGGAAATCATCTGCGCTTCGGGACCGAGGCGTACAACAAGGCGTTCGCCGGCTGGAAGAAGACCGACGATGCAGATTTCTATAACCGGTGGCGCGAGGCGTTCCGTGAGCAGAGTTCGAACGAGACCTCCAGGCGTAAGGTAACGGACAAACAGACAGTAAATGCATATCAGAGCCTGGCCACGCTGATGCTTCAAGGCCATGGCTACTCCCCGCAATTCGTGGCCGATGTCACCGATGACATGATCGCCGCCGAGAAGGGTAACTCCTACATCTTTCATCTCCGCGGTAAGTACAGTGACGAGAACGGCAAGGGATGGTTTGCAAATGACCCCATTGATGCCGCTCTGGAGGTCATGTCCCGCGACCCGGAAGGAGCTGCTGGATACCTCGACCCCGGCACGACTGCCGGCAAGGAGCGCTTCGACTATCTACTCGGTGACGGCGGTGACAGCCGTGACTGGAACGTCATCGACACGAAGCGATACGTAGGCGACGCCGAGCTGGATGCGGACGGTGCAGTGGACACCGACGATCGCAAGGGTCTCGGTGACGCCTTGACCGCGGCGGCCACCGGCGTCTCACCGTCAGGGACGGCACATGGGCCAACCGGCCACACGGACGTGAATAACCGCACCTTCAAGTACGCGCTGAAAGTCCTGTCCGGCCAGGGTGACGACATGCCGGCCTCGCTGCGGGACGACATGGCGAAGATCTTTACGAACCATGGCAGCGAGGTGCTCGTGGCGATGCGTGACTACACGGCAAGGCCAGGGACTCTGGACCAGGATCAGGTCATGGAGGTTACCAAGCAGATATCCCGAAGTCAGTACTCTTACGGGCTACTCCATGAGGGTATGAATTATGCCATTGTCAACAGTTTCTACGACAAGGGCCAGAATCCGGAGGACACTCTAAGCGGGGCTGGTATGGCCATCGGTTTTATGGAGCAGGCCCGTTACAGCGCGCTCAAGGGCGACCAGTACGACTATTCGTGGGACAAGATGGGGAGTTATCACATATCGGGAGCGATTCTCAACTTTATTCCCGGTTATGGGGACATTATCCAGCGTGGGGCAGATATCGCCACCTCGGCGTGGGTCATGGATGAGCAGGCGCAGCAGGCCGAAAAGTTGACAGGCGACTACAAGGAAACTTATGGACTTCGGCGGCAGCAGCTCAATGCACTCGCCGACCAGTGGTACGTCGTCAATCACGACTGGGCGAGGAATCATGCAGGCTACTCGGGCGATCAGGGGATATATAACTCGATTGCCGCGGCGGCGAATGATGGGAACAAAAAGGCGAATGGCCTTGGGGGGAATCAGTGACAAGGGTGACTGGTCGGTTGCTGCTGGCACTTGTCCCTTTGGCCCTTCTTGGGATTGCATGCAGTGAGAAGAGCTATGCTTTTCCGGGCAAATTCTGTGGCGTTCCCATGAGTAGGGAGAGTCTGCAACCACTGTTGCCAGAGGGAAATAGCGTCAGGCAGATGAATGAGGATTCGGAGACTTTGCCAGGGGCCTTCTGCAATATCGTAATTGACGGGAAGCGCATCCTCTTTGTGGAGATTCATTATGTGGAGAATCCCCGTGATTTGGATCTGAAGGATCTGAATAGGCCTCCTGAGGGATTTGAGAACGCTGCCATGAGGAAGCCTCCCCTTCCAGGGAAGGCCGCTGTCGGCAGCAACGGCGGCGTGGTGTGGGTGAAGTGCGATGAGCCGGGTGCGCTCTTTACTCTTAGCATGTATTTCGGTGGTGACGAGGTAGAGGATTCGCCCGAGGGGTACAAGAAACTTCAGCGGTTCCTTGACGAGTTCACGCCGAAGGTTGCGAAGAAGTATGGCTGCACCAAGTAGCGTGCCGATCGGGTTCGACGTGGGCCCGGTCCGGCTGTCCGCGAGGCGCGGGAGCAATGGTTGAGGGCATCCCCTCGGGCGGCAGCCTTGAGGGGATGCCCTTGAGTGACACTTGGGCGGCAGAGTGCCCATCCTGGCACGGGACTTGTTGACCGCTGTCTTCGGGCGTGTGAGCCTGCCCCTGAGACACATCCACCAGACGGGGGAGCCGCAGCAGTTGTCAGGAGGCGCCCGTGTCCACACAGGAGCTCTACGTACAGCAGCCCGAGGATCCGATCTGGCAGGTGCCCGCGAGGGGTGCCGCGCGCTTCAACTGGGAGTACGACGAGGGCCGCGAGCGGCTGCTGGCCCTCTACCAGAAGGGCAAGGACAAGCAGTGGGACGCGGTCACCCGGATCGACTGGGACCTGGAGGTCGACCCGCTGGACCCGCTGGGCGCTCCCGACGAGACGCTGATGGTGCACGGCACCCCGTACTGGGACCGCATGAGCGAGCGGAACCGGGCCGAGTTGCGGCAGCACTTCGCGGCCTGGCAGTTCAGCCAGTTCCTCCACGGCGAGCAGGGCGCGATGGTGTGTGCCGCCCGGATCGTGGAGTCGGTCCCCGACCTGGACGCGAAGTTCTACTCCGCCACCCAGACCATGGACGAGGCCCGGCACGCCGAGATCTACAGCCGCTTCCTGCGCGAGAAGCTCGGACTGCTCTACCCGATCAACCCCGATCTGGGCTCGCTGCTCGGTGACACCCTGCGGGACTCCCGCTGGGACATGCCCTACCTGGGCATGCAGGTGCTGATCGAGGGCCTGGCGCTGGCCGCCTTCGGCATGATCCGCGACACCACCGACAAGCCGCTGCCCCGGCAGATCCTCACCTACGTCATGCAGGACGAGGCCCGGCACGTGGCCTTCGGCCGGATGGCGCTGCGCGACTACTACCGCCAGCTCACCGACGCGGAACTCCGCGAACGCGAGGAGTTCGTGATCGAGGGCTGCCATCTGATGCGGGACCGGCTGCGCGGCGTCGAGGTGCTGGAGAACTTCGGCATCCCGCGCGCCGAGGCCGAGGAGTACGCCGAGCGCTCCGACTTCCTGGCGCTCTTCCGCAAGCTGCTGTTCAGCCGGATCGTGCCCTGCGTCAAGGACATCGGGCTGTGGGGGGAGCGGCTCCAGCGAGCCTATGTGGACATGGGCGTGCTGGAGCTGGGGGACAGCGACCTGGACCGGCTGATGGCCGAGGACGAGTCCCAGGCCGAGGAGTTGGACGCCGCCCGCGAGCGGCGTTTCGCGGCGGAGGAACGGGCCCGTACGGCGGAGGTCGCCCAGACCATCGCGTACGGGGCCGAGGGCGGCGAGCCCAACTGACGCGGTGCCGGCGGATCCCCGTGAGGCGTGGCCGCCGTACGGCCGACTACCAGCCGCCGGGGCTCCGCTGGCCGCCCAACTCGAACCAGGTGTCCTTGCCCGGCCCCGGACCGTGCTCGCACACGCCCCAGGCGTCGGCACCGGTGGCGATCAGCGCCATGCCGCGCCCCGACTCCTCCTGAGGGGACACGGTTGCCCGGCAGACGGGTCGGCCGGGCGCCTCGTCGTGCACCAGGACCCGCAGGCAGTACGGGGCGGGGTTCCCGGCCCACTCGGCGAACAAGGTCACCGGCGTGGAACACCCCTTGGCCAGGCAGGCGTTCACCGCGTTGGTGACCGCCTCGGAGGTGAGCAGCAGCGCCATGTCCGTGAGGTCGCCCCGCCGCACGGCCAGCAGTAAGGCCCGCACGGTCTCTCGGGCGGCGCGTACCCACACGGGCTCCGGCGGGAAGACGAGGGAGACGAGGCGGTTCGCGTCCGCGATCTCGAAGTCGGTGGAGGGGGTGGTGGGGAGCATGGCGACCTCCAACAGTGCATATCCCTGGCGGGAGTTGGATCGCCGACGCTAGGCGTACCGGTGTATTCGTTACAACTGTGTCCGGCGGAATTCCTTCGTGTGGGTGACCTGACGGCGATGGGGTGGTTCCTGCGGGGCCCGCGGGACACACTGCGAAGGTCGCAGGGAGGGACGCATGCCGCCGAGAAGTACTCCGAGTGAACGACAGCGTCGACTGGGCGCCGAGCTTCGCAAGCTACGGACAGGTGCGCGGATGTCCGGCGACGAAGCCGGTGCGCTGCTGGGGGTGGAACGCACCCGGATAAGCCATATCGAGGCCGGGCGCGTCGACGTGCCCCGCAACGGGCTGTACAAGTTGCTCCGTGCGTATGGCTGCCCGGAGGGCCCGCTGTTCGAGGGGCTGATGGAGATGGCCCACGACCGGGGCAAGGGCTGGTGGGACGAGTTCCGGGACGTGGTGCCTCGCAGGCACCTCGACCTGGCGGAGCTCGAATCCCGCGCCTCGGCCATTTGTATGCACGAGCCCATGTTCATCCCGGGCATGCTTCAGACGCCGGCCTACGCGCGTGCCGTCATCCAGGCGACAGGCAGAGATCCCGAACACATCGACAGGTATGTGGGGTTTCGTGTGGCGCGGCAGCGGATCCTTGAAGGCGATCGTCCGGCTGCGTACCACGCGGTGATCCATGAGGCGGCTCTGCGTGTGAGAGTCGGCGGCGTCGACGTCATGCGCAAGCAGCTGCTGCGGCTGATCGAGGTGTCCAGGCTGCCCAACGTGACCTTGCAGATCTTCCCGTTCGAGAGGGGTGCCTACGCGGCTTTCAGTCGCCCCTTCCTGATTTTCCACGGCTCGACTCCGGAACTGCGCACGGTCTACCTGGAGCGGCCGGACGATTCGGTGTTCCTGGGGGATGGAGAGCGCATCGAGGGCTACGCCAAGATGTTCGAGAAGCTGGCCGACTTGGCGCTTGCACCGGTCGATCCAGAGGCCGCACCGGAGTCCCATCTCTCCCGCGACTCGCTGGGGCTGATCCAGCACGCCATATACGAACTGTGAGAAGGAGACAGATGTCCCCCCTCGTGTGGCGCAAGTCCTCGTTCAGCACCGGCGACACCGGCGAATGCGTGGAGCTGGCCGCCGGCCCTTCCGGAACCGTCCGTATCCGGGAGAGCGACGCCCCGGACGCGGTCGCCCGCACCACCCCCGCCGCGCTGCGCGCCTTCGTGCGGGCCGTCAAGGCAGGCGCGTTCGACCGAATCATGTGACGAGATCAAGATCATCTTGTGACACTTCCCTTGGTACGTTCATGGGGCGCTGATCGCCACAAACGGCTTCCGTTGGGGAGGAAGGCGAGCGGCGTTGAGGTGCCCTCTACGGCGGTGGAGGGCACCTTGTGCATGTCCGCGAACGCGGCGGCTTGTCGTTCACCCCATGAGGCTCGCTCGGCAGTGGACGGGGAACGACGAGGCCAGCGCCGGTTTTCCGGGCCGAAAACGCCATGGCGGGCCTGAGCGTGCGCTTCCTAGCATGCCGTCATGCCCACGGGACCAGCCTCAGACCACGCCACGCGCGCATACCTCACCGCCCCCGATGGGCGACGCCTGTCCTACCTCGACCTCGGGCCGGCGGAGGGGCGGCCCTTGCTCGCTCTGCACGGACACCTCGGCGAAGGGGCTGACTTTGTGGAACTCGCCCGTGCCCTGGGCCCCGACGGGTGGCGGGTCATCGCGCTGGACCAGCGGGGGCACGGGGACTCCGACCGGGCGCAGCGGTACGACCGGGACGGATACCTCGCCGATCTCCTTCTCCTGCTCACCCACCTGGGCCTGGAACACCGGCCCTTGCCGATCCTCGGACACTCCCTCGGTGCCATCAACGGTTACCACCTGGCTGCGGCGAAGCCTGACGCCGTAAGTGCCCTGATCAACATCGACGGGCCCGCGTCCCTGCCCGTGGTGGACCCTGTCCCGCTGTCCTTCCTGCTCGACCTGCCGTACTCCGCTCCCACCCGCGAGGAACTCCGCGAGGAACTCCTCCTTGCCTGCGGCGCCCTGACGCCGCTGCTGGAAAGCGGATTGCGACCGCACCACGAGGGGTGGCGGCTCGGCTGCCACCCCGCGGACATGGTCGACTCCGACACCCGCGTGCTCGGCGACCACTGGCGCCAGTGGCTGGGCTCCCGCTGTCCCGCGCTGCTTCTGCACGGCACGGCCAGTACCGTTCTGCCGACCGCACAGGCTCGCGAGATGGCATCGCGGCGCCCCAGGACCGCCCTGGTCGAGTTGGACGCCGATCACTGGGTGCATCTGCGGAGGCCGAAGGAGTCGGCGGCCGCGATCCGCCGATTCCTGGGCGCCAGTTCTTGAACGGGGCAGCGGCGGACGAACCGGGAACGGACACTCAGCTCACCGCTGACCAGCGCCTCGTGACGCGTACCACATTGAAATCGGCCAACCGATCTGCTTAGTCCCGCCGTCATTGCAGGTGGAAACGCCCCCCGCGCGCGGGAACCGCCCCCCACTCGCGTGCCGAGCAGAAAGCCGTTCTCATGGCATCTCTGAAGGAACAACAGCGGCGTCTGGTCATGGCCATAGCCTCTGCGCTGACGCTGATAGGCGCGGTGGTGGGGACGGTCGCGTTCACCGAGGCGCCCGCTCAGGAGACGTCCAGCGCGCAGGGCGGCAAGGCGCGCGCGGAACGGCCGGGGCGGTCGGCGGCCAAGCCGGGGGGTGAGGTGCGGGCGGTGCCGGAGAGCATCGCGCACGCCACCGAGCGCGGGGGCAAGACGGTGAGCATCACCATCGACGACGGGCCGGACCCGAACTGGACGCCCCAGGTGCTGGACGTCCTGAAGGACAACGGGGTCAAGGCCACCTTCTGCATGGTGGGCCCGCAGGCCCAGGCCCACCCGGACATGGTCAAGCGGGTGGTGGCGGCCGGGCACCGGCTGTGCGACCACACCATCTCCCATGACACCGCCATGGACCGCAAGCCGGTGGCGTACCAGCAGCGCCAGATCCTGGACGCGCAGCGGATGATCGAGGCGGCCTCGGGCGGCGTCAAGGTGCGGTACTACCGGGCCCCGGGCGGCGCGTTCACCCCGGACAGCCGGCGGATCGCCGCCGCGCACGGGATGCGCCCGCTCGGCTGGAACGTGGACACCAAGGACTTCCAGCTCCCCGGCACCGCCGCGATCGTGCACACCGTGAAGAGCCAGCTGTCCAACGGGCCGACCATCCTCTTCCACGACGCCGGCGGCCCGCGCGCCCAGACCGTGGAGGCGCTGCGGCAGCTGCTGCCCTGGCTCAAGTCGCAGGGGTACGGCTTCAGCTTCCCCGAGATCGCCCCGGCCGGCCGCTGACCCGCACCGCACTCAGCGGCGCAGCGCCGCCCGCATCACCTCGCGGGCGATCGGCCCCCCGTCACCGCCGCCCGTGATGTCCTCGCGGCGGGACTTCGCCCCCTCCACCACCACCGCCACCGCGACGCGGGGCGCGTGCTCCTCGCGCTGCCGGGCCCAGCCGATGAACCAGGCGTAGGGCACGCCCGCGTTGCGCACCCCGTGCTGGGCGGTGCCGGTCTTGGCGCCCACCACGGCGCCGGGCAGGGCGGCCTGGCGGCCGGTGCCGTGGCTGACCACCCCCACCATCAACCGCTGGAGGATCTCCGCGGTGCGCGAGTGGATCGGGCGGCGCAGCACCACCGGCCGGGTGTGGTCGATGGTGGTCCCGTTGGCGTCGGTGAGCCGGTCCACCAGATAGGGCCGCATCAGCGTGCCGTGGTTGGCGACGGCGGCGGCGACCATCGCCATCTGGAGCGGGGTGGCGGCCGTGTTGAACTGGCCGATCGAGGAGAGCGCCAGCTGCGCCGGGTCCAGTCGGCGGCCGAAGGCGCTGGGGGCCACCGGGGCCGGGATGCGCAGGCCGCTGTCGTTGAAGCCGAAGCCCCGGGCGGTGGCGAGCATGCCGGGGAGCCCGACGCGTACGCCGAGCCGGGCGAAGACCGTGTTGCAGGAGAGGGCGAGCGCGCGCCGCAGGGAGGCGTGGGCGCAGTGGCGGGAGCCGTCGCGCAGCCGGGTGGTGGTGCCGGGCAGGGTGTACGGACTGCCGGTGTCGGTCCGGGCGTTCGGGTCGGTGACGATCCCGTGCTCCAGCGCCGCGGCGGCGGTGACCACCTTGAAGGTGGAGCCGGGTGGGTAGGTGCGGCTGAGCGCCCGGTTGAGCATCGGCTGCCGCGGGTCGGTGGTGAGCCGGGCCCAGTTCTGGGCCACCTTGCCGTCGTTGCCGGAGAGCCCGCCCGGGTCGTAGGAGGGCGTACTGACCAGGGCGAGGATCTCCCCGGTGGTCGGTTCGACGGCGGCGACCGCGCCCGTCCGGCCGTGCAGCGCGCGGTAGGCGGCGCGTTGCACGGCGGGGTCGATGGTGGTCTCCACCGCCCCGGCGGGCTGCGGGGTGCGGGTGAACCTGTGCCACAGCCGCATCAGGTCCAGCCGGGTGTCACTGCCGGAGAGGACGCCGTCCGCGGCGGACTCCAGCAGGGAGGTGCCGAAGGTCTGCGAGGCGTAGCCGGTGACCGGGGCGTACAGCGGCCCGTCCCGATAGGTGCGCTCGTAGCGCAGCCGCTGCCTGGTGTCCTTCGAGCCGGTCACCGGCACCCCGCCGACCAGGATGTCGCCGCGCGGATGGCCGTAGCGGGCGATCACCGGTCGGCGGTTGGCCGGATTGGTGTCGTAGGTCTTCGCCTCGAACACCTGGATGCGGACCGCGTTGGCCAGCAGCGCCGCCGACAGCAGCAGGCAGAAGGCGGAGAGCGCCTTGATGCTGCGGGTCATGTCCGCGGCACCGCGTCGGCGCGGGCCCGGTCGCTGAGCCGGACGAGCAGCGCGACGATGACCCAGTTGGTGACCACCGAGGAACCTCCCTTGGCCAGGAACGGCATGGCCATGCCGGTCAGCGGGATCAGCCCGGTCACCCCGCCCGCGATCACGAAGACCTGGAGGGCGAGGATCGAGGCCAGCCCGACCGCGAGCAGCCGCCCGAACTGGTCGCGCAGCGCGAGCGCGGCTCGGAAGCCGGCCGCCACCAGCAGGGCGTAGAGCACGAACAGCGCGGCCAGTCCGGCCAGTCCCAGCTCCTCGCCGGCGGTGGCCAGGATGTAGTCCGACTTCACCGCGAAGCCGATCAGCGCCGAGTGGCCCTCGCCCAGGCCGGTGCCCAGCTTCCCGCCCGCCGCGAAGGCGAACAGCGACTGCGCCAGCTGGCCCGGACCGGCACCGCCCGCCTCCGTCCCGGCCAGGGGATGCAGCCAGTCCTGCACCCGTCCGTTGACGCGCGGTTCCAGCCGGGCCACCGCCACCGCCCCGGCGGTGGCCAGCAGCGCGCCGAGGACGATCCAGCCGATCCGGCCGGTGGCCGCGTACAGCATGACCACGAACAGCCCGAAGAACAGGATCGAGGTGCCCAGGTCCTGCTCCAGCACCAGCACGCCCACGCTGACCAGCCAGATCGCCACCACGGGGGCCAGCACCCGGCCGGGCGGCAGCCGCAGGAACCACAACCGGCGCCCGGAGTGGGCCAGCGCGTGGCCGCCCGCCGCCAGATACGCGGCGAAGAACACCGCCAGCAGCAGCTTGGCGAACTCCCCGGGCTGGAAGGAGTACCCGGCGAACCGCACCCAGATCCGGGCGCCGTTCAGCGCCGGGAAGAAGATCGGCACGATCAGCAGGATCAGCGCCGCCAACCCGCACACATAGGCGTAGCGGGACAGCACCCGGTGGTCCCGCAGGCAGACCACCACCAGCAGGAACAGGGCCACCCCCAGGGTGGACCACACCAGCTGGGTAGGGGCGGCCCGCTCGCCCGGGGTGGCCTGGTCCAGCCGGTAGATCAGCACCAGCCCCAGGCCGTTGAGCAGCACCGCGATCGGGAGCAGCAGCGGATCCGCGTACGGGGCCCGTAACCGCACCGCCAGATGGGTCAGCAGCGCGATCCCGCCCAGCCCGGCCGCGTAGCTGCGCGCGTCCGGGGGTACGGCGCCGCCAGTGGCCAGGCCGACCGCGGTGTAGCCCAGCAGGCAGACCACCACCGCGCCGAAGAGCAGCGCCAGCTCCACACCACGGCGGCGGGGCACTCCCGCGGTGGTGTCCCGGCCGGCGGGAGGAGCCTGGGTGGTCGTCGCGCCGCGCATGACGGGAATCTAGCAAGCGTTGCGGCGTATGTCCCTTATGTTGATATTTATCGGGGAGGCGGTGGGCGGCGGGGATGACCGGGCGACGGGGTGACGGGAGCGTGTTGACGCCGCCCGTGCCGCGGGCCGGTCGACCATTCGTCGGCGAGCCGAGCCGCCGCCCGCACATGGACCGCCGGGCGCGGTGCGGTGGGGTTCCCTGTCGCGGTCCGTCACATCGGGGGTGCTGTCACCGGGGCCCGGCCCGCCAGAGGTGGCATGGCTCGGTCCGGTAGAGCTGCCGGCACTGGCACCGAGGCCCGGTCCGGCGGCGGAGCCGGTATCCGTGCCGCGGCCCGCTCGCTCCACGGATCCGTGGTCAGGTCCGCCATCGCTCGGCTGAGGGCGCGTATCCTCTCGGTCTCGTGTGCACGCCGCCACACCAGCCCGAGCACCGAATCGGGCAGGCCCGTCACCGGTACGAAGGCCACGTCCCGGCGCCGCTGGTACAGCGCGGTCGGCGCGCAGCAGAGCATCATGCCCCGGCCCGCCGCGACATAGGTCATCCCCTCCTGGAGGGTGGACACCTCCGGTCCGCGCGGTATGGCCCGGCCGGCCGGGGTGGTGGTCGGGGCCATGAACTCCTGCCAGTACCGCGGGGCCGGCCCCGCCGGGGCGATCAACCGGACCTCGGCCAGCTCCTCCACCGACACCGCGGCGCGGGTCGCGAACGGGTGCTCCGCCGGGGTGGCCAGGGTCTGCGGCTGCCGGGAGAACGTGGGCCCCAGCACCAGGTCCGGCTCGGCGACCGGCAGCAGCACGATGGCCGCGTCCACCGCCGCCGCGCGCAACGCGCCGAAGGGATCGCCCAGCGGTATCTCCACCGTCTCCACCTCGCAGCCGGGGCAGTGCGCGCGGAAGGCCGTGATGACGCTCATCACCCGCTCGTCCGCGGTGCCGGTGAAGCCCAGCCGCAGGGTGCCCTCCAGCCCGCGCGCCCGGGTGCGGGCAGCCTCCACCGCCCCGGACAGGGCGGCGTAGGCGGGCGCCAACTCGGCCAGGAACCGCTCGCCCAACGGGGTCAGCCGCACCCGCCGACTGGTGCGCTCCAGCAGCCGGGCGCCTATCCGGCGCTCCAGCGAGGCCAGCAGCTGACTCACCCTGCTCTGCGAGACGTACAGCCGCTCGGCCGCCCGACCGAAGTGCAGCTCCTCGCTGAGCGCCAGAAAGCACTCCAGCTCACGCAGCTCCAGCGCGCTCCCCGCCACCGCGATCTCCCCCTCCCTCCGGGCCTGCGATCGATGAGTCCCACTCATGGAAGGCTGAGAACTTCCGCGTTGTTCCCCAGGCGCGTACGGATGTTCGCTGGAGCCATGTCCAAAGCCACCGAACTCACCACTCCGGCACCCGCCGCCACCAGCGCCACCGGCACACCGCTCGCCGGCTGGCTCGCCGTCATCTCGGTCGCGGTCGGCATCTTCTCGGTCGTCACCAGCGAGATGCTGCCGGTCGGCCTGCTCACCTCGATCGGCACCGACCTCGATGTCTCCGACGGCACCGCCGGACTGGCCGTCACCGTGCCCGGTCTGGTCGCCGCGGTCAGCGCCCCCTTGGTGACCACCGCGGTCGGCCGGCTGGACCGGCGGCTGGTGCTCTGCGGGCTGATGGCGCTGCTGGCCACCGCCAATCTGCTGTCCGCCTTCGCCCCCGGCTTCGCCGTGCTGCTCACCGCCCGGGTCCTGGTCGGCGTCAGCATCGGCGGTGTCTGGTCGATCGCGGGCGGGCTGGCGGTACGGCTGGTGCCCGAGCGGTCGGTGGGAACCGCCACCGCGCTGATCTTCAGCGGGATCGCGGTCGCCTCGGTACTGGGCGTCCCGGCCGGCACCCTCATCGGCGACCTGGCCGACTGGCGCACCGCCTTCGCGGTGGTCGGGGTGCTCGCCCTGGCCGTGCTGATCGCCCTGGCCTGCCTGCTGCCCCCGCTGCCGGCCACCGGGACGGTGCGGCTGGGCGAGGTGCCGGGGCTCCTCCGCAACCCCCGGCTGCGGAGCGTACTGGCCGTCACCCTGCTCCTGGTCACCGGCCACTTCGGGGCGTACACCTACGTCCGCCCGGTGCTGGAGGACGTCTCCGGGGTCGGCACCGGGCTGATCAGCACCCTGCTGCTGGTGTACGGCCTGGCCGGCATCACCGGGAACTTCGTGGCCGGGGCGGCGGCCCAGCGCGATGCGCGCCGTACCGCGCTGGCCCTCAGCGCCCTGCTCGCCGCCGCCGAACTCGCCCTCCCGCTGCTGGGGCGGGGTCCCGTCGGGGCCACCGCGCTGCTGCTCCTGTGGGGGGTGGCCTACGGCGGGGTCTCGGTCACCACCCAGACCTGGGTGACGGATGCCGCCCCGCACACCCGAGAGGCCGCCTCGGCGCTGTTCGTCGGCGCGTTCAACGTCGCCATCGCGCTCGGTGCGCTGCTCGGCGGCCAGGTCGCGGACCGCACCACGCTCTCCGGCGTCCTGTGGTGCGGCGGCGCACTCGCCGTACTCGCCCTGCTCACGGCGGCCCTGTCGGGGCGCGGCGACCGGACGTCCAAGGACCCGGCGGCGGGGAGCGCGGCGGGGAGCGCGTGAGCGGGGCGACGCGGTGAGGGGTGGCACGGGCGCGGGGTCCACCCTTCCGGCGCGGCCCGCACGCCTGTGCCCGCACCTGCCCGCACGCTTCGCGCGCCCGCACGGGCCCGCACACTCACACGTCCGAGGGATGGGCCCCGCGCACTCGCCCGTGCCCGCACCGGCCCGCACACTTCGCGCGCCCGCACGGGCCGGCGTATTCGCACCCCGCCCGTGCGGGCTCACACACTCACACGCATGCCCAAGGGCCCGGCGCACTCGTCCTCGCACGCCCGCGCCCCGCGTACTCGCACCCGCACGGGCCCCGCGTGCACCC
>NZ_SRID01000130.1 GCF_004684805.1 Streptomyces palmae
CCACCGGCACCCTCCCTCACCTCCGCGCCTCCCCCGCTCGTCTCCCCTCTCGTCGCCCTCGCGTCTCGTCCCCCTCGCGGACAGAGGCCGGCGCGGCGGCCCGTTTTCGTGGGTGGCCCGGGCCAGGCACGATTCCCGGGGCCGGGCCACCATTCCGGTGGTCACCCATGGGCGGGGCGGCCACGGGGCAGGTCGGTGGCGGGCGTGGACAGACCGGAGGGGCCGGTTCGGTGAACCGGCCCCTCCGACGAGGTGCGCTGTGCCGTTGTCCGTTCCTGACGGCGGTCCGGTGGCGGCCGGGCCGGCACGCGTCTGCCTGGGTCAGTGCATGACCGCCATGGCCAGGGCGCGGCGGGCGCGGAGCGAGGCGCGCTCGGCCCGGCGCTGCATCCGGCGGGCCGCGGCGAGCCGGGCGGCCCGGCGTTCGGACTCGGCTTCGCTCAGGCGGTCGCGCATATGCGCACGCGCCAGGGCTTCTGGAATGAGTTGCATCTCACGGGTCCTGTTCTGGCGCGAGGCGATCGCGCCGGTGGTGCGGGTGGTGCTGCGGAGGTCCGGTTCGTTGGTGGACGGCGTCATGGTCGGGTCCTGCTTCATGGGGTCGTGCGTCGCGGGTCGGTCGATCGTGCCGGCGGTGATCATGCCGAGACCGGGTTCTTGCGCGGACGGCCACGGGGCCGCTTGCGGGCAACGACGACACCCTGGACGAACAGCTCGCCACCCCAGACGCCCCACGGCTCGCGACGGTCCTTGGCCCCGGCGAGGCAGGCCTCGCGGAGCGGGCAGGTCTGGCAGAGCGACTTGGCGTACTCCACGTCGGCCGGCGACTCGGCGAAGAAGACCTCCGGGTCGTAGGAGCGGCACGGGACGGCTACGCCCAGGTTCTCGATGGCGTCGTCGAGCACGGTGAGGGCGGTGGGGGAAGTCAAGGAATCCTCCGAGGGATCGGGCGGGGGGATCAGGTCGGTCGACACGGACGGGGTGTGTGCCTTGAGTTGCACGGGTGTGTTCCTCGTCTCTTGTGCCGGCTTGTGGCCGGCGCTGGGAAATCAAAAGGGCCGCGGATCCCGGTGTGGGTTCCGCGGCCCTGGAAGGTGCCGACCTGATCAACGATCAGGCTGGATAACTCCAGGTATCGAGCCCACGGAAGGCCCACATCGTGTGGTGCTGCGTCTGCTGGGACCCGGCACCATTGGCTGCCGCCGCAAAGGCATAGGCATTCGCCTTAGCCACTGCTGCTACCGCAGGTGCCTGGGTCGGTCGCTCGCTGAAACGCGCTTCCACGGCGCCGGACAGACCGGTGCCCCGAAGGTTGAGCGAAGAGCCGAGCAGGCAGGCGGACATGACCGGGCGATCGGCCATTTTGATGGTCTTGATGATGCTCTCCATGGGAATCCGCCTCCTTTCGGCGTCTTAGGGGACTGATCTTCATCAGTCCATGCGTGTTCAGTACAGCACGGATCCATCGGAACTCGGAAGCCCGTTGTCTCCGTGCTCGGAAGGCTATGGGTATGCGCTCCGCGCGCGCAAACTATTTTTCCGTCGCGTCTTGCGCGGTGTCCGCAAACTCGCCACCGGCGCAGAGCGCGAGGACGTCGGCGCCGAAGGAGTCGAGCTTCCGCCTTCCCACTCCTGAGATGCCGGACAGCTCGGAGGCGGTTCCCGGGACGGCCTCCGCGATCGCGAGCAGGGTCTTGTCGGTGAAGACGCAGTAGGCGGGCTGGCCCAGGTCCCGGGCTCGCTCGGCGCGCCAGTCCCGCAGCCGCTCGTAGAGCGCCTCGTCCAGCTCGCAGGGGCAGTCCTCACAGCGCATCAGCTTGATCTCGCCCGCGTCGGTGAGGGTGCGGCCGCACACCCGGCAGCGGACCGGGGCCCGGCGCCCCCGCGGCCGACTCGCGGCCCGTTCGACGCCCGCCACGGCCCCGGCCCCGGCCCCGGTCGCGGTGAGAGCGCGGCCCCCGCTTCCGCGGCTGCCGCCGGAGCCCGGCCGCAGCCCGTTGAGGAAGCGGCTGGGGCGGCGGTTGGGCCGGCCGCCCGGCGCCCGGGAGAGTGACCAGGACAGCGCCAGATGGCGGCGCGCACGGGTGACCCCCACATAGAGCAGCCGCCGCTCCTCCTCGATCTGCTGATCGGTCTTGGCGTAGGTGATCGGCATCATGCCCTCGGTCAGTCCGACCAGGAACACCGCGTCCCACTCCAGGCCCTTGGCCGCGTGCAGTGAGGCCAGCGTCACACCGTCGACGGTGGGGGCGTGCTGGACGGCGGCGCGCTGGTCCAGCTCCGCGACGAGGTCGGCGAGGCCCGCGCCGGGCCGGGCGCGCGCGAAGTCCTCGGCCAGCCGCACCAGCGCGGCCAGGGACTCCCAGCGCTCCCGCACCGCGCCCGAGCCCGCGGGGGGCTCCGGGGTCCAGCCGCGGGTGCCCAGGACGGCCCGCACCTGGGAGGCGAGGTCCGCGTCGTCCAGCGCCGGATCGCTGCCGCCGGCGCGGGCCGCGCCGCGCAGCAGCAGCCCGGCCTCCCGCACCTCGGGCCGCTCGAAGAAGCGCTCGGCGCCGCGCAGCTGGTAGGGCACTCCGGCGTCGGCCAGCGCCTGCTCGTAGAGCTCGGACTGGGCGTTGACCCGATAGAGCACCGCGATCTCGCCGGGGCTCACCCCGGCGGCGATGAGCTCCCTGATCCGGCGGGCGGTGCCCTCGGCCTCGGCAGGCTCGTCCGGGTGTTCGGTGTACTCGGGCTCGGGCCCGGGCTCGCGCTGGGAGACCAGCTCCAGCCGGTGCTCGGCGGCCCGGCCGCGGGCCTGCGCCAGCAGACCGTTGGCCAGGTGCACCACCTGGGGGGTGGAGCGGTAGTCGCGGATCAGCCGGACCACGGTGGCACCCGGGTGCCGCCTGCGGAAGTCGATCAGGTGGTCCGGAGTGGCGCCGGTGAAGGAGTAGATGGTCTGGCTGGCGTCGCCGACCACGCACAGGTTGTCCCGGTCGCCCAGCCACAGCTCCAGCAGCCGCTGCTGGAGCGGGCTGACGTCCTGGTACTCGTCGACCACGAAGTGCTGGTACTGACCGCGGACCTGGTCGGCGATGTCCGGGCGGTCCTGCAGCACACCGACCGTGAGCAGCAGCACGTCCTCGAAGTCGATCACGCCGCGGTCGCGCTTGAGCTGCTCGTAGCCGCCGTAGATCCGGGCGATCTCGGCCGCGTCCCGGGGTGCCTGGCGGCCGGCCAGGGCCGCCGCGGCCGGGTAGTCCTCGGGCACCGTCTGGGTGACCTTGGCCCATTCGATCTCACCGGTGACATCGCGCAGCTCGTTGCGGTCGAGCCGGATCCGGGCGCGGGCGGCGGCCTCGGCGACGAGCTGCACCTTGCGCTCGGCCAGCCGGGGCAGCTCTCCCCCGACCGCCTTCGGCCAGAAGTACTGGAGCTGGCGCAGCGCGGCCGAGTGGAAGGTGCGGGCCTGCACCCCGCCGGCGCCGAGCTGCCGCAGCCGGCCGCGCATCTCGCCCGCCGCACGGTTGGTGAAGGTGACCGCCAGCACGCTGGCGGGCTGCAGGATGCCGGCGCGCACCCCGTAGGCGATCCGGTGGGTGATCGCACGGGTCTTGCCGGTGCCCGCGCCGGCCAGCACGCACACCGGCCCGTGCAGGGCGAGGGCGACCTCGCGCTGCTCCGGGTCGAGCCCGTCGAGCACCGCGTCGGCGTCCCGCGGCGGATCCGCGTACTCGCTCGCCGCTGTGGCCCGAGGGAACAGGGTGGGAGGCGTTGCTGCTGTCACCCCGCCATGCTGCCAGGTTCGCGGAGCGGGCCGGCTCTGGTTGTCCACAACCGCGCGGGCGCGGTCGTACTAATACCGTTTCACACGGCATGCCCCAGGAGAGCGGTCCTGGTCACGGCCGTCCCGGGCCTCGGTCGGCGGTGTGCCGAGGAGGCGGGAGTCACACCGGGAATGGTCGGGGCCCGGTGTGCGTTGGACCACTGAAACCATGCCGCGAGGCACTCCAGACCCTGAGGAGCGCGAGGACCGATGTCGGGCACCGTGACGATGTACAGCACCACCTGGTGCGGCTACTGCCGCCGGCTGAAGACCCAGCTCGACCGCGAGGGGATCTCGTACGTCGAGGTCAACATCGAGCAGGACCCGGAGTCGGCGGCCTTCGTCGAGAAGGCGAACGGCGGCAACCAGACGGTCCCGACGGTGCTCTTCCCCGACGGTTCCACCCTGACCAACCCCTCGCTGGCCCAGGTCAAGCAGGCGCTGGGCGTCTGATCGGCGGGGTGCGCGGGCCCTCGTCGGGACTTCTCGGCGGGGGCCTCGTCGTGGTCGCGGCGCCCTGGCCGCTCAGCAGTACGGCTGCTGGTCGGTGATCGAGGCCGCGACCCGCATGAAGAGGCCGAAGAGTCGGAAGAGCCCCGGGACGGGCCCGGCCACCTCGATGGTGCGCGAGTCGCGCAGTACGGCTCCGGGGATCGCTTCGAGCTGAGCGGCGACGGTGGCCGACTGCCAGCGCACCGCCAACGTCGCCGGAGCGTCCGTGCCCGGTGGCCGCCCCTGGGAGGCCGCCCGGCCGGCGCCTTCGGCGGCGGCTTGCTCGATCGCCCCGCGCGCCTCGGCGACCGGCCGCAGTCGGGCGCTGAAGCGGTCCCGGGCGTATTTCACCGGGGCCGTGACGACCCGGGCGTCCCAGGCGGTCGCCTCCTCGCAGGCCGCGTCGTCCCCGGAGAGCATGACCACGGGCACCCCGAGCGCGGTGGAGGTGGCGTGGACGAATCCGAACTCGCCCATGGGCCGGTCGTCCAGCCACATGTCCTCGATCTCATGGCCCATAAAGCTGTGGCTCAGCACGCCCAGGGCACCGGCGCGCGCGTGGTATCCGACGCACATCACCGCGTCGAAGGAGCCGTCCAGCCCTTCGAGCATCCCCATCCGCTTCGGTTTGCCCCTGACCAGCTCGGCCCGCGGGTGCAACCGGTGCGCCAGCATGTTCCGCATGGAGCCGTGCGCGTCGTTGACCAGCACTCGGGTGGCCCCGGCCGAAAGGGCGCCGCGTACGGCCGCGTTCACGTCCTCGGTCATCATGGCCCGGCCGTGCTCGTAGTCCGGCGCGCCCGGCTGTACGTCATGGGCGCCCACCAGTCCGGTGGCGCCCTCCATGTCCGCGCTGATGTACACCCGCACGTCCGCGTACCCCACTCCGGCCGTCCGGCCTCAGCAGACTGACGATCACGACCTTGCCATCATGGCGGGGCGGTGGCCGCGCGCGGTGGGGAGTTCTCGGCCAAAACCGAACGGCTTGCGCGGAGTGACCGGGCTTCGGTAGGCGACCGGCCGGGGCTCGCCGTCCGGAGGTGGCCCGGTGGCGGCGCGGCCCCGGGAAGCGGGGTGGGCGCAGCCGGCCGGATTCGAACCGGCGTCCTCGCGGTTTTGGAGACCGCGCGCGACGACCTCTGCGCTACGGCTCCGCCCGGCCCGACATCCTAGCCACGGCACGGCCGGAACACACGGCCGCGACGGCACCGCACGGCCCCGGCTCGGCACCGGGGCTCGTCCAGCGGCGACGGGCCTCAGGCCTGCGGCAGGGGTTCGCCGTACCAGCGGGTCACCAGGTGAGCCGCGATCGAGATGCCGGACGGGGGCAGTACCTCGCCGGAGGCGAACGCGGCCCGCAGCTCCTCACGGGAGAACCAGCGCGCCTCGTGGATCTCCTCGCCGTCCACCTGGATCTCCGAGGAGCCGGCCCGCGCCATGAAGCCCAGCATCAGGCTGGATGGGAACGGCCACGGCTGGCTGCCCACGTACTCCACCTCGGCGATGGCGACGCCGACCTCCTCCGCCACCTCCCGGACCACGGCCTGCTCGATGGACTCCCCCGGCTCGACGAACCCGGCCAGGGTGGAGAAGCGCCCCTCCGGCCAGTGCATCTGGCGGCCCAGCAGCGCCCGGTCCTGGTCGTCGGTGACCAGCATGATCACGGCGGGGTCGGTGCGCGGGTAGTGCTCCGCGCCGCAGGCGGGGCAGCGCCGGACGTGGCCGGCCGCCTCGATCATCGTGCGCTCACCGCAGCGTGAGCAGAAGCGGTGCATCCGCTGCCAGTTCTCCAGCGCGACCGCGTGCGCCAGCAGCCCGGCGTCCTGCGCGGACAGCAGCGCGCCGACCTCGCGCAGGCCGGCGGGGCGTGCCGACTGGTCGATGCGGCCGGGCAGCGAGTCCTTCTGCACCGCGAAGTAGCGCACCCCCTCGGCGTCGGTGCCCAGGAAGTAGCGGTGGGTCTCGGTGGGCGGGGCCTCGAAGGCCGGGGTCATGACCAGTTCGGTGCGGCCGTCCGGAGTGTCGTCGACCAGGGCCTGCCCGCCCGAGACCACGAAGACGCGCGTGGTGGGGTGGCTCCACGCCGCGGCCAGCCATGCCTCGTCCAGCCGGTGGTGGGCGGCACGGTCGATGCCGCTGTCACTGGTCAGGACGATCGGCTCGGCGGTGTGTGCTGTCCAGGTGGTCACGTGCTTCCAACTCCCCCTCTGACAAACGTCTCTGTACGGTGTGCCGCGCCGCGGCGGCGCCGCCGCTAGGCGGTGGGCGCGGGGCGCCAGTTCTCGGCCAGGTCTCCCCACAGGTACGCGCTGGTCTCCACGCCCTTCATCAGCAGGTCCAGCTCGACCTTCTCGTTCGGCGCGTGCCAGCCGTCGGACGGCACCGAGATGCCCAGGAACAGCACCGGGACCCCGAGCACGTCCTGGAGGTCGGCGGCGGGACCGGAGCCGCCTTCGCGGGTGAAGCGGATCCGCTGTCCGAAGGCCCGGCCCATGGCCCGCACCACGGACTGCAGCGCCGGGTGGTCCAGCGGGGTCAGGCAGGGCCGGGTCGCGCCCCAGAAGGTGATCTCGTGCCGGATGCCGGCCGGCAACCGCTCGGCGACCCAGGCGCGCACCGCCTTCTGCACGGCCTCCCCGTCCTGCCCGGCCACCAGCCGGAAGGAGAGCTTGAGCTGGGCGGCGGCGGGGACGATGGTCTTGCCGCCGGGCCCCTGGTAGCCCCCGCCGATGCCGTTGACCTCGGCGGTGGGCCGGGCCCAGATGCGTTCCAGGGTGGTGTGCCCGGCCTCGCCCAGCGCGGCGTGCGAGTGCGCGGTACGCAGCCAGCCCGCCTCGTCGAAGGGCAGCTCGGCGAAGAGCTCCCGCTCACGCTCGGTCAGCTCCACGACTCCGTCGTAGAAGCCGGGTATCGCCACCTTGCGGTCGTCGTCGTGGAGCGCGGCGGCCAGCCGGGCGGCCTCCAGGGCCGGGTTGGGCACCGCGCCGCCGAAGGAACCGGAGTGGATGTCCTGGTCCGGCCCGTACAGGTCGATCTGGCAGTCGGTGAGACCGCGCATCCCGGTGCACACGGTCGGGGTGTCCGCGGCCCACATGCCGGTGTCGGAGACGATCACCGTGTCGCAGGCGAGGCGGTCGGCGTGGGCGCGTACCAGGTCGGGGAAGTTCGGCGAGCCGGACTCCTCCTCGCCCTCGATCAGCAGCTTGAGGTTGACGGCGGGGGCGGTGCGGCCGGTGGCGGCCAGGTGCGCCCGTACGCCGAGGGTGTGGAAGAACACCTGCCCCTTGTCGTCGGCGGCGCCGCGGGCGTACATCCGGCCATCGGTGACGACCGGCTCGAAGGGGTCGGTGTGCCAGCCGTCCTCGCGGGCCGCGGGCTGCACGTCGTGGTGCCCGTAGACCAGTACGGTCGGCGCCCCGGGGTCGCCGGACGGCCAGTGGGCGAACACCGCCGGGGCCCCCGCGGTCTCCCAGACCTCCACGGTCGGGAAGCCGGTCGCGGTCAGCTTGTCCGCCAGCCAGCCGGCGCTGCGCCGCACGTCCTCGGCCCGGCCGGGGTCGGCCGAGACGGAGGGGATGCGCAGCCACTCGGCGAGGTCGTCGAGGAAGGTGGCGCGGTGGCCTTCGACGAAGGCGCGGACGGCGTTGTCCGGGGTGTCGCTCATGGCTCCGAGCCTATCCGGCCAAAGTGGCCGACTGCGCCGGGGTCCGTGTGGTGCTCGTCGCCCCGTGCGGCGCCCTGCCTGGAGACAGCCCGCGGAACTCCGCCGGGCCCCGGTCTCCGCCGCGGCTCACCCGTCGGCCTCACCGGTCAGGATGCGCTCCAGCTCCGCCCGGTCCGGCAGCCCGGAGGGGCGGACCAGCTCCCCGCTGCGTACATAGAGGAAGCCGGCGTCCACCGCGGAGAGCGGCACCCCGCGCTGCTCGGCCCAGGCCAGCCGGTAGATGGCCAGCTGGAGCGGGTCGCCGTCGAAGGAACGGCCGGTCTTCCAGTCGACGATCTCGTACCGGTCGCCCGCGGGCCCGCGTTCCCGGTACACGGCGTCGATACGGCCGCGGATCATGCGCCCCGCGAGCAGCAGGTGGAACGGCGCCTCCACTCGGTAGGGCGTGCGCTGGGCGTACGGGGTGCGGGCGAACGCCTCCTTGAGCGCGGCCAGATCCCGCTCGTCGGCGATCTCCGGCTCGTCCTCCGCACCGCCCGGCAGCTCGTCCGGGCCGAGCAGGGGCAGCGGAAGCTCCTCGAAGCGGGACTCCACCCAGGCGTGGAAGCGGGTGCCGCGCCGGGCCGCGGGCTGCGGCGGACGCGGCATCGGCCGGGCCAGCTCCTGGGCGAAGCCGTCCGGGTCGGCGGCCAGCCGCAGCAGCTGTGAGGCGCTGAGCACCGCGGGCAGCGGCACCTCCCGCACGGTGGCGCGGGCACGCCGCAACTCCCCGGCGAGCGCGTCCAGGTCCCGGTCCCAGGACTCGACAAGCCGCGCCTCCTCCGGAACCAGCGGGTCACGCCCCGGCGCCATGGCGTCGGCGGGCGGTGCGGAACCTGTCGGCAGCCCCGCGTCGTGCGGGGTGCCCGCGAGCGGTACGGAGTCCGTCGGCAGTCCCCCGTCGTCCGGACGACCGGCGCGGGACGCGGTACCGGCCTCCACCCGGCCGCCGCGGGGGGCACCGTCCGAGGGCGGCTCGTCGTCGTACGGAGCGTCGGCCGGCGGTACGGAATCCGTCGGCAGCCCCTCGTCGGGCGCGGCATCGGTGAGCGGGCGGCGGGGGGCCGGCACCGTGGCACCGTCCGGAGCCGGGCCGCGGGTCCCCTCGGCGGATTCCGGGTACGGGTGCCGCGCGAGCCGATCGACGGTGGCCCCGGGGCGCTGCCCGGGCGGGGTGTCCGCCGCCGGTGCGCCGCCGCCCTGGGACTCCGCGTCGAGCCCGGTCTCCTCCTCACCCCATGGGTCCTCGCCGGGCCAGGTGTCCTCCTCGGGCCACGGGTCCTCGGCGGGGGTGTGCTCGTCCAGCCAGGCGTCCTCCTCGGCGGGGGCGTGCTCCTCGGGCCACAGGTCCTCGTCGGCGGGGGCGTGCTCCTGCCGCCAGGCGTCGTCCTCGGCCGGGGCGTGCTCCTCGGGCCACAGGTCGTCCGGGAGGTCGCCGAGGCCGGCCGGCGCCGGACGGTCCGCCGGCGCCCGATGCTCCGGCCGTGCCTCCGGTCCGCCCGCCACCGGCGCCGGGCTGCCGGCCCGGCCCGTCCGCCCGGCCGGAACCGCTCCGTCCACGCCGTCCGCGCCGTTCAGATACCGGAACACCGCCTCGGCGGCGCGGCGGCGGCGGGCGAGGGCGTCGGGGTCCAGGGGCAGCGGCCAGGTGCGGTCGGCGGTGGCCGCGGCGTGCAGGGCCGGGTTCTCCGCCCCGTCCTCCGGGGCGTCGGCCCAGACCTCGACCTCGCCGTGCCCGGCCCCGGACTCGCAGTGCGCGCGCAGCGCCTGAAGGAAGTCGGAGGGGCCGCGCGGCTTCTTCTGGGTGGGTCCCCACCAGTGCCCGGAGCCGAGCAGCAGCGAACGGGGCCGGGTGAAGGTGACATAGCCCAGGCGCAGCTCCTCGGTGCGCTGGTGCTCCTTCATCTCCTCGCGGAAGGCGGCCATGCCCTTGCTGTGCCACTCCTGGACGTCCGGCAGGGTGGCGGCGTCCCCGCGCAGGGCGTGCGGCAGCACCTTGGCACTGGAGGTCCATGCCTCGCGGGCCTGTTCGCTGGGGAACTGCCGGGCGACCAGCCCGGGCACCGCGACCACGTCCCACTCCAGGCCCTTGGACTTGTGCGCGGTGAGCACCTTGACGGTGTCCTCCCCGCCGGGCAGGGCGTTGTCCAGCCCCTTCTCGTACTGGACGGCGGTGCGCAGGAAGCCGAGGAAGGCCAACAGGGTGGCCTCACCGTCCAGGGCGGCGAAGTCGGCGGCGACGTCGAGGAAGTTGCGCAGGGTCTCCCGGCGGCGCGCGGCCAGTGCGTGCGGTGAGGCGGACAGCTCCACCTCGAGTCCGGTGACGGCGAGCACCCGGTGCAGGACGTCGAGCAGCGGATCGCCCAGCGCGCGGCGCAGCTCGCGGAGTTCGGCGGCGAGGCGGGCGAAGCGCACCCTGGCCTCGGAGGAGAAGGGCAGTCCGTCATCCTCGCCGCCGGTGGCTCCGGAGGTGAGGAAGGTGTCCAGGGCGTCGGCCAGCGAGATCAGTTCGGCGGGGTCGACGCCCTCCACCGCCTCGGCCAGCCGCCGGTCCGGGTCGTCGTCGGGACCGTCATCGGTGCGGTGGCGCACCAGCAGGCGGGCGCGGCGGCCGAGCAGGGCCAGGTCGCGGGGGCCGATGCGCCAGCGCGGTCCGGTGAGCAGCCGGACCAGGGCGGCGTTGGCCGAGGGGTCCTGGAGCACCTCGCAGACCGCCACCAGGTCGGCGACCTCGGGCAGGTGCAGCAGTCCGGACAGGCCGACCACCTCGACCGGCACGTCCCGTTCCACCAGGGCGCCCTGGATCTCGGCGAAGTCGGTGGCGGTGCGGCAGAGCACCGCGATCTCGCCGGCCGGGGTGCCGGTGCGCACCAGGTGGGCGATGTGGTCGGCGAGCCAGGCCAGCTCCTCGGCGTGGGTGGGCAGCAGCGCGCAGCGCACCAGCCCGTCGCCCTCCGCGCCGGGCGCCGGGCGCAGCGCCTCCACGCCGGCGTGACGGGCGCGCAGCGGGGCGGCGAGGGTGTTGGCGAGCGCCAGCAGCCGGCCGCCGCTGCGCCGGTTCTCGCTGAGCGCGTGGCGCCGTGCCGGGCGTCCGTCGGGGTGGGGGAAGTGCTCGGGGAAGTCGTCCAGGTTGGCCACCGAGGCGCCCCGCCAGCCGTAGATGGCCTGGCAGGGGTCGCCGACCGCGGTGACCGGGTGCCCGGTGCCCTCGCCGGGGGCTCCGCCGGGGTCGGAGCCCTTGCCGAAGAGCCCGGCCAGCAGCAGCCGCTGGGCGACGGAGGTGTCCTGGTACTCGTCCAGCAGCACCACCGCGAACTCCTGCCGCAGCAGCCGCCCGACCTCCGGCCGCTCCAGTGCCAGGGTGGCGGAGAGCGCGATCTGGTCGCCGAAGTCCAGCAGGTCCCGGCCGCGCTTCTCGGCGCGGTAGGACTCCACCAGCTCCAGCAGCTCAAGCCGGGCGCGGGCGGTCTCGGGCACCTTGCGCAGCGCCTCGTTGGTCAGCTTGACGCCGCTCAGCTCGGTCAGCAGCGCGGTGTCGTGGGCCCGCAGCCGGTCGGGCGGTACCAGGTGCTCGGAGAGTTCGCCGTCCAGTGCCAGCAGGTCGGTGACCAGGTCGGCGAAGGGGCGGGTGAGGGCGGGGTACGGGCCGGGGGCGCCGCGCAGTACCCGTGCGGCCAGCTGGAAGCGGGTGGCGTCGGCGAGCAGCCGGGCGGTGGGCTCCAGGCCCACCCGCAGCCCGTGGTCCTTGAGCAGCTGTCCGGCGAAGGCGTGGTAGGTGGAGATCCGCGGTTCGCCCTCGGCGCGGTCCGGGTCGAGGTCGGCGGTCTCGGGCGTGACTCCGGCCCGTACCAGCGCGGTGCGGACCCGCTCGGCCAGCTCCCCGGCGGCCTTGTTGGTGAAGGTCAGGCCGAGCACCTGCTCGGGGGCGACCTGCCCGGTGCCGACCAGCCACACCACCCGCGCGGCCATCACCGTGGTCTTCCCGGAACCGGCTCCCGCCACGATCACCTGCGGGGCGAGGGGTGCGGTGATGCAGGCCGTCTGCTCCGGGGTGAAGGGGATGCCGAGGAGCTCCTTGAGCTGCTCGGGATCGGTGATGCGTGGTGCCACCCCAGTGAGGTTAACGGGGTCCGCCGACATTCCGGGTGGCGCCGGACTGTCGGCCGCCCCACACCGGTGGCGGCTCGGCACGGTGTGCGCCGGGCTGTCGACCGCTTCACCCCGGCAGCGGCCCGGCACCGTGTACCCGGGGCCGCCGGCCGGGCCCGGCACCGGCCCGAAGCGCCCGGAGGGAACCGAGCCGGCCGGCGGTCACCCCGTTGGGCCTTCCGGTGCCCCCGTCTCCGGCGGTGAGTGAGCCGAAGGGCGCGCCGGTGCCGAAAGGGCGGACGAGGAGGGCGCGAGGAACGAGCAACCGTGCGACGGCAACCGTCGGCTGGGGGAGGATCAAAGTGCCCGGAGGTGAACCGGGCCACAGAAAAGGGGCTCACTCGACCACGTGCCGGCCCTCGGGCCGGGCGCTGCAGGAGGCGCGGAAGGCGCAGCGCCCGCAGTGCTCGCCGGTGCTCGGGGTGAAGCGTTCGTCCAGTACCCGGGCCGCCGCCTCGGCGAGCAGGGCGCCGACCTCCCGGCCCTCCTCCGGGCTCTGGGTCTGCACCCTGGGTACGCCCTCGCCGCCGTCCTTCTTGGCGGCCGGCTGCCGCAGCTGGACGAGTTCGGCGCCGCCGGGCTCGGGCCGGGCGCCGTCGAAGAGCCCGTCCACCGCGCCCTCGCGCACCGCCAGCTGGTAGACCGCGAGCTGCGGGTGGCGGGCCACGGCGTCCTTGGTGAGCGGCTGCCGACCGGTCTTGAAGTCGACCACATAGGCCCGGCCGGCCGGGTCCGCCTCGACGCGGTCCATGCTGCCCCGGATGCGTACCGCGTAGTCGCCGGCCTGCAGGGTGAGGTCGAAGCCGTGCTCGGTGGCGACCGGGGTGCGGCCGCCGCGCTCCATCACGTGCCAGCGGACGAAGCGCTCCAGGGCGGCGCGGGCGTTCTCCTTCTCCTGCCGCGACTTCCAGGGGGCCTCGAAGGCCAGCGCGTCCCACACCGAGTCCAGCCGCTCCAGCAGCGCCGCCAGGTCGGCCGGGGTGCGGCCGGAGGCCACCTCGTCGGCCAGTACGTGCAGCACGTTGCCGAAGCCCTGGGCCGTGGTGGCGGGCTCGTCGGCCCGTACCTCGCGGCCCAGGAACCACTGGAGCGAGCAGGTGTTGACCAGCTGGTCCAGGGCGCTGCCGCTGAGTGCCAGGGGCTGGTCGCGGTCGCGCAGCGGGACCCGGCTGCGGGTCGGCTCGTCCAGCCCCCACCAGCGGTAGGGGTGCGCGGCGGGTACCAGGGGCTGGCCCTCGTCGTCCCGGAGCGCGGCCAGTTTGGCCAGCCGCCGGGCGGCGGCGTCCCGCAGCGCCTCGGAGGCCGCCGGGTCGACGGTGGTGGCGCGCAGCTCGGCGACGAGGGCGGCCACCGACAGCGGGCGGCGCGGACGCTGGGTGACGTCGACGGGCTCCACTCCCAGCTCGGCCAGGAAGCGGGAGGGCTGGTCGCCGTCCTCGGCCGCGGCCTTGACCGCGGTGACCACCAGCCGCTCCCGGGCGCGGGTGGCGGCCACGTAGAACAGCCGCCGCTCCTCGGCGAGCAGCGCGCCCGGGGGCAGCGGCTCGGCCAGCCCGTCCCGGCCGATGCGGTCCGCCTCCAGCAGCGAGCCGCGCCGCCGCAGGTCCGGCCAGAGGCCGTCCTGTACCCCGGCGACCACGACGAGCCGCCATTCCAGGCCCTTGGCGCGGTGCGCGGTCATCAGCCGTACCGCCTCGGGGCGCACCGCGCGCCGGGTGAGGGTGTCGGCGGCGATGTCCTGGGCGTCCAGTTCGTCGAGGAAGTTGAGCGCGCCGCGCCCGCCGGTGCGCTGCTCGGCCCGGGCCGCGGTCTCGAACAGCGCGCACACCGCGTCCAGGTCCCGGTCGGCGTTGCGGCCCGCGGCGCCGCCCCGGTGCGCCGCCCGCTCCAGCCGCTGCGGCCAGGTGGTGCCGTCCCACAGCAGCCAGAGCGCCTCCTCCGCGGTGCCGCCCCGGGCGAGCAGCTCGCGCGCGGCCCGCAGCAGCAGCCCGAGCTGGTGCGCGCCCCGGGCGTACCCCGGAGCGCCGCTTGCCGGGCCCGCGCCGCCGGCATGCACCACCAGGCGTTCGGGCTCGGCGAGCGCCTCGGCCAGCAGGGTGTCGGAGGGGCGGGGCACCGCCTGCCCGGCGGCCCGCTCCTCCTCCCGCAGGGCCCGCCCCAGCCGGCGCAGGTCGGCCGGGTCCATCCCGCCCAGCGGGGAGGTGAGCAGGGTGATCGCGGTCTCCGGGTCGAGCGTCCGGGTGGCGGACCGGGACGGGCCGGTGCCCAGGGCGCCGGAGGCCGTCTCCGGGTGGCCGGTGAGGGCCGCCGTGGCCGCGACCCGGAGGGCGGTCAGCAGCGGGGCCACCGCCGGCTCATGGCGGAGCGGCAGGTCGTCGCCGTCCACCTCCACCGGTACGCCGGCCGCGGTCAGCGCCCGCCGTACGCCGGGCAGGGACCGGCCGCCGGCGCGTACCAGCACGGCCATCTCGCGCCACGGCACGCCGTCTTCCAGATGGGCGCGCCGGAGGATGTCGGCGATGTTGTCCAGCTCGGCGCCGGCCGTCGGATAGGTGTACACCTCCACTCGCCCGCCGGGCCGGGTGGCGGTCAGCTCGCGGTGGGCCCGGACCGCCCGGGCGGGGAGGCGGGTGAGCGGCATCCGGTGGGTCAGCAGCCGGGTGGCGGCGAGCAGCCGGGCGCCGGAGCGGCGCGAGGTGCGCAGCACCACCACCGGCGCGGGCGACCCGTCGGCCTGCGGGAAGTCCTCGGGGAAGTCGAGGATGCCGTTGATGTCGGCGCCACGGAAGGCGTAGATCGACTGGTCGGGGTCACCGAAGGCCACCAGGGCCCGCCCGAACCCCCTGCCGGGCCCGCCGGCGGCACCCGATCCCGCGTCTGCACCGGCTCCCGTACCGGCGCCTGCCTCCGTAGCCGCGCCTCCTCCCGCCTCAGCGCGTGCCCCCGAACCGCCTACGGCTCCCGCAGCCGTACCCGAGCCCGCTCCCGTACCCCCGCCGCGCCCGGTCCGGCCGCGCCGGCTCGGCCGGAAGTCGCCGGCGAGTGCGTGCAGCAGGCGCACCTGGGACACGTCGGTGTCCTGGTACTCGTCGACGAACACCGCGTCATAGCGTCCGGCCAGCTCGGCCGCGACCTCGGGCCGCTCGGCGAGCAGCACCGCCCGGTGCACCAGTTCCGCGTAGTCCAGCACCCCCTGGGCGTCGAGCACGTCGAGGTACTCCGCGAGGAAGCCGGCCGCCGCTCCCCAGTCGGGCCGCCCGGTACGGGCCGCGAAGGCGCCCAGCGCCTCCGGGCCGAGTCCGATCTCCCGGCTGCGGGCGAGCACCGCGCGCACCTCGTCGGCGAAGCCGCGGGTGGTGAGGCAGGCACGCAGCTCCCGGGGCCAGTCGATCGATGCCCGGCCCTCGCGTTCCAGCTCGGCCTGACCGGCGAGCAGCTCGCGGACCACCACGTCCTGTTCCGGGCCGGAGAGCAGCCGCAGCGGGTCCGCGAACAGGTCGGCATCCTGGTAGGCGCGGACCAGCGCGTAACAGTAGGAGTGGAAGGTGGTGGCCCGGGGCGCGCGGACGCCGCCCAGCCGGGCCGCCATCCGGTCGCGCAGTTCGACCGCCGCCTTGCGGCTGAAGGTGAGCACCAGCAGGCGCTCGGGGTCGGCGCCCCGCCGCACCCGCTCGGTGACCGCCTCCACCAGGGTGGTGGTCTTGCCGGTGCCCGGGCCGGCCAGCACCAGCAGGGGACCGGTCCGGTGATCGACCACCGCGCGCTGCGCGGCGTCCAGCACAGGAGGGGTGACCCGTCCCGGCCGGGTACGTACCAGTCGATACGTACCCGTGGACGGTCCCCCTGGGCCTGACGGCCCGGGAGGTACCCCCAGCCGCGACTGCCGCTGCCGCGTTGGGGACGAGGAGGAGGAACTCACGTGGATCGCCGGTCCTGGTGGGTGTGCTGGGTGTCGTACGACGGTGCGTGCCGGGCGGTAGGCAGGCCGTGAGGCTCCGCGGCGCGCCACGGGCGCTGCCCGACGACCGGCCGGCGCACGGCGGGCCGTGTGCCGGCTGGGATGCGGTGCCGGGCCCCCTAGACGCTACGCCAGTCCGCGGTGCGGCCGGCGCGATGCGGCGCGACGCCGGGCGGGAGGCCCCGGGGCCCGGTGCCGCCACCGGACGCGCTCCCGCGCCCCGTGGGTACGGGGCCGACGCAGGTCGGGCCGGCGTTCACCGGCCCGGGGGCCGGGCCACGGGTGCGGTGCCCGGGCCCGAGGGCGAAGCCCTGCCGGATGTGAGGGATGTCTCCACCTCCGGGAGCCGCCGTCGTGCGCCGCGCGCCGACACGCCGGACCGCTCCGCCGCTGCCGTCCGGCGCGGCACCGACTCCAGCCGCTCGGAGCGGACCGCGTCAGCCGGCCCCACCACCCCGCCGGGAACCGGTCCCGGACC
>NZ_SRID01000131.1 GCF_004684805.1 Streptomyces palmae
CCCCGGGCCGTCCCGGCGGCCCCGGCGGCCCCGGCGCTCCGAGCGCCCTCGCCGCCGCCGGCGCCTCCGGTGGCCCCGGCGCTCCCGACTCCGCCGAGGCCCCCACCCCGCCGCGCAAGAGCCGCAAGGAGGCCCGCAAGGCCAAGAAGGCGGCCCGGAAGGCCAAGCGCAAGGGCTGGCGGCGGCTGGTGCCCACCTGGCGGATGGTGCTGGGCGCCTTCCTCTTCGTGGTGCTGCTGTGCGGCGGCGCGCTGGTGGCCGGCTACATGATGGTGGACATCCCCGAGGCCAACGCCATGGCCACCCGGCAGACCACCGTCTACCTGTACTCGGACGGCACCCCGATGGCCCGCGACGGCGATGTCAACCGGGAGAACGTCCACCTCAGCCAGGTGCCCGAGACCGCCCAGCACGCGGTGCTGGCGGCCGAGGACCGCGACTTCTACTCCGAGTCGGCGGTCAACCCGCTGGCCATGATCCGCGCCGGCTGGAACACCGCCACCGGCAAGGGCAAGCAGTCCGGTTCCACCATCACCCAGCAGTACGTCAAGAACTACTACCTGGACCAGGAGCAGACGGTCTCCCGCAAGGTCAAGGAGTTCTTCATCGCGATAAAGCTGGACCGCGAGGTGGACAAGGACGACATCCTGGAGGGCTACCTCAACACCAGCTACTTCGGGCGCAACTCCTACGGCATCCAGGCCGCCGCCCAGGCGTACTACGGCAAGGACATAGGGAAGATCGACACCGCCGAGGCGGCGTATCTGGCCACCCTGCTCAACGCGCCCAGCGCCTATGACGTGGTGGCCTACCCGGAGAACAGGCCGAAGGCCGAGGCGCGCTGGCGGTACGTGCTCGACGGCATGGTGAAGAAGGGCTGGCTGAGCTCCTCGGAGCGGGACGCCATGAAGTTCCCGATGCCCCAGAAGATCAAGGCGCAGTCCGCGATGTCCGGCCAGCGCGGCTATCTGGTCGAGGCCGTCAAGCACTACCTGATCGACAACGACATCATCGACGAGCAGACCCTGGACCGCGGCGGCTACCGGATCACCACCACCATCGACCGGAAGAAGCAGGACGCCTTCGTCGCCGCCGTGCACGACAAGCTGATGAGCAAGCTGGACAAGAAGAACCGGAAGGTGGACAAGTACGTCCGGGCCGGCGGCGCCTCGATCGACCCCAAGACCGGAAAGGTCGTCGCGCTCTACGGAGGCATCGACTACACCAAGCAGTTCGTCAGCAACGCCACCCGGCACGACTACCAGGTCGGCTCCACCTTCAAGCCGTTCGTCTACACCTCGGCGGCGCAGAACGGCTCCGCCACCCAGGACGGCCGCAAGATCACCCCGAACACCATCTACGACGGCTCCAACCGCCGCCCGGTGACCGGCTGGAGCGGCGGGCCCTACGCCCCGGAGAACGAGGACGGCGGCTCCTACGGCCCGATCACCGTCACCGAGGCCACCGACCGGTCCGTCAACTCCGTCTACGCCCAGATGGCGGTGGACGTCGGCCCGGCCAAGGTCAAGCAGACCGCCGTGGCCCTCGGCCTGCCGGAGAAGACCCCGGACATGGAGCCGTACCCGTCCATCGCGCTGGGCACCGCCAACGCCAGCGTGCTGGAGATGACCCAGGCGTACGCGACCCTCGCCAACCACGGCAAGCGCGGCCAGTACACCCTGGTCTCCAAGATCACCAAGAATGACAAGGAGATCGAGGTTCCGGACCGGGGCGAGGTCGAGCAGGCCGTGCCGCGGGCCGCCGCCGACTCCACCACCGCGATCCTGCAGAGCGTGGTGCGGGGCGGAACCGCCACCGCGGCGCAGGCCGCCGGACGCCCCGCGGCGGGCAAGACCGGCACCGCCGAGGAGGACAAGGCCGCCTGGTTCGCGGGCTACACCCCGGACCTGGTGACCGTGGTCTCCGTGATGGGCCAGGACTCCGACACCGGCGTGCAGAAGCCGCTGTACGGGGCGACCGGACTGCCGCGCATCAACGGCGGTGGCGCCCCGGCCGAGATCTGGGCCGCGTACACGAAGGAAGCGCTCAAGGGGAAGCCGGTCAAGGAGTTCGACCTGGACACCGCGGGCGGCCCGAGCAACCCGCAGCTGCCCTCCGGTGACCAGCCGACCACCGGCACCGCCCCGCCGGCCACCGGCGACACGGACTCGCCCGAGTCGCCCACCGGCACGCCCAGCGAGGAGCCCTCCAGCCAGGCGCCGACGATCCCGCCGACGACGCCGCCCACCAACCCGCCCACGCTGCCCCCGACCGACTCTGGTGGCCCCGGCGGACCGGGCGGACCCGGCGGTGACCCGGGCGGCGACCCGGGCGGCGCGGGTGACCCCGGCGGGGCAGGCGACCCCGGCGGAACCTTCAGCGACTACTAGGGCACCAACGGCAGCGGCGCCCGCCACCCCCACGGGTGGCGGGCGCCGCGCGCTTTCAGGATCCCGTCGGCCGGTGGCCCCGCCGGGTCAGTGGCCCGAGGTCGCCTTCAGGCCGACCACCGCCACCAGCAGCAGCACCACGAAGAAGATCCGGGCCGCGGTGGCCGGCTCACCGAGCACCACCATGCCGAGTACCGCCGCACCGGCCGCGCCGATGCCCACCCACACGCCGTAGGCGGTGCCGATCGGCAGCGACCTGGCGGCCTGGGAGAGCAGCAGCATGCTGGCGACGATCCCGGCGACGGTGCCCACACTGGGCCAGAGCCGGGTGAAGCCCTCGGTGTACTTCAGCCCGATCGACCAGGCCACCTCCAGCAGACCGGCCACGATCAGCAGAATCCAGGCCATGACGGCACCTCCACGCATTGCACGGACGACAACAGGGGGTGCGTCGTCTTTGCGTGACCCGGTACGGCGCGTCTCGTCGGGAACATTCGACGGTAGCAAAAGGCATGAAAAAGGGTGGTGACCCAGGTCACCACCCTTCGCGCCGGACCGGCGCCGCCAAGCAGACACAGGCACGGCTTGGCCGTCGAACCGCCTCAGGTGCGGCCCGGCCGTCGAATCGCTACAGGTACAGCCCGGTGGAGTCCTCCGACCCCTCCAGCCGCTCCGCCGCCACCGCGTGCAGATCGCGCTCGCGCATCAGCACATAGGCGACGCCCCGCACCTCGACCTCGGCCCGGTCCTCCGGGTCGTACAGCACCCGGTCGCCCGGTTCCACGGTCCGCACGTTCTGCCCGACCGCGACCACCTCGGCCCAGGCCAGCCGCCGGCCCACCGCGGCGGTGGCCGGAATCACAATGCCGCCGGTCGACCGGCGCTCACCCTCCGGGATGTCGGTACGGACCAGCACGCGGTCGTGGAGCATCCGGATGGGCAGCTTGTCATGGGACGTGTTCACACTCACCCCAAGACGGTACCTGCCCGGCCGGTGCGCACGCGCCACCGGGCGGGTTCGGGTGCCCCGGCGGGCACGTACCGTACGCGGCGACCGCGGCTCAGCGGTCCTGGTGGCGCCCCGAGACCGCGATCAGCCCGACCACGCCGACCACCACCATCGCCACCGGCACGACCCGCTCCAGGCGCGGCGTCCCGTCCTCCGAGACCAGCTGGCCGCGGATGGTGGTCACCATCCGGTGGGCGGTCGCATAGGCCCGCCCGGCGGTGCGGTCCACGGTGGAGACCGCCTTCGCCTTCGCATCGCCGATGATCGTCTTCGGGTGCAGCCGCACCCCGATCTCGTCGAGGGTGAGCGCGAGCTCCTGCCGCCTGCGGGCGATGTCCGCCTCGATCTGCGCAGGGGTCCTGGCATCCGACACCGCGCTGCCTCCGTCACATTTCCGTTGATCTCAGTACGTCCGTGGTGGACAGTCTGTCAGCTTCACCCACGCCGCGCCCCACAGCACCCCCGTTTGCGCGGCTGACTAATGTCGGGGGTGGCCCTCGCGCCCGCCGGCGCGGCAGGCCCCGCCCCAACCGCACCTCACGAGGAGAGCCATGAGCGAGCGACTCCAGCCCGGGGACACCGCCCCCGCCTTCACCCTGCCCGACGCGGACGGCAAGCCGGTCTCGCTCGCCGACCACGCGGGCCGCAAGGTCATCGTCTACTTCTACCCCGCCGCCCTCACCCCCGGCTGCACCAAGCAGGCCTGCGACTTCACCGACAACCTCGACTTCCTCGCCGGCCACGGCTACGACGTCATCGGCATCTCCCCCGACAAGCCGGAGAAGCTGGCCAAGTTCCGTGAGAAGGAGGAGCTCAGGGTCACGCTGGTCGGCGACCCGGACAAGACCGTCCTGGAGGCGTACGGCGCCTTCGGCGAGAAGAAGCTCTACGGCAAGACGGTCACCGGCGTCATCCGCTCCACGGTGATCGTCGACGAGCAGGGCAAGGTGGAGCGAGCCCTGTACAACGTCAAGGCCACCGGCCATGTCGCCAAGATCATCAAGGATCTGGGGCTGTAGAGCCCAGGGGTCCGGGGCCACGGGTTCCCGGCACCCGGCCCCGAAATCCCGGAATGGCCCGCAGCGCGAAAGCGGTACGGGCCATTCCGCATATCGGACGCAACCTTCCGGTATGCGGATCGTTGACCCGTTCGAGGCCGCGCACCCGCGCACCCGAAGGGGGATCCCCATGCCGCCCAGCCCCTACACCCACGCCCGCCTCGCGGCGGCCGTCGCCGAGTCCACCTCCTGGGCCGAACTGATGCGCCGGCTCGACCTCAGGCCGAGCGGAGGAAGACGCCGGAGCCTCCAGCGCGCCGTCGCCGACTTCGGAATCGACACCGGTCACTTCGCCCGGTCCAGCCCACGGCTCAGGTACCCGGACGAGGCGATCGCCGCCGCCGTGGCCTCCTCCACCACCCTGCGCGAGGTGGTGGACAGGTTGGGCGCCAGACCGGCCACCGGCACGATGTCGCACATCCGCCGGCGGATAGCCGCCGCGAACATCGATGCCGGCCACTTCCCCGGCCTCCAGCGCTCGCCCGTCGAACTGCCCTTCACCCGCGACGAGCTGCTGGCGGCCGTGGACGGCGCCCGCAGTCTCCGGGCCGCCGCACGGCGGCTGGGGATCGCCGACGGAGACAGCGCCTCGCGTGCCGCCCTGCGGCGGCTGCTCACCGCCCTGGAGGTGGACACCCGCCACTTCACCCACACCCGTACCTCGCTACCGGACGAAGCCCTGCGCGAAGCGGTCGCCACGGCCACCAGCTACGCCGAGGTGATGCGGACGCTCGGCCTCAGGGCGGACAGCGCGAACCATCGCCACGTTCGGCGCCGGGTGGCCCAGCTCGCCCTCGACACCTCGCACTTCAGGCGCCGCAGCGGACTAACCGTCCCGAGCAGGCCGCGCCCGCGCATCGCCGAGGAGACGCTGAGGCGGTATCCCCCGGGATCGCCCCGGGTGAACCGCGAACGGCTCCACCGCGCCCTCGGCGAGATCGGTGTCGACTGCCGATGCGCCGGCTGCGGAAACTCCGGGGAATGGCGCGGCGCCTCGCTGACCCTCCAGATCGACCACATCAACGGCGACTGGCTCGACAACCGCCCGGAGAACCTCCGCTATCTCTGCCCCAACTGCCATGCCATCACCGACACCTGGTGCGGCCGGAACCGTGGCAAGGTGCCGCGGGCAGCTGTCTGAGAGCCTGCCCCCTCGAACCCGGCGGGCCGGCGGCACCCGGCCGGATCCGGAAGAACCGCCCCGACTTCCCGCCTCCGTATCAGTGGCCGCCACGGGCCCGCTACGATGGCGAATGATCGGCGGCGGTGGCGCAATGGCGACGCAGCAGACTTAGGATCTGTGGCCCGTGACAGGGCTTGAGGGTTCGAATCCCTTCCGCCGCACGCTATGGCCTGCGAATCGTTCCTCTGATTCGCAGGCCATCGTCGTACCGGCCGGGATCAGCCCAACAGCTCCCGCACCACCGGTACCAGCGCGCGGAACGCCTTGCCGCGGTGGCTGATCGCGTTCTTCTCCTCGGGGGTCAGCTCGGCGCAGGTGCGGGTCTCGCCGTTCGGCTGGAGGATCGGGTCGTAGCCGAAGCCGCCGGTGCCGGCGGGCTCATGACGGAGGGTGCCCTCCAGCCGCCCCTCCACGACCCGCTCCCGCCCGTCCGGCAGGGCCAGTGCCGCGGCGCAGGCGAAGTGGGCGGCGCGGTGCTCGTCGTCGATGTCGGAGAGCTGGGCGAGCAGCAGGTCCAGGTTGGCCTTGTCGTCGCCGTGCCGGCCCGCCCAGCGGGCGGAGAAGATGCCGGGGGCGCCGCCGAGTACGTCCACGCAGAGCCCGGAGTCGTCGGCGATCGCGGGCAGGCCGGTGGCGCGGGCCAGGGTGACGGCCTTGAGCAGCGCGTTCTCGGCGAAGCTGGTGCCGGTCTCCTTGACGTCCGGGATCTCCGGGTAGGCGTCGGCGCCGACCAGCTCCAGGTCGAGCCCGGCACCGGCGAGGATCGCCCGCAGCTCTATGACCTTGTTGGCGTTCCGGGTGGCCAGGATCAGACGGCGGTGTTCGGGGGCGGACCCCTGGGAGTGTGACTGCATTGAACGATTATCCCGGTGTGCAGACGTCGGTCAGCTCGCCGGCGGCGGCGGCCACCGGGCTGAGGTCGGGCTTCTCACCTCGGTCGAGGGCGGTCCGCACGTTGTCCACGGCCTGCTGGAGGTTGTCCACCGCCTTGCCGACGTCCGTGTTGTCGGTCCGCTTGTCGAGCTTGGCGAGGTCCCGGTCGAGGCTGTCGATGATCCGGTCGGCGTCGTCCGGGTTGACCGCGGTGGCGGTGAGCGCGCTCTGCAGGTCGTTCACGTCATTGGAGATCTCCACCGCGAGGCGGGCGCAGTCCACCGCCTTGCGGACCGAGTCGCAGCCGGTCAGCAACGGTATGGACAGGGCGAGCGCGGCAGCGGTGAGCGCGGCGGCCACCGGCCCGGCGGCACGGCTCCGGCGCGGGCGGGGTGCCGGGCCGGCGGCCTGGGCGGGCCGGGCCGGGCTCGGCCGGGCTGAATCGGCCCCGGCCCGATCGCGGCCCGGCCGGTCGTTCCCCGGCGAGACAGACCCGCCCCGCTCACACCCCTGCCGGTCGTGTTCGGCCCAGCCGTGCCCCGGCCGGACCTCCCCGGCCCGGCCTTGCCCAGGTCGGTGGTCCGCGGCCGGGGCGTGGTGGTGATGGCCGGTCGGCGGATGCGGCCGGTGTGCGGGCATGGCGGGCTCCCTCCCCTGGATCGCGGCCGCGGGCGCCCCGTACCGCGACGGACGCGCCCCGGCCCTGCCGTCTGATAGAACGCCGGAACCCCCGCGCCGGGTTGCTTCCAGACCGGGTGCCCGCCCGGCTCGCGGACCGCTCAGAGGGTGGCGGCGAGGGCCTCGCGCTGGAGGGCGTCGAGCTGGCCGCAGCCGGCCACCGCGAGGTCGAGCAGCCCGTTCAGCTCCTCGCGGGCGAAGGGCTGGCCCTCGGCGGTGCCCTGGACCTCGACGAAGCGGCCGTCGCCGGTGCAGACCACGTTCATGTCGGTCTCGGCGCGCACGTCCTCCTCGTAGCAGAGGTCGAGCAGCGGCACCCCGTCCACGATGCCGACGCTGACCGCGGCGACGGTGCCGGTGAGCGGCTTGCGGTTGGCCTTGATCAGCTTCTTGCCCTGGGCCCAGGCGACCGCGTCGGCGAGGGCGACATAGGCACCGGTGATGGCCGCGGTGCGGGTGCCGCCGTCGGCCTGGAGGACATCGCAGTCCAGGACCACGGTGTTCTCGCCGAGGGCCTTGAAGTCGATGACGGCGCGCAGCGAGCGGCCGATGAGGCGGGAGATCTCGTGGGTCCGGCCGCCGATCTTGCCGCGCACCGACTCGCGGTCGCCGCGGGTGTTGGTGGAGCGCGGCAGCATGGCGTACTCGGCGGTGACCCAGCCCTCGCCGCTGCCCTTGCGCCAGCGCGGCACGCCCTCGGTGAAGCTGGCGGTGCACAGGACGCGGGTGTCCCCGAAGGAGACGAGGACGGAGCCCTCGGCGTGCTTGCTCCAGGCGCGCTCGATGGTCACGGGGCGGAGCTGGTCGGGGGTACGGCCGTCGATACGAGACATGGGGTCGAGCCTATCGGCTGCGCCGAGGGCCCCGATCGGTCCGGGGGACCGCGGGGCCCTGGGTGCGGACGGCCGGTCGGGGCGGGCCGGGCGCCGCATCGGCTCGCCGGGGGCGATGTCCGCTCACCGGGCGCCGGCCCGGACATCCGTTCGTCAGGCGATCATCCGGACATCCGACGCCGTTCGCGGGGCTTCCGGCCGCCTGGGGCCGAGGGGTGCTCGTTACATCAGGTCTTCGATCTCGGCGGCGATCGGGTCCGCGTCGGTGCCCACCACGACCTGGATCGCGGAGCCCATCTTGACGACGCCGTGCGCGCCGGCGGCCTTGAGCGCGGCTTCGTTCACCAGGCCCGCGTCCTCGACCTCGGTGCGCAGCCGGGTGATGCACCCCTCGATCTCGAGGATGTTGTCGATACCGCCGAGCCCGGCGACGATCTTCTCAGCCTTGCTGGCCATGGCCACTCCTGTTGTTTCGGCCCTTCGGCGGCACCGATGAGCGATTTTCATACGTTAACCACGTTCAGCCCAGCTTCGCAGGCGTATGTCCGTCGCCTGGTGAAGAGGACGGCCATCGAGTGCGGCAGGCCGTACCGAGGAGCATCGACGCTCCCGACGCCCCCGACACCCCTCGCCAGCGAGTGGTCTACACCATTATGCGCACGAGACCGCACCGGCGATCGAGAGGGGTGATAACGATGTGGTTTAGACCACACGAAACCCTGGAACTCTGGATTCCTCTGCCCCTTGCCGCCGTGTTACAACAGGTCTAAACCACCAATGTGGTGTAGACCAAAGCGGGCTGCCCAAACCCCCGAGCGCCCGCCTCACCAGGAGGAATCCGATGAGTACGGCCACCGCCACGGAGGCTCCCGCTAAAAAGCGGGGCGCGGGCGTCATCCAGGGTATGCAGAAAATCGGGCGCAGCCTGCAGCTGCCGGTGGCCGCACTGCCCGCCGCGGGCCTCCTGAGCCGCCTCGGCCAGCCCGATGTCTTCGGCCAGGACGGCCTGGGCTGGAACAAGGTCGCCGAGATATTCAGCAACGCGGGCGGCGCGCTCTTCGGGACCAACCTGGCCCTGCTCTTCTGCGTCGGTGTGGCCATCGGCTTCGCCAAGAAGGCGGACGGCTCCACCGCCTTCGCCGCGCTGGTCGGCTTCCTGGTCTACCGGGAGGTGCTCAACGGCTTCGTCAGCGATGTGACCGGCAAGCCCCAGGACCCGGGCGTGCTCGGCGGCATCGTGGTGGGCCTGACCGCGGCCGTGCTGTGGGAGAAGTACCACCGCACCCGGCTGCCCGACTGGCTGGGCTTCTTCAGCGGCCGGCGCTTCATCCCGATCCTGATGTCCTTCGCGGGCCTGGCCTACGGCGTGCTCTTCGGCTACGCCTGGGCTCCGATCGGTGACGGCCTGAACAACTTCTCCGAGTGGCTCTCCGACAACGGCTCACTGGGCGCCGGCATCTTCGGTGTGATCAACCGGCTGCTGATCCCCATCGGCATGCACATGCTGCTGAACACCTTCGCCTGGTTCCAGTTCGGCGACTTCAAGTCCGGCGGCGAGACCGTCCACGGCGACATCGCGCGCTACGTCCACGATGACCCGACCGCCGGAATGTTCATGACCGGCTTCTTCCCGATCATGATGTTCGCGCTGCCGGCCGCCGCGCTGGCCATCGCGCACTGCGCCCGCCCCGAGCGCCGCAAGGCCGTGCTGGGCATGATGATCTCGGTCTCGCTGACCGCGTTCGTGACCGGTGTCACCGAGCCGCTCGAGTTCTCCTTCATGTTCATCGCCCCGGTGCTCTACGGCATCCACGCCGTGCTCACCGGTGTCTCCATGGGCCTGACCTGGGCGCTGGGCATCCGCAGCGGTTTCAACTTCTCCGGCGGCCTGATCGACTACCTGCTGGGCTACTCGCACAGCGAGAAGGCGTGGCTGCTGATCCCGATCGGTCTGGCCTTCGCCGTCGTCTACTACGTGGTGTTCCGCTTCGCGATCACCAAGTTCAACCTGCCGACGCCGGGGCGTGAGCCGGAGGACACGCTGGACGACGCGGCGGCGGAGGCGGCCGCCGAGGCGGCGGCCGCGGAGAAGCGGGCCGCGCGCAAGGCCAAGCTCAAGGAGAAGGCCCAGGACAAGGTGCCCGCCCAGAACGGGGACGCGGCTTCGGCCGGCGGCGCCTGACCCTCGACCTCGACCTCCCGGGCCGGCCCGGGAGGAACCCCGCCGGGCGGGCTGGATCCTCCAGCCCGCCCGGCGTCTGCTTTTCGGGGCATCGGGTGCTTCGGTGTCCTCCGGGGGCTTCCCGCTGCTCCCCCGTCCGCCGCCCCGTCGTGCCGCCGCCTCGCCGCGCCGTCCGCGGCTAGAGCTCGTAGACCGCGCCCGTCTTGGCCAGTTCGACGGGGCCGTCGAAGACCTCCTGCGCGTCGCGCTGGTTGGTCTGGGGGTCGGTCCACGGGGGGATGTGGGTGAGGACCAGCTGGCGGACGCCGGCGGCCTGGGCGTGCTCGCCGGCCTGGCGGCCGTTGAGGTGGAGGTTGGGGATGTCCTCCTTGCCGTGGGTGAACGCGGCCTCGCAGAGGAAGAGGTCGGCGCCCTCGGCCAGCTCGCGCAGCGCCTCGCAGGGGCCGGTGTCTCCCGAGTAGACCAGCGACCGGCCGTTGTGCTCGATGCGGAAGCCGAAGGCCTCCACCGGGTGGCTGACCCGGGCCACCCGCACCGTGAAGGGACCGAGGCGGAAGCTGCCGGGGGTCAGGGTGCGGAAGTCGAAGACCTCGCTCATGCACGCCTCGTCCGGTACGTCGTCGTACGCCCGGACCAGTCGCCGCTCGGTGCCCTCGGGGCCGTAGACGGGGATGGCGTGCGCCCGGCCGCCGTCGAACCGGTAGTAGCGGGCGACGAAGTAGCCGCACATGTCGATGCAGTGGTCGGGGTGGAGATGTGACAGCAGCACCGCGTCGAGGTCGTAGAGGCCGCAGTGGCGCTGCAACTCGCCGAGGGCGCCGTTGCCCATGTCGAGGAGCAGCCGGAAGTCGTCGGTCTCCACGAGATAGCTCGAGCAGGCCGATTCCGTGGACGGGAACGACCCCGAGCATCCGACGACGGTGAGCTTCATGAAGCAGGAACCTCCTTGGGGGGGTCCCCATGCCGAGGGCCAGGGGCGGGTCCGGGGGTCATGCGGTGCCCAAGAGCGTAAGGGGCGAAAGCCCAGGTCGCTCCTCCACGAGCCGCCGTTGTGGCTGGAATCACCAGGACGGCCGGACCTCGCTGGGAGGTCCGGCCGAACGGTGTCGTATCGCGGGGTCGGGGCCCCGCCCTTCCCCTCCGGAGGGGATGTCACGGCCCGGCGGCTCAGGGGCGCCCTCCCCGTCCGGGTCGGCGCCAGGGCTTCACGGCCCGGTCCGTACACGGGCACGGCCGCTGTCGCGGATCGGGCGTGCGGTGCCCAGGAGCGGCTAGGCCCAGAGTTGGCCGTGCAGGGTCTCGATGGCTTCCTCGGTGGTGGGGGCCGTGTACACGCCGGTGGACAGGTACTTCCAGCCGCCGTCGGCGACGATGAAGACGATGTCGGCGCTGCGGCCCGCCTTGACGGCCTTGCGGGCCATCCCGAGCGCGGCGTGCAGTGCGGCGCCGGTGGAGACGCCGGCGAAGATGCCCTCCTCGGCGAGGAGTTCCCGGGTGCGGGCCACCGCGTCGCCGGAGCCCACCGAGAAGCGAGTGGTGAGGACGGACTCGTCGTACAGCTCGGGGACGAAGCCCTCGTCGAGGTTGCGCAGTCCGTACACCACGTCGTCGTAGCGCGGCTCGGCGGCGACGATCTGCACCTCGGGGCGGTTCTCGCGCAGGTAGCGGCCGACGCCCATGAGGGTGCCGGTGGTGCCCAGGCCGGCCACGAAGTGGGTGATGGTGGGCAGGTCGGCGAGGATCTCTGGGCCGGTGGTGGCGTAGTGGGCGGCCGCGTTGTCCGGGTTGCCGTACTGGTAGAGCATCACCCAGTCCGGGTGCTCGGCGGCCAGTTCCTTGGCGATGCGCACGGCGGTGTTGGAGCCGCCGGCCGCGGGCGAGGGGATGATCTCCGCGCCCCACATGGCGAGCAGCCCGCGCCGTTCCTGACTGGTGTTCTCCGGCATGACGCACACCATGCGGTAGCCCTTGAGCTTGGCCGCCATGGCGAGGGAGATGCCGGTGTTGCCGCTGGTCGGCTCCAGGATGGTGCAGCCGGGGCGCAACCGGCCGTCCTTCTCCGCCTGTTCGATCATATGGAGCGCGGGGCGGTCCTTGACCGAGCCGGTGGGGTTGCGGTCCTCCAGCTTGGCCCAGACCGAGACCTCGGCGGAGGGCGAGAGCCGGGGCAGTCGGACCAGGGGGGTGTTGCCGACCGCGGCGAGGGGGCTGTCGTAGCGCATCAGGCGAGGTGGGCCGCGGCGTGCTCGGAGCCGCCCGCCACCGCCGGCAGGATGGTGACGCTGTCGCCGTCGTCGAGCGCGGTGGACAGGCCGTCGAGGAAGCGCACGTCCTCGTCGTTGAGGTAGACGTTCACGAAGCGGCGCAGCTTGCCGTTCTCGATCAGGCGGTCCTCGATGCCGCTGTGCCGGCTCTCCAGGTCGGCGATGAGCTCGGCGAGGGTGGCGCCCTTGCCCTCGACCGCCTTCTGGCCGTCGGTGTAGGTGCGGAGGATGGTCGGGATGCGGACCTCGATGGCCATGGGGGGCTCCTGTCGCGGGGAGGGGTGCGGTCGGCGGGCCTGTCCGGCGGCTGAGGGCACCCCGGACGACGTTCAGGGGAGGTACGGCGGGGCTCGGCGCGGGGGCGCCGGGCCTATATGTCGCTCACGTCCTGGACAACCATGCGGTCATCGTATCGATTCCCGGACCGACCTTCGGAAATCTGTCCCATGGTCCGGACGTTTCGCGACCACATGGCGGGATGGGGCTCAGGCGGGGTAGTCCTCGACCACCCGAACCTCCTCCTCGGTGACCTCTCCGTCCACGATGCGGAACGAACGGAACTGCACCGGGCCCTCGCCGTTGCCGCACTCGGCGGTGGATACCAGCACATAGTGGGCGCCCGGCTCGTTGGCGTAGGTGATGTCGGTACGGGAGGGGTACGCCTCGGTGGCGGTGTGCGAGTGGTAGATGACCACCGGCTCCTCGTCCCGGTCGTCCATCTCCCGGTAGAGCTTGAGCAGGTCGGCGGAGTCGAACTCGTAGAACGTGGGCGACCGGGCCGCGTTGAGCATCGGGATGAAGCGCTCCGGCCGGCCGCTGCCGACCGGTCCGGCGATGACTCCGCATGCCTCGTCGGGGTGGTCGGCGCGGGCGTGCTTGACGATCTCGTCGCGCAGGGCCTGGGTGATGGTCAGCATGGGGAGAAGGATAAGCAGACACGCCCCAGGCGGGCCCCGGAGGTGAGATCCGGAGCCCGCCTGGTGAGACGGGGCTGTTGGGGCAGCCCTTCGGTGCCGGCCCTCGCGGGCCGGTGGGTCAGTTCTGCGGGGCGCGGTCGGCCGGCTCCCGCTCGGCGGCGGTGGCGTCGATGACCTCGGTCTTGCGGGCGAAGGCGGAGGGGTTGCGCCTGCCGATCACGAAGTACGAGACGGCCATGATCAGGCCCCAGATCGGAGCGCAGTACAGCGAGATCCGGGCGTCCTCGTCGATGCCCATCAGCACGATCACCATGCCGATGAAGGCGAGCGCGAAGACGCTGGTCCACGGGTATCCGGGGGCCTGGAAGTCCGAGCGCGGCAGCAGGCCGGCGTTGACCTTGCGGCGGTAGACCAGCTGGGAGCAGAGGATCATGATCCAGGCCCACATGCCCGAGATGGTGGCGAAGGAGACCACGTAGTCGAACGCCTTGCCCGGCCACTGGTAGTTGATGAACACGCCGAACAGCATGAAGACCGCGGAGACGGTGGTACCGCGCAGCGGCAGGCCCGAGGGCGACAGCGTGTTGAAGAACTTCGGGCCCTGGCCGTTGAGCGAGAGGTCGCGGAGCATCCGGCCGGTGGAGTACATGCCGGAGTTGCAGGACGACAGGGCCGCGGTGAGCACCACGAAGTTGACGATGCCCGCGCCGGCCGGCAGGCCGATCTTGGCGAAGGCCGCCACGAAGGGGCTCACGCCGGGCTCGAAGACGGTCCAGCTGACCACGGACAGGATGATGATGAGGGCGCCCAGGTAGAAGAGGGCGATCCGCCACGGCACGGTGTTGATGGCCTGGGGCAGGGTCTTCTTGGGGTTGGTGGCCTCGCCCGCGGTGACGCCGACCAGCTCGACGGCGAGGAAGGCGAACATCACGATCTGCAGGGTCATCAGCGTGCCGCCGATGCCCTTGGGGAAGAAGCCGCCGTGGCTCCACAGCTGACTGAAGGAGGCGGTGTCGCCGGCGTCGGAGAAGCCGAAAAGGATCACGCCCAGGCCGATCAGGATCATGCCGATGATGGCGGTGACCTTGACCATGGAGAACCAGAACTCCAGCTCACCGAAGAGCTTCACGGAGATCAGGTTCACGAAGTACAGCAGCACGGTGAAGACCAGCGCCGAGGCCCACTGCGGGATGTCCTCGTTCCAGTACTGCACGTACGCGGCCGCCGCGGTCACCTCGGTGATGCCGGTGACGACCCAGAAGAGCCAGTACGTCCAGCCGGTCACGAAGCCGAAGAACGGGCCGAGGAACTCGCGGGCGTACTCCGAGAAGGAGCCCGAGACGGGGCGGTACATGAGCAGCTCGCCCAGGGCCCGCATGATGAAGAAGATGACCAGGCCCGCGATGGCGTACGCCAGGATGAGGCTGGGTCCGGCCTTGGAGATGGCCTTGCCTGCCCCGAGGAACAGGCCGGTACCGATGGCGCCACCGATGGCGATCATCTGGATCTGACGGTTACCGAGTCCGCGCTGGTAACCCTCTTCGGGTTCGTTGACCGCGGCCGAGTGGCCGCCATGCTGCTCGTCGACCTGCACCGAGGTCATGCTGTGGACGCCTTTCTCCATTCCGACCCGGCCTCTCGGCTCGGATCGGGTCCCGATCCCCCCGGATTTCATGGAGTGCTACCGGCGGTCAGCCGGCCCAAGCGCCCCCGCGGACAGGGGTGGCGTCCGCGGCGGTCGTGAAGATTTATCACGCCCGCAACAGAGATCCACACGGGCGAATGTGAGGGGAAGCACAGGAAGAAGCGGACGCAAAGGACAAGCGTCAGCAAATAAGACGTACGCGGTAATGTGATCGTTATTCGAAGTTGAGACTCCGCTGAGCGAACACCTATCCGTTATGTCAGAAATGCTGGCCGAAGTGGCCAATTCCGGTACGCGATCAGGACTTCATGCCCCGGTGGGCGTCACAGTGTTTCCACCAGGGTCTCCTGGAGTTCACCGAGCCAGATGTAGGCGACCGCCATCGGCTTGCGCGGGTCGGAGTCGGGCAGCCGCAGCAGTTCGCTGCCGTCCGCCTCGTCGCTCACCTCCAGCCGGGTGCCGACCGCCAGCCGCAGGTCGTTGAGGGTGCCCAGCCAGCGCCGGCTCAGCTCCGGATCCAGCTCCAGCACCGCGGCCGGACCGGTCGCACCCTCCCCGCCGTCCCCGCCGTCGCCGGCCTCCCGCTCGGCGGCCAGCCGGCTGCCGACCGCGTCCAGCGAGCGCACCACCGCCAGCGCGTCCTCGCGCTTGCGGGCCCGCAGGTCGTTCTCGGTGTAGCGGCGGAACTCGGCGGAGGCGGCCCGCGCCTCCTCGGCCGCCCGCGCCGCCTCGGAATCCCCGGGACCGGGCAGCGGTGCGGCGGGGTCCACGTAGGCGTCCGGGAAGAGCCGGGCCAGCGCCGGATCGGAGGGCGGCTCGGTGGGCCCCTCGGCGAAGAGCGCGTCCAGCGGGTCCGCCCCGCCGACCGCGTCCTGCCCCGGGCCGATCAGCTCCAGCAGCTGAACGGCGAAGCTGCGCAGAATGGACACCTGGGCCTCGTCCAGGGCGATCGACGCCCCGCCGCCGGGCAGCGGCTCGAAGTACCCCAGCATCAGCGGTCCTGCTGAAGGGTGGCCCACAGGCCGTACCCGTGCATGGCCTGCACGTCGCGTTCCATCTCCTCACGGCTGCCGCTGGAGACGATCGCGCGGCCCTTGTGGTGAACGTCCAACATCAGTCGGTGCGCCTTGTCCTTCGGGTAGCCGAAGTAGGTCTGGAAGACATAGGTGACATAGCTCATGAGGTTCACCGGGTCGTTGTGAACCACCGTGACCCAGGGCACATCGGGCTCGGGTACCGCCGAGGACGCTTCACTCGACTCGGGTTTCTCGATCTCCACCGGTGCGACACTCACGGGTTCCATGCTGCCACCCAGGGCAGGCCGTCGCATAAAGGACCCCAGAAATCGTCACTCTGACGAAATCGGGGTAGCATCATGTCCATGAACACTGCGGATCTGGGCTCGCACGAACAAGGGGGCGCGGAGCGCTCCAGCGAGGGCGGTGGCGGGCGACGGGTGGAAGGCGCAGAGCGCCCTTCCCTTGAGGGCAGTGGTGGGCTGGGGGCACCGCCCCGGGAGCACCTCTCAGCGGTGGCC
>NZ_SRID01000799.1 GCF_004684805.1 Streptomyces palmae
GTCCATGGGCGGGGTGGGCTCCTCTGGCGCGCGGTACGAACGAGTGGCTGGTGGGACGTCAGATACGGGAGCGACGCAACCGTAACGGCGCATCTCAGGCGCTGTCCGACGGATGCGCGAATTTCACCCGTACGGGAGGTGTCCACCATGGCGGGGCGACCTGCCGTGCCGCACCGTTTCCCCCGTGCCGACCTGCGCTTTCTCCGGCGTCTCGGGCGTCGCGCCCGGGATCACGCGGCCATCCGACGCATTCTTCCGATCGTCAGCTGAGTCTGTGATGTGCCGTATGTCGGCTATGCGGTGATGATGGGGATATCGATCAGGCCCGGCTGAGGTGCCAGGACGTGGGGCGCCCGAGGGAGGTTCGTTCCGATGCGGCAGCCCCGCGGATTCCCCCAGACCACGGCGGCACGGGCCGCGGCCGGCGCCGCCGCCGTCTGCGCCCTGGGCCTGCTCGCCCTCGGCTGCGGGGGCGGCGGAGGCGGCGACCACACCAAGCCCAGCAACGGCTCCGGCACCAGCCCGACCGCCGCCCGCAGC
>NZ_SRID01000132.1 GCF_004684805.1 Streptomyces palmae
ATAAGAGACCGGGAACAGGGCGGGGGGTCGGCACGGTGCGGCCTGCGGCCGGCGTCGCGCGGGGACCCGGGACACTCTCGTGAATCTGAGGCTCCTCGGGGAAGAGAGGCATGGGTTGATATTTATCAAACGCCGGTGCGAGTCGCATCGGCGGGTGGCGGAATGGTCCGCTCAGAAGTCGAAGCCGAGTTGGCCAGCGGCTTCCATCGCAGCGGCTTGAGGGGCGCTGCGGCCCCGCTTGAGGTGCCGCCAGCGCGGCAGGGCGTCCAGGTAGGACCAGGTCAGTCGGTGGTGCGGGGTGGGCCCGAACTCCTCCAGCGCGGCGCGGTGCACCGGCGAAGGGTAACCGGCGTTGTCGCCAAAGCAGAAGTCCTGGTGGTCCACGCCCAGTTCGGCCATCATGGCGTCCCGCCGGACCTTGGCGATCACGGAGGCGGCGGCGACCACCACACAGCTCCGGTCGCCCTTGATGACCGTCCGCACCTGCCAGGGGGCGCCGAGGTAGTCGTGCTTGCCGTCCAGGATCACCGCGTCGGGCGGCACCGGAAGCAGTTCCAGGGCCCGGGTGGCCGCCAGCCGGAGTGCGGCGGTCATACCCAGCTCGTCGATCTCCTGCGGAGAGGCGTGGCCGAGCGCGTGGGCGGTGACCCAGGACTCCAACTGCCCCGCGAGCTCGGTGCGCCGCCTGGGGGTCAGCAGCTTGGAGTCGGTGAGCCCGGCGGGCGGGCGACGCAGCCCGGTGACGGCCGCGCAGACGGTGACCGGTCCCGCCCACGCGCCGCGCCCGACTTCGTCGATTCCGACGACGACGCGGGCTCCGGTGGTGGCGCGCAGAGAGCGTTCGACACGGTGAGTGGGCGGTTCGTAGGGCATGACATGAACAACACTACGCCGCCGCCTCAGGCGCCGGGTAGCCGGACCGGCGACAGCAGCCCCATGCCGCTCAGCCGGTGCCGGGCAACCAGTCCGGGAGCGGCTCGGTGCGCTCCGACCATTCGGCCGGCGGCGCTCCCGCCGGTCCGGCCGCCACCACTCCGCCGGCAATGGCGCAGGTGGTGTCGACGTCCCCGCCCACCTGCGCGGTCGTCCAGAAAAGCTCCTGGTAGGAGCCCAGGTGGCGGGCTGCGGCCCACAGCGCGAAGGGCACCGTGTCATGGGCACTGGTGCGGCGCCCGCAGCCGAGCACGGCCGCCACGGTGCCCGCGTCCTCGTAGTCGAGCATGTCGCGGGCGCGGCGCAGCCCCGCCTGTACGGCGCTGCGCGGCACCAGTGCGACCACGGCGTCCAGCAGGGCCTCCGGAGCCTTGGGGCCCACCGGGTCGGCGACCAGCGCGGCGGCGGCGGCCACCGCCATCGTTCCGGCGACGGCCTCCCGGTGCTGATGGGTGGTGTAGGCGGAGATCTCCGCCTGGTGTGTGGCCTGCTCGGCATCGCCCGCGTACCAGGCGCCGAGGGGAGCGATGCGCATGGCCGCTCCATTGCCCCAGGAACCCTCCCCGTTGAACAGGGCGGACGCCAGCTCGCGCCAGTCGCCGCCCTCCCGGACCAGTCGGAGCATGCGGTTGACGGCGGGGCCGTAGCCGCGGTCGAAGTCGTGGTGCTCGGCGAAGGACCAGGCCAGTGCGTCCTGGTCGATGCGGCCGTGCGTGGCCAGGACGGCCAGCACGGAGCAGGCCATCTCGGTGTCGTCCGTCCACTGCCAGGGCCCGGGCGGCAGCTCGCGCCGGGTCAGGGACGGGAAGTTGGCGGGCACGAAGAACTGGGAGCCGAGGGCATCTCCCACGGCCAGCCCCCGCAGGCTGGCGAGGGCGCGGGTGAAACGGTCGTCGCTCATCGCTGCGAACTCTAACCGGTGGGGCCGTACGGCTCGGGGGTACGCCATCGCTCGAAGGGCCGGTCGAGCCGGTACCGGCCGTCGTCGCCGAGCAGCAGCGCCCTGGTCTCACCGTTGTCCGGGTTCGAAAGGGACTCGAACTCGGCGACGGACCAGTGCAGCCATCGCATGCAGAACAGCCTCATGGTGAGGCCGTGGGTGACGAGCAGGACGTTCGGCGGATGGGCCGGGTCCTCGAAGCTGCGCCACAGGCTCTCCAGGAAGGCTCCCACCCGGTCGTACACATCGGCACCCGACTCCCCCTGGGCGAATCGGTAGAAGAAGTGGCCGTAGGCGTCCCGGTAGAGCTTCTGCCTGCGGACGTCCTCCCGGTCCTGCCAGTTCCCCCAGTCCTGCTCCCGCAGCCTCGGCTCCTCCCGGACCCTTGTCAGGACGGGGTCGAGGCCGAGTAGCTGCAAGGTCTCGTGGGTGCGGCGGTACGGGGAGACGTAGGCCGAGACCTGCTCCTGCCCGAACATCTCGCGCAATCGGTCCCCCGCCTCCCGGGCCTGCCGCCGCCCCAGTTCGGTCAGGTGGAGCGCATGATCGGGTTCTCGCTCGTACACCGTGTCATCGACGTTTCCCTCCGATTCGCCGTGCCGGACGAGGACGATGCGACGCGGTCGTGCCATGCGGCCACAGTAGGGCCTGTCCGTCGGGTCGGGCCCGACCGTGGATCCGTCCCGACCCTGGGCAGCTCCGGGCAGGCACCGGTGCGTACGGCCGCGGGGCGCCGCACGCCGGCAGCTGCCGCCAGCTGCCGAGCCTGCCGGGCCGCCGGTTCACCCCGCTCCGACCGGTATCGGTGCCGGTGCCGGCGCCGGCCGCGCGCCGGGGACCAGCCGCCCTCGGCGTATCTCGCAGACCCGGCCGCTGAAGCGGCTGCGCAGCGAGCGGTCGTGGGAGACCAGCACCAGTGCTCCGGACCAGCTCTCCAGCGCCCGCTCCAGCTCCTCGACCAAGTCGAGTGCCAGGTGGTTGGTCACCTCGTCGAGCAGCAGCAGGTCCGCCGGGCGAGCCAGCAACCGCGCCAGCGCCAACCGGCGGCGCTGACCGGCCGACAGCGAGCCGGTGGGCACGTGGAGGTCCCGGGCCCGGAAGAGGCCGAAGGAGAGAAGGCGCTCGGCGTGCTCCTGCGGATCGCCCGGCAGCCCTCGGCCGAAGGCGGCCAGCAGCTGCTCCCCGGGGCGGTCCACCGGAATCTCCTGGGCCAGAAAGCCGATCCGACCGCGGCGCAGCACGCGCCCCGCCTCCGGCCGCACCTGTCCGGCCATCACCCGCAGGAGGGTGGACTTGCCCGCGCCGTTCGCCCCGTGGACCAGCAGGCGCTCACCCGCCGCCACGGTGAGTCCGTCCACCGCGAGCCGGTCGGCCACGCGCACCCCGTCGAGCGCCACCAGGACGCCCTCGGTGCCGCCCGCCGCGGGCCGGGCGGCGAAGCGCAAGGGCTCCGGCGGGCGCGGGACCGGGTCCTCGGTGAGCCGGCGCAACCGCTCCTGTGCGTTTCGCACCCGGCTGGAGACGGATGCCTGGACCCGGCCCTTGTCGCGGTCGTAGGCCATCTTGTTGCCGTCCTTGCGGGCCCTTCCGGGGGCCACCCGCTGCGCGGTGCCGGCGGCGGTCTCGGCCAGCGCCGCGGTCTGGGCGCACCACTGCTCGTACGCCTGCTCCCATCGGTGGCGGGCCGCGGCCTTCTCGGCCATGTACCCGGCGTATCCGCCGCCGTAGCGGACCAGGGTGCGGCGGTCGGCGTCCAGCTCGACGATCGCGGTGGCCACCCGCTCCAGGAAGACCCGGTCGTGGGAGACCGTGACCACGGTGCCGGGGTGGGCCCGCAGCGCGTCCTCCAGCCAGGTGAGGGTGGAGCCGTCCAGATGGTTGGTCGGCTCGTCGAGCAGCAGCACCTCGGGCACGGCGGCGATCAGGCAGGCCAGGCCCAGCCGGGCCTGCTCGCCCCCGGAGAGGCTGCCCAGCGCCCGGTCCCTGCCCAGGTGCGCCACTCCCAGACCGTGCAGGGCCTTGTCGACCCGGGCGTCGGCCTCGTAGCCGCCGCGCGCCTCGAAGGCGGTGAGCAGCTCACCATAGGCGGTCAGCGTCTCCGGTCCGGCGCCGGCCAGCTGTCGCTCCAGCTCCCGCAGCCGCCGCTCCATGGTTCTGAACTCGGCCAGCGCCGCGTCGATGGCGTCCGCGACGGTCTGGTCGGGAGGCAGCCGGGGAGTCTGGGCCAGGTGGCCGGCGCCGCCGTCCGCCAGGGTCACGACCTCGCCTTCGTCAGGGGAGATCTCCCCGGCGAGCAACCGGAGCAGGGTGGACTTGCCCGCGCCGTTCTCCCCCACGACGCCGACGCGCTCGCCGGGCCGGACGGAGAAGGTCACGTCGTCGAGCAGCAGCCGGTCGCCACGGGACATGGTCACCCCGCGCAGGGAGAGTTGGGTGGGCATGAGCGAACCTCCGGAGCAGGGCGTCATCACCAAAGAACAACGACAACAAATGCAACCGATGTTGCGTTACCCTTACGATGACACAGACCGTCCACTAACGCAACGGGAGTAGCAGTTGACTGCGGAATCCGCTCCCCCGGCGCCGGGCACCGTCCGCCCCGGCGGACGCACCGCCCGCACCCGGTCCGCCGTCCGGGACGCCGTCCTCACCGGGCTCGGCGAGCACGGCTACCCGGGGCTGACCGTCGAATACGTCGCCGAGCACTCCGGCGTGCACAAGACCACCCTCTACCGGCGCTGGGGAGGTGTGGAGGGGCTGGTCGCCGACGCCCTCGACCTGGCGGGAGAGGACAGCTGGGCACCGCCGGACACCGGCAGCCTGGCCGGCGATCTCCGGGCGCTGGCCCACGAGGTGGTCGAGACCTTCGGTGCCCCGGCGCGGGCCGCCGCGCCCACGGCCTTCGTCGCGGCGGCCTTCCAGTCCGAGCGCGCGGCGGGGGCACTTCGCGCCTTCTACGCCGAGCGGTTCGCGCGCTGCGCGCCGATACTGCGGCGCGCGGTGGAGCGCGGCGAGCTGCCGCCGGGCAGCGATGCGGGGGCGGTCGCCCGCGCGGTGTCGGCGCCGCTGTTCTTCCGCGCCCTGGTCACCCGCGAGCCGCTCGAGGCCGCACACGCCGACCAGGCAGCGGCCGCCGCGCTCGCGGCGCTGCGGGCCGGGGTGTACCGGTCGGCGGACGAGCCGGAATGAGCCGCCGGGACCCGGGCAGCGGGCCACCCGGGCCCCGGCCGGGCGGGCAGGAGCCCGCCGGGCCCTCGGGGCTCCGGCTACTGCACGACCGTCCAGGAGGGCTCGAGGTTCACCACATCGCCGGCGATCGCGGCCACATCCGCCTCGATCTGGGCGCGCAGGGCGAGGCGCTCCACCCGCTCGGCGCGGTACTTTCCGTGCTCGGCCGTCGAGTTCCACATCGACAGCACCAGGAACTCGTTCCCCGCGGCCTCCCCGAAGGAGCCGCGCAGCATGCCCGGTGAGCCGGCCATGGCCGGGTTCCACACCTTCTCCTGCATGTGCACGAAGTGCTCCACCCGGTCCTCATGCACCCGGCAGTGCGCCACCCGCACCACATCCGCCTCGGTGAACTTCGGCTCGAAGCCGACCTTCACATCGAACCGGTGCTCGAAGAGCCGCACCTGGCCGTCCTTGAACGTGCCCGACTGCGCCGCGGCCAGCCGGTCGTGCGAGCGCGCCATGAAGGAGTCGTAGAACGCGCGGCTCTCCCAGAAGCTGAATATGTGGGCCACCGACTCACGGCGCTGGCTCCAGCCGCCACCCTGCGCCCGGAACCCCGGCTCACCGGGCAACCCCGCCCACTTCCGCTGCCCGCGTTCGAAGCCTCGGCGGTCGACCACGGTGCAGCGAATCCACTTGACCAGCACCGCGCTATCGTACGGCCCCACCCGGCTCCCTCGGGCCTGTCAGAAGAAGCTCTTCTCCAGCATCGCGAGATCCTCGGCCGCCAGTTCGATGCCGAAGATCTCCCGCAGCAGGGCTCCCAACTCGGTGGCCGGCACCACACGCTCCTGGGCGGTGCCGTCGGGGTGGGTGATCGTCAGCAGGGGCCCCACCAGGCTGCGCCGCGTTCCGGGCGCGGTCCGCTGCACCACCGGCCGGGCGACGAACGGCGAGTGCGGATGGGTGGCTATGTAGTGGTTCATCACCGTGTAGTCGACCGGGTAGCGCTCCTCCAGCGTGAAGGAGTAGAGGTCGAACCAGCCCTCCGGATGCAGAGAGCGCAGTATCCGCACCCCGTGGTCCGCGGTGGTGAGGCCGAAGGTCCACTCCCCCTGCCTGACCTCGACGCCGTCGCGGAACAGCATCGGTTCCAGCAGCCCCTCGGCACCGAATCCGACGTCCGCCAGCCACTCCTGGCCGTCCGCCGCGATCTTCAGCAGCATATGGGTGACGGCGCGCGGCCGGTCGCTGCCCATCCGGATGCGCGCCCCGAGCCCGGTGAAGGAGAAGCCGATCCGCTCCAGGGCCGCGGCGAACAGCAGGTTCTGCTCGTAGCAGTAGCCCCCGCGCGGACCCCGCACCATCTTGTCCTGGAGCGCCGTGACGTCCAGGACGATGGGGCGGCCCAGCATGATCTCCAGGTTCTCGAACGGAAACGCGGCCACATGCCCGCGGTGTACCGCGCGCAGGGTCGCCAGATCCGGCCTGGCCTCTCCCCGGAAGCCGATCCGGGCCAGATAGGCGTCGAGGTCCAGGCCCCCGCCGCCCCACATCGTCCGCCGCACGCGTCCTCCGTCTCCCCGATCCGCCACGTGCCGGCGCCATCCTGCCAAACTCCGGGCGCACGCGAGGCGGGGGAGCCGCGCAGTGCGACTCCCCCGCCTCGGTGCGGTGGTTCACCGGTGGGTCGGGCCACCGGTGGGGCGACCGGTCAGCTGCACCCGCTGGTGGAGCCGCAGCCCTCGCAGATGTAGCAGCTGCCCGCGCGCTGCATCTTGGTGCCGCAGGAGAAGCAGAGCGGGGCGTCGGCGCTGATGCCCAGCTGCATCTCGACCAGCTCCGCCGAGGTGTGCGCCTCCCGGGGCGCCGGGGCGGCCACCGGCTCCGGCTTGGGGCCGGCGACGGCCTTGGGCGGCTCGGTCTGCCGCGGGGCGGACTGGGCCAGGCCCTCGACGTCCAGCTCCTCGTCGGTCGGCTCGTAGGAGCCGGTCTCCAGGTGGCGCTGACGCTCCTCGGCCGAGTGGATGCCGAGCGCGGAGCGGGTCTCGAAGGGCAGGAAGTCCAGCGCCAGGCGGCGGAAGATGTAGTCGACGATCGACTGCGCCATCCGCACGTCCGGGTCGTCGGTCATGCCGGCCGGCTCGAAGCGCATGTTGGTGAACTTCGAGACGTAGGTCTCCAGCGGCACGCCGTACTGCAGACCCACCGAGACCGCGATCGAGAAGGCGTCCATCATGCCCGCGAGGGTCGAACCCTGCTTGGACATCTTCAGGAAGACCTCGCCCAGACCGTCGTCCGGGTAGGAGTTGGCCGTCATGTACCCCTCGGCCCCACCCACCGTGAAGGAGGTGGTGATGCCCGGGCGGCCCTTGGGGAGGCGCTTGCGGACCGGACGGTACTCGACGACCTTCTCGACCGCCGCGCGGATGGTCCCCTCCGCCTTCTCGGCGGCCTTGTCCGCTTCCTTCTCCTTCTTCTTGGCGGAGAGCGGCTGGCCCACCTTGCAGTTGTCGCGGTAGATCGCCAGGGCCTTGACGCCCATCTTCCACGCCTCGAAGTAGATCTCCTCGACCTCTTCGACGGTGGCGCTCTCGGGCATGTTGACCGTCTTGGACAGCGCGCCGGAGATCCACGGCTGGATCGCGGCCATCATCCGGACGTGCCCCATCGGGGAGATGGAGCGCTCGCCCATCGCGCAGTCGAACACCTCGTAGTGCTCGCTCTTCAGGCCGGGCGCGTCGACGACATTGCCGTGCTCGGCGATGTGGGCGACGATCGCCTCCACCTGCTCGGCCTGGTAGCCGAGACGACGCAGGGCCTGCGGCACCGTGCCGTTGACGATCTGCATCGAGCCGCCGCCGACCAGCTTCTTGAACTTCACCAGCGCCAGGTCGGGCTCCAGGCCGGTGGTGTCGCAGCCCATCGCCAGACCGATGGTGCCGGTGGGCGCGATCACGCTGGCCTGGGAGTTGCGGAAGCCGTTCTTGGCGCCCAGGCGCAGCACGTCCTGCCACGCCTCGGTGGCCGCGGCCCAGATCGGGGTGTCCAGGTCGTCCATCCGCGTGGCGGCGGCGTTGGCGTCCGCGTGCTGCTTCATCACACGCTGGTGCGGCTCGGCGTTGCGCGCGTACCCGTCGTACGGGCCGACGACGGCCGCCAGCTCGGCGGAGCGCCGGTAGGAGGTACCGGTCATCAGGGAGGTGATGGCCCCGGCGAGCGCCCGGCCCCCCTCACTGTCGTACGCGTGGCCGGTGGCCATCAGCAGCGCGCCGAGGTTGGCGTAGCCGATGCCCAGCTGGCGGAAGGCGCGGGTGTTCTCGCCGATCTTCTGGGTGGGGAAGTCGGCGAAGCAGATGGAGATGTCCATCGCGGTGATGACCAGCTCGACGACCTTGGCGAAGCGCTCGGCGTCGAAGGCCTGGTGCCCCTGGCCGTCGTCCTTGAGGAACTTCATCAGGTTCAGCGAGGCGAGGTTGCACGAGGTGTTGTCCAGGTGCATGTACTCGCTGCACGGGTTCGACGCGGTGATCCGGCCGGACTCCGGGCACGTGTGCCACCGGTTGATGGTGTCGTCGTACTGGATGCCGGGGTCGGCGCAGGCCCAGGCGGCCTCGGCCATCTTCCGGAACAGTCCCTTGGCGTCGACCTCCTCGATGACCTCTCCGGTCATCCGGGCGCGCAGCCCGAAGGTGCCGCCGGTCTCGACCGCCTTCATGAACTCGTCGTTGACCCGGACGGAGTTGTTGGCGTTCTGGTACTGGACGGAGGTGATGTCATCGCCGCCCAGGTCCATGTCGAAGCCCGCGTCGCGCAGCGCGCGGATCTTCTCCTCTTCCTTGACCTTGGTCTCGATGAAGTCCTCGATGTCGGGGTGGTCGACGTCGAGCACGACCATCTTGGCGGCCCGGCGGGTGGCGCCGCCGGACTTGATGGTGCCCGCGGAGGCGTCCGCGCCCCGCATGAAGGAGACCGGGCCGGAGGCGTTCCCCCCGGAGGACAGCAGCTCCTTGCTGGAGCGGATCCGGGAGAGGTTCAGGCCGGCGCCGGAGCCGCCCTTGAAGATCATCCCCTCTTCCTTGTACCAGTCGAGGATCGACTCCATGGAGTCGTCGACGGAGAGGATGAAGCAGGCGCTGACCTGCTGCGGCTGCGGGGTGCCGACGTTGAACCAGACCGGCGAGTTGAAGCTGAAGACCTGGTGCAGCAGGGCGTAGGCGAGCTCGTGCTCGAAGATCTCCGCGTCGGCCGGGGAGGCGAAGTAGCCGTGGTCCTCGCCGGCCTTCCGGTACGTCTGCACGATCCGGTCGATGAGCTGCTTGAGGCCGGTCTCGCGCTGCGGGGTGCCGACCGCGCCGCGGAAGTACTTGCTGGTGACGATGTTGACCGCGTTCACCGACCAGAAGTCGGGGAACTCGACGCCGCGCTGCTCGAAGTTGACCGAGCCGTCGCGCCAGTTGGTCATGACGACGTCACGGCGCTCCCAGACCACCTCGTCGTACGGGTGCACTCCGGGGGTGGTGTGGATGCGCTCGATACGCATGCCCTGCCGGGCTCCCGCCTTGCCGCCCTTGGAGCGGGAGCCTCGCGCGGGGCCGCTCGTCGTCTCTGTCATTCCGCCTCCCAGTACTGGCGAAAACGCCCTGAAGTGCCGGAAATCTTCCCGGCACGGTGTTGTGTTCCTTCGCCCGCGCGACTGCGCGCCCGGGCACGTTTGCTTCCGCCGCTCAGTCGGCGGTGACGGGCGCGGGGGCCGCCGCGGCCCCATCGGCGCCGGACCCGCTCGCGGCGGGCGCGGGGGGCCGCTGCTGCGCACGCAGCTCGGCGACCGCCGCTTCGAAGTCCTCCAGCGAGTCGAACGCCTGGTAGACAGACGCGAAGCGCAGGTAGGCCACGAGGTCGAGCTCCTTGAGTGGGCCCAGTATGGCCAGCCCGACGTCATGGGTGGACAGCTCGGCGCTGCCGGTGGCGCGCACCGCCTCCTCGACCCGCTGACCGAGCTGCGCCAGCGCGTCCTCGGTGACGGGCCGCCCCTGGCATGCCTTGCGGACCCCCGAGATGACCTTGTTGCGGCTGAAGGGCTCGGTGACCCCGCTCCGCTTGATCACCATCAGGGACGCCGTCTCCACGGTGGTGAAGCGCCGGGAGCAGTCCGGGCACTGGCGACGTCTGCGGATCGAGCAGCCGTCGTCCGTGGTCCGGCTGTCGACGACCCGGCTGTCGGGGTGCCTGCAGAAGGGGCAGTGCACGGTCTCCCACCCTTCGTTTCACCCACGAGAACTACGTCGACGCCGTATGCGCCCGGGTGCACCGGGGTACGGCCGATAACACCGGCGAGCCCATGGAGGCGCCCTTCCGGAGTAGCCCCAAGCATAGGCGACGCCGGGGGCCTGGATTCACGCGGACCACTACCCGTAGGTGATCTATGTCCGCCCGACCACAAGATGTGGTGCCGGAAATCAACCGGCGCCACAGGCGTGTCGCGCCACGGGGGCAGCCACGAGGGTACGCGAAGCGACCCGGTCACCGATCCGCGGGGGAGCGGGTGCCACACTGGACGCGAACCGACACACCGGATCACATCCGGCCTATACACCCGATCCCATGTTCGCGTCAGCCTTTCTGCGATATTTCACTCGAACGTGTGTTTGGCGCAACCTTTCGAAAGCAACTACCGTTGACCAACCAGGGAGAACAATTCGAGAGGGGCCGACGACGTGACCACCACCACAGACAGCGCCACCATCACCGCCCAGGACCGCTCCCAGAGTCGACTCGAACGCACGCACACGATGGATGACGCAGCCACGAACTCCGAGGGTGCCAAGCCCACACGCTCGCTCCCAGGCCGCCCTCCAGGGATCCGCGCCGACAGCTCCGGCCTCACCGATCGGCAGCGGCGGGTCATCGAGGTGATCCGGGACTCGGTGCAGCGCCGCGGCTACCCTCCGTCCATGCGCGAGATCGGCCAGGCGGTGGGCCTGTCCAGCACGTCGTCGGTCGCCCACCAGCTGATGGCCCTGGAGCGCAAGGGCTTCCTCCGCCGCGACCCGCACCGCCCCCGGGCCTACGAGGTGCGCGGCTCCGACCAGCCCAGCGCGCAGCCCACCGACACCGCGGGCAAGCCCGCCGCCTCCTACGTTCCCCTGGTCGGCCGGATCGCGGCGGGTGGCCCGATCCTGGCCGAGGAGTCGGTCGAGGACGTCTTCCCGCTCCCCCGCCAGCTGGTGGGTGACGGTGAGCTCTTCGTCCTCAAGGTCGTCGGCGACTCCATGATCGAGGCGGCGATCTGCGACGGCGACTGGGTCACGGTACGCCGGCAGCCGGTCGCGGAGAACGGCGACATCGTGGCCGCCATGCTGGACGGCGAGGCCACGGTCAAGCGGTTCAAGCGGGAGGACGGCCATGTCTGGCTGCTTCCGCACAACGCGTCCTACCAGCCCATCCCTGGCGACGAGGCCACCATCCTGGGCAAGGTGGTCGCGGTGCTACGGCGCGTCTGAGGACACGCCTGACGACGGGCCCCGGGACCACTGCGCCGGTTCCGGGGCTCACCTCTCTCCGGAGCCGCCGCCTCCGGCTGCCCCGGCCCTGTCCCTGCCGGCCCGGCGTCGATCCGCGGCGCCGAGCCCGGGTCCCTCTCTCCGGCCGACTCTCTGGCCCGCTCTCTCCCGGCCTGACCGAGGCCGGCGCCTGAGCGGCTAGGAAGCCGTCTTGGCCGCCGCGTCGATGGCGGCGAGCGAGCGGCGCACCTGGTTGCGGTCGGTGGTGTACCAGAAGTCCGGCATCGAAGCCCGCAGGAAGCTCCCGTAGCGGGCGCGGTCCAGCCGCGGATCGAGCACCGCGACCACGCCCCGGTCGCCCGAGGCGCGCACCAGGCGCCCCGCACCCTGCGCCATCAGCAGTGCCGCATGGGTGGCCGCCACCGCCATGAAGCCGTTGCCGCCGCCCTCCTCGACCGCCTTCTGCCGGGCGCTCATCAGCGGGTCGTCCGGGCGCGGGAAGGGGATGCGGTCCATGACCACCAGCTGGCAGCTGGGGCCGGGCACATCCACTCCCTGCCACAGCGACAGGGTGCCGAACAGACAGGTGCCCGGGTCGGCCGCGAAGGCCCGGATCAGCTCACCCAGGGTGTCCTCGCCCTGCAGCAGGATCGGGTTGTCCAGCCTGCCGCGCAGTTCCTCCGCCGCCGCCTGGGCGGCCCGCATCGAGGAGAACAGCCCCAGGGTGCGGCCTCCGGCGGCCTCCACCAGCTCGGCCAGCTCGTCCATCATGTCCCCGCGGCTGCCCTCCCGCCCGGGCTGGGCGAGGTGCTTGGCCACATAGAGGATTCCCTGCTTGGGGTAGTCGAAGGGCGAGCCGACGTCGATGCCCTTCCACTCCGGGGCGTCCGGACCACCGGTGCCCTCCGGGGCGAGGCCCAGCGAGGCCGCCACACCGTTGAAGTCACCGCCCAGCTTGAGGGTGGCCGAGGTCAGCACCACCGAGCGCTCATGGAAGAGCTTCTCCCGCAGCAGCCCGGACACCGAGAGCGGTGCGACCCGCAGCGAGGCTCCACCGGGGCGGAACGCTCCGCCGCGGGCGTCGTTCCGCTCGTACCAGACCACGTCGTACTCGGAGCCCTGCACAATGCGCTCGGCCACCGCGTGGATGCTCTCCACCGAGGCCAGCGCCTGCTTGCGGACGGCGTCCTCGTCCTGCACGGATGCGTCACGGGTGGCGCCGATGGCCGAGATGACCGTGCGGCAGGCGTCCCGCAGCGCCGTCAGGGCGTAGCCGAGGTCCTCAGGGATCTCCTCCAGACGGCCGGGCAGGGCCAGCTCCATCAGCCGCTCGAAGGTCTCGGCAGCGGTCTGCAGCGCGTCCGCCGCCTTCTCGTTGACCAGCTTGGCGGCCCGGCGCACGGCACGGTTGACCTGCCCGGGGGTGAGCTCGCCGGTGGCGGCACCGGTGACCCGGGAGACCAGCTCATGCGCCTCGTCGATGATCAGCACCTCGTGGCTGGGCAGCACCGGGGCGCCCTCGATGGCGTCGATCGCCAGCAGCGCGTGGTTGGTGACGACCACATCGGCCAGCTTGGCCCGCTCACGGGCGGCCTCGGCGAAGCACTCGGCTCCGTAGGCGCACTTGGAGGCGCCCAGGCACTCCCGGGAGGTGACCGAGACCTGGGACCAGGCGCGGTCGGAGACGCCGGGCGTGAGGTCGTCCCGGTCGCCGGTCTCCGTCTCGTCGGCCCAGTCCCGCATGCGCAGCAGGTCCTTGCCCAGCTTGCTGGTGGGGCCGGCGGACTCGAAGGCGTCGAAGAGCCCGTCCTCCTCCTCGCTCGGCACGCCTTCGTGCAGCCGGTGCAGGCAGAGGTAGTTCGACCGGCCCTTGAGCATGGCGAACTGCGGGCGGCGGCGCAGCAGCGGGTGCAGCGCCTCCACCGTGCGGGGCAGGTCGCGCTCGACCAGCTGGCGCTGGAGCGCGAGGGTGGCGGTGGCCACGACGACCCGCTCCCCCTGGGCCAGGGCCGGGACCAGGTAGCCCAGCGACTTTCCGGTGCCGGTGCCGGCCTGCACCAGCAGGTGCGCGTTGTCGTCGATGACCGTGGCGACGGCCTCGGCCATGGCCGCCTGGCCGGGGCGCTCCGAGCCGCCGACGGCGGCGACGGCGGCGTGCAGGAGCTCGGAGAGGGAGGGCTTCGTCATAGCGTCACCAGCCTACGGGGCCGCACTGACACCGCGGGCCGCACCAGGGAAAACGAGCCGGATCCCGGACTCACAGCAGATGGCGCAGGGCACGGTCGCGGATGAGCAGCCCGGCCTGCTTGTCGGGCAGCTCCAGCTCGGCACCGAAGCGGAAGCCCGCGTTCAGGAAGGCCGCGATGGAGGGGACGTTGCGCAGGTCCGGCTCGGCGACCACCCGTGCGCAGCCGGGCCGCTGGTCCAGGACGAGATCGGCGACGGCGCGCAGCAGCAGGCTGCCCAGACCGCGCCCCCGCCCGGGTACCTCTCCGATCAGCAGGTGCACTCCGGTGTCCTGCGGTCGCGCCGGGTAGTGGCGGGCCAGCGGGTCGAGGTCGGCTCGGTAGATCTCCCAGTAGCTCATCGGCACGCCCTCCAGGACACCCAGGCAGGGGACGCTGCGGCCGTCGCCCTCGAGCTGTGTCCTCAGGTGTTTCTCGGTGAGGTGCTCGGGCCCGTCCAGATGCCAGAAGGCGGCGACCGCGGGGTCGTTCATCCAGCGGGTGATCAGCTCCAGGTCCCGCTCCACCCGGACCGGTACCAGCTGGAAGACGCCCGCGCCGGTGCCCACCGGGCCCCAGCCGGGGAGGTCGTCGAGCAGGTCCGGGCCGGCGCCAGGGCAGCGGCCCGGGCCCAGCTGCTCCGCGGTGAGCGGGACCGCCTGGCCGAGCGGCCGACTGCGCGGTCAGCAGGCATCGCCGGCCAGCGGGTTGGCGATGGTGACGTAGACGGACTGGGTGTCCACCGGACCGACGAGTTCGTCCAAGCCGTGCAGCCGGGTCAGCAGATTGGCCTTGCAGCGCAGGGTGGGCTCGGTCAGCAGCCGGTCGGGCAGGGTGGACGCCCCGCCCGCCGACGAGCCGGCGGCCTGCCCGAGGAAGCGCCGGAAGGCGGCCAGCAGCACCGCCTCGTCGGCCAGCCGCTGCGAGCCGAACGCCCCGATCAGCCCGAGGACGTTGTTGACGCCCAGGTAGTAGGCGAATCGCTCATCGGCGACCGGGTCGGGGACGAAGGTGTCGCTGCGCTCCCCGATACCGGGCAGGCTCCGTGCCAGCCGGTCGCGGGCGGATTCGCGGAAGTAGTAGCCCTGGTTGTCGCGGTAGCGCCCGCCGGCCGGCCATCCCTCGGGGTCCAGCAGGACCACGGTGTTCTGCTGGTGGGCTTCCAGGGCGATGCCGGCCTCCCCGTCCAGCCAGAGCAGCGGGGTGAGGACGGCGCGCAGGTAGCGCAGGAACCACTCGGTCGCGACCGCCTGCCGCGGCCGTCCGGTGCGGGCCGTGAGCCCCTCGATCAGCCGGGCGAGCCGGGACCGGGGCTCTCCACCGCCGGGTGGCGGGACCGGGGAGACCAGACCGGCCAGGCACACGGCCCGGTCCGCGGGCCCGAAGGGGTTGTGGCGGATCACCACGTCGACACCGGCGAGCGGGGTGCCGTCCGGCGCGTCGACGGCCAACCAGGCCGGGTCCCGCACGATGTCGAAGCCGGGTCCCTGGGGGCAGGCCGCCCGCCATCGCGTGAACAGGCCGGCGCGCAGCAGCCGGTGGACCTCCACGCCGCGGTGGAGTTCCTTGCGCAGGTTCTCCCGCCGCGAGTTGGTGATCCGTACGCCCAGCGAGAGCTTGAGCATCGCCGGCGCGGTGGACCGGTAGACGGTGCGCACCGAGGAGGTCGGGTACCAGCTCGGCCCGTGGGGGCCGAGGTCGCGCAGCATCCCGGCGTCGAACAGCGCGGCGGCCTCCGGGCGCAGCCGGAGCTCCCGGGCCTGCCAGGGGTGCAGCGGCAGCGGGACGGTGCCGTCCGGCAGTGCGGGAAGGTCCTCGCACAGCGAGCGGACCAGCCGCTCGGCGGGCACCGGGCGGCCTCGCTCGGTCCAGGCGGACTCGCCGGCCAGTACGGCGCGGTCGACGGCCAGCCAGTGCAGCGGGAAGCGGCCCCGCAGCTCGGGGGAGAAGTCCCGGGCCTCGGTCTCGGTGATCCCCTCCCGGCTCTTGGGGGTGGGGTGGAAGGGGTGGCCGAAGACCAGGGACTGCTCGGCCGCCAGGAACTCCCCCGCCTCCTCGGCAGCGGTCGGGGCGGCACGGCGCTCGGTGAGGAAGCCGGTGACGCGCCGCGCCGAGTCGGCGACCCGGCCGACGAGTTCGGCCTGCGCGCCGGGTGCTGCCGAGGCTCCACGGGGCGCGGCGGGCTCGGGACGGCGCACGGCGGCGGTGTGCGCGGCTCCCGCCACGACGGCGGCGCGGCCGGCGGCCGGGGCGGCGCCGGCCCCCGCGGCACCGACCGGGGGGCGGCGGGCGGCGGGCGTTCCGCAGGCGGCCTCGCGCCCGAGCAGCGCGGCCAGCGTGACGGCGTCCAGCGGCGGCGTCCGCGGCGGACGGTGCTCCAGCACCGGGCGGCCGAAGCGGTGCCACCCGGTGGCCGACCAGTAGCGGACGGGCACCCGCAGCACCAGCTGGCAGGCGGTCAGCACGATGCGCAGGCTGTCGCCGTGCGGGCGCGGCAGGCCGGTCTCCCGCACCCAGCAGCGCAGCAGGTTCTCGGTGGCCGCGGCGTCGGCCGCCGAGGCCGGGTCGGACTCGGGTGCCGGATCCGGCTCGCGCACCGGGTCGGGAGCCTGTGCCGTGGCGGGCCGGTGCGCGCCCTCCGCGCGCCGCGCCCGCCCGACCCGCTGCGCCGGCCCGGCCTCCCGATCCCCGCCGGTGGCCGCCTCCGGGGCGCGCCGTGCCTGGCGCGGTGCGGAGGTCCGGGCGGCGGCGAAGGCGGCGGCGGCGATGGCTGGCTCTTA
>NZ_SRID01000133.1 GCF_004684805.1 Streptomyces palmae
CCGGCCACCCCCACCTCGCCGGCGCCCACCCCACCGCGGACGGCTGGCGCCACGGCCACCACTACGTCATCGACCGGCACCACCGCACCTGGCCCCGCCCCGCGGCGAGCCGCTGAACACCGCCCCGGGGGGGCGGATGCCTCAGGTGGCGTCCGGCGCCAGCCGGATCGCGCTCTCCAGCATGAGGGCGTGGACGAAGGCCTGGGGCAGGTTGCCGCGCAGCTGCCGCTGGGCGATGTCGTACTCCTCCGCGTAGAGGCCGGGTGGTCCGCAGGCCGCGCGGTTGCGTTCGAACCAGCGCAGCGCGGCCACCGGGCGCCTCTGCTGCTGTTCCGCCAGGGCCATCACGAAGCCGCAGAGCAGGAAGGCGCCCTCCGCCTCCTCCAGCGGCCGTTCGTCGTGGCGGAACCGGTAGGCGTAGTGGCCGTCGGTGAGTGCCGCGGTGTAGGCCTCCAGCGTGGCGCGGGTCCGCGGGTCGTCGGCGGCCGGCAGCCCGCGCAGCGGCGGCAGCAGCAGGGCCGCGTCCAGCCCGGGGTCCTCCGGCGCCCGCTGCCAGTGCCCCCGCCGGTGCAGGGCGTTGGCCCGGGTGTCGGCCAGGATGGTGTCGGCCAGCTCGGACCAGTCGGCGGCGCGGCGCGTCGCGGGGGCCACCTCGGCGAGCGCGCGCAGTCCGGCCGCGCAGATCAGCCGGCTGTGCGTCCACGGCCGGTTCTCCAACTCCCAGATCCCGGCGTCCGGCTCCCGCCACCGCCGGGCGACGGCGTCCGCGGCGATCTCCGCGGCCCGCCGGCCGTGGCCGTCCAGCCGGTCCTGCCGGGCCGCCGCGGCGAACAGCAGCAGGGCCTCGCCGAAGGAGTCCAGTTGGAACTGGCGGTTGACGCGGTTGCCGACCCGGTCGTACCCGCCCGGGTAGCCCGGCAGATCCAGGCCGCGCGGGTCGGGTACCCCGCCGCCGTGCACGGTGTAGGCGGGCGCCAGCCCGGGGCCGTCCTCGTGCAGCCGGTCCGCGACGAAGCGGATCGCGTCCTCCAGCGGCGCCTGCGCCCCGGCCGCCGCGAAGGCCTGCCCCGCGTAGCACTGGTCGCGGATCCACACATAGCGGTAGTCGTAGTTGCGCCCCGCCTCCGCGCGCTCCGGAAGGCTGGTGGTGGCCGCCGCCACCATGCCGCCGCCGCGGCTGGTCAGGCCGCGCAGTACGGCGTACGAGTGCCGGGCGTCGCGGCCCGCGATGGCCTGGTCCAACCGGGGCACCTGCGCCGCCCACGCCCGCTCGGTGGCGGCCCAGGCGCGGGCGGGGTCCGGGGGCGGGCCGTGCGGTGCGTCCGTGCCGATCTCCAGTACCAGGTCGTGCTGGCCGCCGGCGGGCAGCCGCAGCTCCGCGAGGAGTGCCCGGCTCCCCTGGCCGGTCTCCGCCACCTGGGCCTGCCCGCCTCCCGACCACCGCAGGTGCAGGCCGCCGACGCGCGCCGACCACACCCCCGCGTCGTCCCGGCGGGCCTCCCGCAGCGGTTGCGCGCCGTATCCGGCGGCGGGCTCCAGCACGATGCCCACAGCGGCCGGCGCCCTGAGGGCCCGTACCTGCCGGAGCAGCACCAGCCGCCCGGGCTCGCCGGGGAAGGCCAGGGCCTCGCGGCACTCCACGATGCCGTCCTGGGTGATCCAGCGGCTGCGCCAGATCAGCGAGTCCGCCTCGTAGTAGCCGCCCGCCACGAACCGTCCCCGCGGGGTCACCGCGTACCCGCCGGTGCCGCCGATGAGGGTGGAGAAGACGGCGTCGTCATGCCACCGCGGGGCACACAGCCAGCAGATCTCGCCCCGCGGGCCGACCAGGGCGCCGCGCTCGCCGTCGGCCAGCAGGGCGTAGGAGCGCAGCGGCTGCGGCGGGCAGCCGCCGGGGTCGGGCCGCGGCGGACGGGTGCTCATGCCTCTCCGTGGGTCATCCGGTGCGGTACCTCTCCGCCTCGCCGGTGCGCAGCGCCAGTCCATGGCCGGGCGGTGCGCCGTCTCCCGGGCTCGGGCGCAGCTGCCCGCCCTGGGGGTTGAGGACTCCGTCGAACAGCAGGGCCTCGATCCGGGTGTGGTCGTGGAACCACTCCAGGTGCCGCAGGTTGGGGATGGCCGCCGCCGCGTGGGCGTGCGCGTGCGGGGCGCAGTGGCCGGAGACCTCCAGCCCGGCGGCGTGCGCCAGGGCGGCGGCGCGCAGCCAGGTGGTGATGCCGCCGCAGCGGGTGGCGTCGATCTGCAGGCAGTCCACCGCCTGGGCGCCGAGCATCTGCTGGAAGTAGGGGAGGGTGTAGCCGTACTCGCCGGCCGTCACGTCCATCGTGACGGCCTGGCGGATCCGGGACAGGCCCGCCAGGTCGTCGGAGGAGACGGGTTCCTCGAACCAGGTGACGGCGTGGTCGTGCAGCCAGGCGCCGAGCCGGATGGCCTGCTTGTGCCGGTAGGCGCCGTTGGCGTCGACGTAGAGTTCGGCGCTGTCCCCGATGCTGCGGCGGGCCCGCGCGACGCGTTCGCGGTCCCGTCCCTCGGCCCGGCCCCAGGACTCCCCGATCTTGATCTTGACGCGGGGGATGCCCTGCTCCTCGACCCAGCCGCGCAGCTGGCGGTCCTGCCGCTGGTCGTCGTAGGTGGTGAAGCCCCCGCTGCCGTAGACCGGCACCCGGTCGCGGCAGGCGCCGAGCAGTCTGACCAGGGGCAGGCCCAGCAGGCGCGCCTTGAGGTCCCACAGGGCGATGTCGACGGCGGACAGGGCGCCGGCGACCAGGCCGGGCCGGCCGTCGTTGCGCACCGAGCGGCTCATCGCCTCGTGCAGGGCGGGCACGTCCCAGACGCACCGGCCGGCGATGACGCCGGCCAGGTGCTCCCGGATCACCTGCGCCGTCGCCGGGGCTCCGTAGGTGTAGCCGAGGCCGGTCACCTCGCCGCTGCGCACCGTGGCGACCACCAGGGTGGTGGTGTCCCAGGTGAGGGTGCCGTCGCCTTCCGGGCCGTCGGTGGGGACGGTGTAGGCGGCGGCCTCCACGGCATCCGCCGGGGGTTCGGCGTATGCCCCGGCGCTCACGTGGCCGACCGGCCCTTGTGGCCCCCGCTCCCCTTGGTCCGGTGGCCGGGGAGCATCTCCTGCACCTTGGCCTTGAATCCCTGCCGGATCATGTCGCTGCGGTCGGGGTCGCCCTTGAAGACGGCCAGCGCCGCGGCCTCGATCTGGTCCAGGGTGGCGTGCGGGGGGATGGGCGGGACGGCCGGATCGGTACGGAAGTCGATCACGAAGGGCCGGTCGGCGCCCAGCGCCTGCCGCCAGGCGGCCTCCACCGCGCCGGGCTCCTGAACCCGCACGCCGTCCAGCCCGATGGAGCGGGCGAAGTCGGCGTAGGGGACGTCCGGGATCGCCTGCGAGGGCAGGAACTGGGGGGCGCCGGACATGGCGCGCATCTCCCAGGTGACCTGGTTGAGGTCCTGGTTGTTGAGGACCGCGACGATCAGTCTGGGGTCGCGCCAGTCCCGCCAGTACTTGGCCGCGGTGATGAGTTCGGCCATGCCGTTCATCTGCATGGCGCCGTCCCCCACGATGGCCAGGGCGGGCCGCTCGGGGTGGGCGAACTTGGCCCCGATGGCGTAGGGCACCCCGGGCCCCATGGTGGCCAGCGTGCCGGAGAGCGAGCCGCGCATCGAGCCGCGCATCCGCAGGTGGCGGGCGTACCAGTTGGCCGCGGAGCCGGAGTCGGCGGCCAGGATCACGTCCTCGGGCAGCAGCGGGTCCAGGGCGTGCACCACGTACTCGGGGTTGATCGGGTCGGCCGGCACGGCGGCGCGCCGCTCCATCACCTCCCACCAGCGGGTGGTGTCCTTCTCGATCTTCTCCCGCCAGGTGCCGTGCTTCTTGCGCTTGAGCTGGGGCAGCAGGGCCCGGAGGGTCTCGCGGGCGTCGCCGACCAGGTTGACCTCGAAGGGGTAGCGCAGCCCGACCATCGAGGGGTCGATGTCGATCTGCACCGCCCGGGCCTGGTCGAGTTCCGGCAGGAACTGGGTGTACGGGAAGCTGGAGCCCACCACCAGCAGGGTGTCGCAGTCCCGCATCAGCTCGTACGAGGGGCGGGTCCCCAGCAGCCCGATGGCGCCGGTGACATAGGGCAGGTCGTCGGGGAGGGCGTCCTTGCCGAGCAGTGCCTTGGCCACCCCGGCGCCGAGGAGGTCGGCGAGCTGTTCGACCTCCGCGCGGGCCCCGCGGGCGCCCTGCCCGATGAGGACGGCGACCTTCTCCCCCTTGTTGAGGAGTTCCGCGGCGCGGGTGATCTCCGCGGCGGCGGGGACGGGTGCGAAGTCGGCGACCCCGAGGCTGGAGGGCACCATCTTGAAGGCGTGCTCCGGCGGCGAGTAGTCCAGCTCCTGGACGTCGGCCGGGATGATGACGGCCGTCACCGTGCGCCGGGTGGCGGCGGTACGCATCGCCCGGTCGAGGACGTTGGGCAGCTGCTCCGGGACGGTGACCATCTCGCAGAACTCCGAGGCGACGTCCTTGTAGAGGCTCAGCAGGTCGACCTCCTGCTGGTAGGAGCCGCCCATCGCGCTGCGGTTGGTCTGGCCCACGATGGCCACCACCGGGACGTGGTCGAGTTTGGCGTCGTAGAGGCCGTTGAGCAGGTGGATCGCCCCCGGTCCTGAGGTCGCCGCGCAGACCCCGACGCGCCCGGAGAACTTCGCGTAGCCGACCGCTTCGAACGCGGCCATCTCCTCGTGCCGGGCCTGGACGAACACCGGCTTGTTGTCGGCCCGCCCCCAGGCGGCGAGGAGGCCGTTGATGCCGTCGCCCGCGTAGGCGAAGACATGCTCGACCCCCCACTCGCGCAGTCGCTGGAGGACGAAGTCGGAGACCTTCATCGACACGGTGGGTTCCTTTCGACTCTCTTGCTCGGACGAGCGCGTCGGTCGGCGCTCCCGGCTTCGGCGCCCGTGCCGGGAGCCGGCGTTCCGTTCGGCACCGCGGCGTACCGGCCTGGTCGGGGCCGGGCCGGGGCCGCGACCCGGTCATCCACGGCGGCGTGCCAGCAGGTAGCCGCCCGCGGCCAGCGCGCCGGCGGTGGTGAGGGCCGCCGCGGCGGCCAGCCGGGCGTCACGCGGGGACACCGCGGGGCGCGGGACGGCCTTCTCCGGGTGGTCCGCCGGCTGCGGTCCGCCCAGGCCGAGCGCCAGCGCCTCGGCCAGGTGGAGGGCGCGCCGGCCGGTGCCGCCCTGCTCGATCTGGGTGCGGCAGCTGAATCCGTCCGCCAGCACCAGCGCGCTGGGGGCGGTGGCCCGTACCGCGGGCAGCACCCCTTGTTCGCCGACGGCCATCGACAGCGGGTAGTGGTCCCGTTCGAAGCCGAAGTTGCCGGCCAGCCCGCAGCAGCCGGCGTCCAGGACGTCCGCGTCCAGGCCCGCGCGCCGCAGCAGTTCCCGGTCGGCGTCGTAGCCCAGCACCGCGTGCTGGTGGCAGTGGGTCTGCACGGTGGCGGCCCGGGTGAGCCGCGGGGGCCGCCAGTGGGGGGCGTCGTTCACCAGCAGCTCGGACAGGGTCCGGAACTGCCGGGCCAGTCGCTCGACGTCCTGGTCCTCGGGCAGCAGCTCCGGGGCGTCGGCGCGGAAGACCGCGGTGCACGAGGGTTCCAGGCCGACGATGGGGGTGCCGGCGGCGATCCACGGCCGCAGCACGTCCACGGTGCGGGTCAGGACCCGTTTGGCGGTGGCCAGTTGACCGGTGGAGATCAAGGTCAGCCCGCAGCACACGGCACGGGTCGGCACCGCCACCCGGAATCCCGCGTCCTCCAGCACGGACACCGCCGAGATGGCGATGTTGGGGTGGAAGTAGGAGCTGAAGGTGTCGGGCCACAGGAGGACCGCGCGGGGGTCGGCGGGGTCCGGTTCCGGGGTGCCGCGCCGCCGCCACCACTGGACGAACGACTCCTCGGCGAGCACCGGGACCTCCCGCCGCGCCGCCACCCCCGCCGCGGCCTTGCCGAGCCGGGCCAGGCCTGGCGCGTGCAGCACCGCGTTCGCCGCCCGCGGGGCGATCCGGGACAGGCGCGCCCACAGCGGGAGCCAGCCCATCGAGTAGTGCGCGACCGGCCGCGGCCGCCCGGCGTAGTGGTGTGCCAGGAACTCGGCCTTGTAGGTGGCCATGTCCACCCCGACCGGGCAGTCGGACTTGCAGCCCTTGCAGGCCAGGCAGAGGTCGAGGGCGTCGCGGACCGCCGTGGAGCGCCAGCCGTCGGTCACCGCCGAGTCGGCGTGTCCGGCCAGCATCTCGAACAGCAGCCGGGCCCGGCCGCGGGTGGAGTGCTCCTCCTCCCCGGTCGCCCGGTAGGAGGGGCACATCACTCCCCCGCTGTGGCTGCGGCAGTTGCCGATCCCCACACACCGCATCACCGCGCGGGTGAAGGAGTGGCCGTCCTCCGGGTACCCGAACTGCGTCCGGTGGGCGCGGGGCCGCCAGCGGGGCCCCAGTCTCAGGTGCTCGTCCACCCCCGCGGGGGCCACGACCTTGCCGGGGTTCATCCGGTTGTCGGGATCGAACAGGGCCTTCATCTCCCCGAAGGCGGCCACCAGCCGGTCGCCGAACATCCGGGACAGCAGCTCGCCCCGCGCCTGCCCGTCCCCGTGTTCGCCGGAGAGGGAGCCCCCGTAGGACGCGACCAGGTCGGCGGCCCGCTCCACGAAGTCGCGGAACGCCGCCACGCCCTCGGCCCGCTTGAGCTCGAAGGGGATGCGGGTGTGCACACAGCCCTGGCCGAAGTGCCCGTAGAGCGAGGGGTGCCCGTATCCGAACTCGGCGAACAGCTTCTTCAGGTCGCGCAGGTAGTCCCCCAGCCGGTCCGGGGGCACCGCGGAGTCCTCCCAGCCCTCCCAGGTGTCCCGGCCGTCCGGTGGCCGCGCGGTCACCCCCAGCCCCGCCTCGCGGGCCTTGAGCATCCGCTGCTCCCGGGCCGTGTCGTCCGAGAACGACACCGTGCCGTCGTCCTCGCTCCGGCCGATCCGGCTCAGCAGGTCCCGTGCCTGCTGGTCGACGTCCTCCTGGGTGTCGCCGCTGAACTGGAGCAGCAGCCAGCTGTCCCCGGAGGGGAACTGGTCCAGGGACTCCAGATAGGCGTGCTCCTCGCGCATCAGCTGGGCCATCCGCCCGTCCAGCGCCTCCAGTTGGGTGGGGCTGCTGTGCTCCAGCAGCCGCGGCACGTCGTCGGCCGCCGCGCAGATGTCGCTGTAGCCGAGCACCAGGATCGCGTCGCAGGGCGGCACCGGCACCAGGTCCAGCTCCGCCCGCAGTACGGTGACCAGCGTGCCCTCGCTCCCGACCAGGGCCCTGGCCAGGTCGAATCCGTTCTCCGGAAGCAGGGAGTCCAGGTTGTAGCCGGAGACGCGGCGGGGGATGGCCGGGAACCCGCGCCGGATGTCCCCCAGATAGCGGTCGGCGATGCCCCGCAGGCCCTGGTACAACTCCGCCCGGCGGCCGCCGGCGCCCACGATGGCCTGGAACTCCTCCTCGGAGGTGGGCCCCACCCAGCACCGGGTGCCGTCGTAGGTGAGGATCTCCAGGCGCCGCACGTTGTCCACCGTCTTGCCGTACGCCTGGGCGGAGGCTCCGCAGGAGTTGTTGCCGATCATGCCCCCGAGCGAGCAGTGGCTGTGGGTGGAGGGTTTGGGGCCGAACTTCAGCCGGTGGCCGGAGAGCTTCCGGTTGAGTTCGTCCAGGACCAGGCCCGGCTCCACCACGCAGGTGCGCTGCGCGGGGTCGACGGACAGCAGCCGGTCGCAGTACTTCGTCCAGTCGAGGACCACGGCCGTGTTGGTGCACTGGCCGGCCAGGCTGGTCCCGCCGCCGCGGGAGAGCACCGGCGCCCCGAAGCGGGCGCAGACCGCGACGGCCTCGGCGCCGGCGTCCACCGTCCGCGGCACCACCACCCCGATCGGCAGCCGGCGGTAGTTGGAGCCGTCCGTGGCATAGGCGCCCCGGCTGCCCGCGTCGAACCGCACCTCCGCGTCGACGTGTTCGGCGAGCGCCCGGGCGAGCGCCGGGACGTCGAGCCGTGCGCCGGCCCGACCGGCCGGCCCTGCTCCGCCGCCGGTCTCCGCTCGGCCCTCGGTGGCCATGGGTGCCTCCTTCTGAGGTCCGCGCCGGGCGTTCAGCCGGGCGGCTGGTGTTCGCCGGGTGGCTCGGTGGCGGGGCACGCGGCGGTGCCGCACCGGCCGGATGCGGGCCGGATGGGGACGCCGTTGCGACGCAGCACCTCGCGGACGTCGAGGATCACGGGGAAGATCTCGTGGTTCCAGTCCGCGCCCTGCTCGTCCCAGGCCCGCTGCTCGGCCTCCACCGCCATCCGATCCTCGGCGAACACCCGTTCGGCGAAACGGCGGATCAACGGCCAGGCCAGCCGCAGGACCCCCGGCACCGGCGGTTTGGCGATCATGAGCAGGCCGTAGGCGTGATGGGTGCGCTGCTCGGCGTCCACCGGCACGTATACGACCCACAGGGAGAACGCCGGGCGCCCGGTCTTCTCGGGGACCGCGCGCAGGGTCTGGTAGGGGTACTCGGTACGGACGGTGATCAGGTCGGGGTCCCTGCCGCCGCCGAGGCCCTCGGCGGACAGCAGTCCGGCCCCGCGGTCCTTCCTGCCGCCCCCGGGGACGAACAGGTAGCGCGCCTCCACCGAGCGGGGCCCGGTCTCGTACCCCAGCAGTTCGGGCCGGATCCTGCCGAGCACGCCCCGGTGCAGGAACTGGTGGTTCATGTCGAGCAGGTTCTCGTGCATGAACGAGTAGTGGCAGCGCACCGTGCGGGAGAACGTCATGGTCCGGTACCGCGGCGAACCGAACTCCGGCAGGTGGGGGAAGGGGGTCCGGTCCGCCTTGTCGGGGTCGCCCGGGAAGACGAAGACCAGGCCGTACGCCTCGCGGACCGGGTAGGAGCGCACGCCGCGGGGCGGCCGGCCCACCCCCTTGGGCAGGTACGGGATCTGCGAGATGCGCCCGTTCCCCCGGTAGGCCCAGGCGTGGTAGCAGCAGCGCAGCGCCTCGCCCTCCACCACCCCCATGCTCAACGGCACCTGCCGGTGAGCGCACCGGTCCTCCAGGGCGTAGACGGTCCCGCTGGCGCCGCGGTACAGCGCCATGCGCTCGCCGGCGAACACCGCGGCGCGCGCGGAGTTCCTCGGCACGCTGCGGGACACGGCGACCGGGTACCAGAAGTCGGGATGGAGGCCGGTGCGCCGGAGGTCCGCGGCCTCGGCGTCGACGGCGCGGCCGGTCGGCGGGTACTCGGTCCGCGCCGGTTCCACCGCCATGGCTCCGTCCCTCCTCGACCGGGCCTCGACCACGCGCGCTCCCTCTTCCGTGCACGCGGGTGGCGGCCTCCCGCCGCCCTCCTCGACCACCCTCTCTGTGTCCCCCGGTTCCGCGCAGGTCAGGCTCGGCCCACCGGGTGACGGGCGCCGGGAGGGCGGCGCCGGAGGTCCTGGTACGGAGAACGCCCCGCTCCGGCACGGCCCGCGCCCTGCGGCCGAGGTGCGTCGGCGAGCTGCTGGTGCCCATAGTGGGACGGGCAGGAAGGCGGGCCGCGAGTGCCCGCGCTCATGGCGGCGGTGCCCTGGGCTCGGCTCGGAGCCACCGGCACCGAGAGGGCCGACCCCGACCGGCACGCTGAGGGCTGGGAGGCAGGGATGAAGCCGTCGGTGGACCGGATCACCCACCCCCGGGGTACGCGAACACCCCACGGCCGTCCCAGAGCCGACGACCACCGCGGCCACCCCAGTGTCGCCCGCCCTGGTACCGGCGAGGATCGGCGGCCGGCGCACGCCACACGGACCCTCTGCGACGTCCGACTGACGTGCGGCCGGGAGGAGGAAGCGGGGAAGGCAGGCGGGCGCGGGCGGAGGCATGCGGAAAGGAGCAGGATCCGATGACCGAGTACGGCTACTTCCTGGCGTGCGAGGAGTTCAGCCCGGCGGAGCTGATCGACCAGGCCCGGCGCGCGCAACAGGCGGGGTTCACCCGGCTGGCCATCTCCGACCACTTCCATCCGTGGATCGGCGCACAGGGCAACAGCCCGTTCGTGTGGTCGATGATCGGCGCGCTGTCGCAGGCGGTGGACCTGCCGGTCACCACGCTGGTGACCTGTCCGACGGTCCGGCTGCACCCGGCGGTGACCGCGCAGGCCGCCGCCACCTCCAGCGTGCTGCTGGGCGGCCGGTTCGCCCTCGGTGTCGGCTCCGGTGAGGCGTTGAACGAGCACATCCACGGCGACCGCTGGCCGCCGTTCGAGGTGCGTGCCGAGATGCTGGAGGAGGCGGTCGAGGTGATGCGGCGGCTGCTCACCGGCCGTCAGGTCAGCCACCGCGGCCGGCACTACACGGTCGAGAACGCCCAGCTGTACACCGTGCCCGAGGAGCCGCTGCCGATCCTGGTGTCGGCGTTCGGGCCGAAGGCCGCCGAGCTGGCCGGGCGCGTCGGGGACGGGTTCGTCACCATGGCCCCCGACGCGGACCTGGTGGGCGCGTTCCATGACGGCGGTGGCGCGGGCAAGAAGGTGGTCGGCGGGGTGAAGGTGTGCTGGAGCGACGACCGGGACGCGGCCGTCGACCTGGTGCGCCGGGTGTGGGCGACCGAGCAGCTGCCCGGTGAGCTGAACCAGGTCCTGCCCACCCCGGCCCACTTCGAGCAGGCCGCCAAGCTGGTCACCCGCGACATGGTCGCCTCCACCGTCACCTGCGGGAACGAGGTGGACGAGCATGTGGAGACGGCGCGCGCCTACGCCCGGGCCGGCTTCGACGAGGTGTACATCGGGCAGGTCGGCCCCGACCAGGCGCGGTTCTTCGACGCCTACCGCGAGCGGGTCCTGCCCGCCCTCCGGAGCTGACCGGCGGCGGGCGCTGCGGGGCGGCTGAGCACGGCTCGGCGCGCGGAGCCCGTGCCGTACGCACCGGACAAAACCCCGCGCCGGCCCGGTGCGGGACGGAGCCGTACGGACACCCCGACGGCCGCCGCGGCCGACCGCGTCCCTCGCGCGGCCGCCCCGGCACGATCCCGTCCCTCGCGCGGCCGCCCCGGCACGACCGCGTCCTCGCGCGGCCGCCGCCTTGGCCGTTTGCCGACCCCCCGTGCGGGAAACCCGCGCCCCATGACTCTTCACGATCCCGACGTCCGAACGGTGGTGGTGACCGGCGCGAGCGGCGGCATCGGGCGCGCCTGCGCCGTCGCCTTCGCGGCCCGGGGAGACCGGCTCGCCCTGGTCGCCCGCGGCCGGGCCGGGCTGGACGGTGCGGTGCGCGAGGCCGAACAGGCCGGCGCCGCCCAGGTGATCGCCATCGAGGCGGACGTGGCCGACCCGCGGGCGGTGGAGGCGGCGGCCCAGCGCGCCGAGGAGGATCTCGGCCCCATCGACGTATGGGTCAACGACGCCTTCACCTCCGTCTTCGCCCCGTTCATGGAGATCACCCCGGAGGAGTTCCGGCGCGTCACCGAGGTCACCTATCTCGGGTACGTGTACGCCACCCAGGCCGCACTGCGCCGGATGCTGCCGCGCGACGCGGGGGTGGTCGTCCAGGTCGGCTCGGCGATCGCCTACCGCGGTATCCCGCTGCAGAGTGCCTACAGCGGCGCCAAGCACGCCATCCAGGGCTGGCACGAGGCGCTCCGCTGCGAACTGCTGGCCGGCGGCACCCGGGTGCGGACCACGATGGTGCAGATGCCGGCGGTGAACACCCCGCAGTTCGACTGGGTCCGCTCCCGCCTGCCCCGGCGCGCCCAGCCGCTGCCGCCGATCTACCAGCCCGAGATCGCCGCCCGCGCCGTGCTGTACGCGGCCGACCACCCCGGGCGGCGCGAGTACTGGGTGGGCACCAGCACGGTGGCGACCCTGGTGGCGAACGCGATCGCGCCGGGCCTGCTCGACCGCTACCTGGCCCGTACCGGCTTCGACTCCCAGCAGACCGAGGAGCCCCGCCCCGGCGGCGAACCGGACGACCTGTTCGACGCGGCGGACTCCGCGCGGGACTTCGGCTCGCACGGCCGGTTCGACGACCGCGCGCGGAGCCGGAGCCGCCAGCAGCAGGTCGCGCACCGCCTCGGCACCGTCGCCCATGGAGTGCGGCGGGCGGCCGGGCGGGCGAGGGCGCGCCTCCCGCGTCCGGGTTGACTCCCCGCGTCCGGGGTACCCGCCCCCGTGACCACCGGAGGAGTGTCACCGGAGGAGTGAGTGCCCATGCCCCGCGGATCGAGCCCCAAGCGGGAACGCCAGTACGAGCACATCAAGGACAGTGCGCGGGAGCGCGGTGAGAGCGAGAAGCGCGCCAAGGAGATCGCGTCCCGCACGGTCAACAAGGAACGGGCCCGGCACGGTGAGTCCAAGACGGCCAGCCGCAGTTCGGTCGAGGACATGTCCTCCTCCCGGCGCGGCGGACAGCGCTCCCACAGCGGGGCCGAGGGGCCGACGAAGGAGCAGCTGTACAACGAGGCCAAGCAGCGCAACATCCACGGCCGCTCCAAGATGAGCAAGGAGGAGCTCGAGAACGCCCTCGGCCGGTGAGCGGACGACCCGAGGACGGCTCGAAGGCTCGGGGCGGGGATCGTGGGGCGTCGGACGGCGGCACCCTGCCCAGCAGTGGAGACGTAGCGGTTGTCTTCCGGCCCAGCGGTCCGGGGCCGGGACCGCGCGTGACGGGAAGACACCTCCACCCCAGGCGCCCTCGCACCCGCCTCCCGCGCCCTGAGGGCTTGGGTCCTCTCAGCCCTTCGCCCTCGTCCGTACCGCCCCGGCGCTGGCCGCCACCACCAGCGCGATCGCCAGGCACTGCCACAGCGACAGCTTCTGGTGCAGGACCAGCAGTCCCGCCAGTGCCGCGACCGCCGGGGCCAGGCTCATCAGCACCGCGAAGGTCGCGGCCGGCAGACGGCGCAGCGCCAGCAGCTCCAGGGTGTAGGGCAGCCCCGAGGAGAGCAGCGCCACCGCCAGTCCCAGCCCGAGCACCTCCGGCTCCAGCAGCCTGCCTCCCGCGGAACCGATGCCCAGCGGCAGGCTGACCAGGGCGGCCACGGCCATCGCCAGCGCGAGCCCGTCCAGGCGCGGGAAGCGTGCCCCGGCCCGGGAGTTGAAGACGATGTACACCGCCCACAGGGCGCCCGCGCCGAGCGCGAAGGCGGCGCCGGCCGCGTTCAGCTGGTCGAAACCGTCCCGCCCGAGCAGGACGACACCGGCCAGCGCCAGGCCGGCCCAGACCAGGCTCATGGCCCGGCGCGCGGCGACCACGGACAGCGCGAGGGGCCCGAGGACCTCCAGCGTCACCGCCGGGCCCAGCGGGATCCGGTCGATCGCCTGGTAGAAGAGGATGTTCATGCCGCCGAGCGCCAGCCCGAAGGCGAGGACGACGGCCCAGTCGGTACGGCTGTGGCCGCGCCACCGGGGACGGCACAGGACCGACAGCAGCACGGCCGCGATGGTCACCCGCAGCGCCACCACGCCCAGGGCCCCGGCGCGCGGGAAGAGCAGAGCGGCGACCGCCGAACCGAACTGCACCGAGAGGGTGCCGGCCAGTACCAGTCCGATGCCGCCGAGGCTGCCGCCGCCGGTCGGGGCGTCCGCCCCGCGGACGCGGCCGGTCGCCGCTGTGTGCCGCCCGGCCGTGGAGGGTGATCCTCCGGTGGCCGCCTGGGCCCTCACCTGTGTCATGGCCCTCACCTTAGGAAGCCGCCCGCCGGAGGTGAAATGCCGACTGAACCGCCGTTATGCTTGGCAGGCATGACCATGGAGCTGCGCCACCTGCGGGCCTTCCTCGCCATCGCGCGGGAAGGCACGATCACCGGCGCCGCGGCCCGGCTGCACATCGGCCAGCCCGCCCTGTCCCGTACGCTGCGCCAGCTCGAGGCGCATCTGGGCGTACGCCTCGTCGACCGCTCCACGCATCATCTGGAACTCACCGCGGCGGGCCGGACCTTCCACGACAAGGCCGCCGCCGCGCTGGCCGCCGCCGAGGCGGCCTTCGACCCGCGCTCGCTGACGGCCCTCCCGATCCGCCTGGGCCACCCCTGGGCCGCGCTCGGGGACCTCACCGTCCCGCTGCTGCGCCGCTGGGACCGGGAGCATCCCGAGGTGCCGCTGAGACTTCTGCGGGTCGACGACCGCACGGCCGGCCTCACCCGGGGCAGGGTGGACATCGCGCTGCTGCGCGGCGAGGTGGCGGCGCCGGGTCTGGTCACCGAGCTGCTCTTGGAGGAGGGGCGGGTGGCCGTGGTGCCCGCGGACAGCGTCCTCTCCGAGCGCGGCGCCCTCACCCTGGCGGACCTGGCCGACTGGCCGCTCGCCCTGAACACGGTGGCCGGCACCACCACCCTGGACCTGTGGCCCGCCGCGGCGCGCCCGGCGAAGACCATCGAGGTGACCAACACGGACGAGTGGCTGACGGCCATCGCGGCAGGCCGGGCGGTGGGCATCTCCACCACGGCGACGCCGGGCCTGCACAGCCATCCCACGATCGCCTACCGCCCCCTGACGGACGCGCCACCGGTGCCCGTGGTGCTGGCCTGGCGCCAGGGCGTTCCGGCCCATCCGGCGATCCCGGCCCTGGTCCGCCTGGCCCGTGAGCTGGTGGCCGAAGGCTGACGGCGGCCCGGGCGGGGTCCGCGGACCCCGGGGGCGGGGCACCGCACCTCCTCGCACCGGGCGGCGGGGCCCGCGGGGCTTGCGGGGCTTGCGCCCCCACGGCAGCCGCAGCATGCTCGTGGCGCACTCCTGACAGGGCGTCAGGCGACGGAGGTGAGCCCGATGGCATCCGCCCAGCGGCGCGGCCGGCGGATCATGATGAGCGCCGAGGAGCTGGACACGTACCTGGCGGCCCAGCGGACCTGCCGGGTGGCGACGGTCGGCTCCGACGGGCGCCCGCACGTCAGCGCGCTGTGGTTCGCCTGGGACGGCACCGCGCTGTGGCTCTACTCGCTGGTGCGCAGCCGGCGCTGGGCCGAGCTGCGCCGCGATCCGCGGATCGCGGTGATCGTGGACGACGGGACCGAGTACGGGGAGCTGCGCGGGGTCGAGCTGGGCGGTACCGTCCGGCCGGTCGGCGAGGCCCCGCGTACCGGCGCGCCCTGTCCCGAGCTGGACGCGCCGGAGCGGTTGTTCGCCGCCAAGTACTTCGGCCTGGACACCCTGCCGCACGACGGGCGGCACGGCTGGTTGCGGCTGGCCCCGCGGACGGTCGTCTCCTGGGACTTCCGCAGGATCCCCGAGCCCCCACCGGCGCGGCCCTGAGCCCGGGACGTACGGGCCCTCGGGCGGCGGGGTACGAGCGCGCCGACCGCCCCCGCCACCCCGGGGCGGCTGGTCCGGCCCGGCGGGCCGAAGGGCCCAGGGGTGCCAGGCGGTTCGCCCGGTTCACGCCCACCGCCAGGGGCCGTCGGCGCCCGCCGAGCGCGACGGCTCGCCCCGGTCGCCCCGCGGGCCGGGGGCCCGTACGACCGGCGCGCCCCTCAGTCGCCGAGCGCCGCGCCGGCGGTGCGCAGTGCTTCGATCGCGGCCCGGATGGAGGGCCTGCGGTCCGCGTCGGTGCGCCAGATCGCGTAGATGTGCCGGCGCATGGTGTGCCGGACCGGCACCGTGCGCACCCCCTCCGGCACCGGGCCGCGCCCCAGCCGGGGGGCGACGGCGACGCCGAGCCCGGCGGCGATCAGCGCCAGCTGGGTGTGGTGCTCCTCGGCGGTGTGCGAGATGCGCGGCTCGACGCCCTTGCCGCGCAGGGTGAACATCAGCCAGTCGTAGCAGAACCCGTTGGGCCAGGAGATCCACTCGTCGCCGGCCAGCTCCTCCAGGGACACCTCCGCGCGGTCGGCGAGCGGGTGGTCGGCGGGGAGCGCCACATCGGCCGGGTCGTCCATCAGCGCGGCCTTGACCAGCCCGCCGGGCATCGGCAGCGGCTTGTTGTACCAGTCGAGGACCACGGCGATGTCGACATCGCCGCGCACCACGCTGGGCACCGCGACGTCCGGCTCCATCTCCCGGAGCCGGGTGCGCAGCTGCGGGTGGTCGGCGCGGAGCGCGGTGAGCGCGGCCGGGAGCAGCCCGCGCGCGGCGGTGGGGAAGGCGCCGAGCAGCAGCTCGCCGACCGCCTGCCCGCGCTGCGCCTCCAGGTCGGACTGGGCCAGTTCGACCTGGGAGAGGATGCGCGCGGCGTGGTCGGCGAGCAGCCGGCCGGCGTCGGTGAGGCGCACCCCCCGGCCGTTCTTCGCCAGCAGTTGCTGACCGGTCTCCCGCTCCAGCTTGGACAGCTGCTGGGAGACGGCCGAGGTGGTGATGTGCAGGCCGTCGGCGGCACCTGTGACCGAGCCGTGCCGGGCCACGGCGTACAGGGTGCGCAGGCGATCGAGATTCATGTAAGCGATGCTACGGGAAACCCCATACGAATTCTCGCTTGTCCTAACTGGTCAACGGCCGCCAAGGTGGAGCCCATGACCGCAGCCGTCTCCCGCACCGTCCCCGCCCCCGCGGCGGATCC
>NZ_SRID01000134.1 GCF_004684805.1 Streptomyces palmae
CCAGGGCCCCGGCCCGTACCCCGAATCCCGGAACTCGTCCGCCGCGCCGAGCTCCCCGTACCACCACGTGAGGTTCTGATGTCGGACCAAGAGAAGCTCCTCGGTTACCTCAAGCGGGTGACGGCTGATCTGCATCAGACCCGGCACCGCCTCCAGGAGGTCGAGGCCGCGGCCCGGGAGCCGATCGCCATCGTGGCGATGAGCTGCCGCTACCCCGGCGGCGTACGGACCCCCGAGGACCTGTGGCGACTGGTCAGCGAGGGCGGCGACGCCATCACGCCCTTCCCCGCCGACCGCGGCTGGGACCTGGACGCCCTCTACGACGAGGACCCCGACCGGCCCGGCACCTCCTATGTGCGCGAGGGCGGCTTCCTGCCCGGCGCCGGCGACTTCGACGCGGAGTTCTTCGGGATCTCCCCGCGCGAGGCGCTCGCCATGGACCCCCAGCAGCGGCTGCTGCTGGAGACCTCCTGGGAGGCCATCGAGCGCGCCGGGATCGACCCGGCGACCGTCAAGGGCAGCCGGGCCGGGGTGTTCGTCGGCGCCGTCGCCCCCGACTACGGCCCGCGCGTCCACCAGGCCCCCGAAGAGGTCGAGGGCCACCTGGTCACCGGCAGCGCGATCAGCGTGGTGTCCGGCCGCATCGCCTACTCCCTCGGCCTGGAGGGCCCGGCGGTCACCGTGGACACCGCCTGCTCCTCCTCCCTGGTGGCCCTCCACCTGGCAGCCCAGGCACTGCGCCAGGGCGAATGCGAACTCGCGCTGGCCGGCGGCGTCACCGTGATGGCCACCCCCGGCACCTTCACCGGTTTTAGCCGGCAGCGCGGGCTGGCCGCCGACGGCCGCTGCAAGCCCTTCGCCGCCGCCGCCGACGGCTTCGGCCCCGCCGAGGGCGCCGGCATGCTGCTGCTGGAACGCCTCTCCGACGCCCGCCGCAACGGCCACCCGGTCCTGGCCGTGGTCCGCGGCACCGCCATCAACCAGGACGGCGCCAGCAGCGGGCTCTCCGCCCCCAACGGCCCCTCCCAGCAGCGGGTCATCCGCCAGGCCCTGGAGAACGCCGGACTCACCGCCGGCCAGGTCGACGTGGTCGAGGCGCACGGCACCGGCACCAAGCTCGGCGACCCCATCGAGGCCCAGGCCCTGCTGGCCACCTACGGTCGGGAGCACTCCGCGGAGCGCCCGCTGTGGCTGGGCTCGCTCAAGTCCAACATCGGCCACACCCAGGCCGCCGCCGGTGTCGCCGGTGTGATCAAGATGGTGCTCGCCCTGCGGCACGGGCTGCTGCCCGAAACCCTGCACGTGGACCAGCCCACCCCGCATGTGGACTGGTCCGCCGGCACGGTCCGGCTGCTGACCGAGACCACCTCCTGGCCCGAGCACGAGGAACCCCGCCGCGCCGGCGTCTCCTCCTTCGGCATCAGCGGCACCAACGCCCACGCCATCATCGAGCAGGCCCCCGCCCCGGAGGCCCCGGCCGAGCCGGAGGCGGGCGACGGGACGGCCGGGACCGCCCCCGCCGCCGAGCCGGTCCGGCTGCCCGTGGTGCCCTGGCCGCTGTCCGCCCGCTCCGAGTCCGCCCTGCGCGCCCAGGCGCGGCGGCTGCTGGACCGGCTGACGGACACCGGGACCGAGGCCGAGGCGGTGGACTTCGGCCTCTCCCTGGCCACCTCGCGCACCGCCTTCGAACACCGCGCCGTCGTCCTCGGACAGGACCCGCGGCACACCACCCGGATCCTCGAGGCGCTCAGCGCCGGCGAGGACACCGCCGGCCTGGTCCGCGGCACCATCCGGCCCGGCGCCGACACGGCCTTCGTCTTCCCCGGCCAGGGCTCGCAGTGGCTGGGCATGGGGGCCGCGCTGCTGGACTCCTCGCCGGTGTTCGCCGAGCGGGTGGCGGAGTGCGCCGAAGCCCTGAGCCGGTACGTCGACTGGTCGCTGGTGGATGTGCTGCGCGGCGCGGAGGGCGCCGCCTCGTTGGAGCGGGTGGATGTGGTGCAGCCCGCGCTGTGGGCGGTGATGGTCTCGCTCGCGGAGGTCTGGCGCTCGTACGGGGTCGAACCGGCGGCGGTCATCGGGCACTCGCAGGGCGAGATCGCGGCGGCGGCGGTCGCCGGGGCGCTCTCGCTGGAGGACGCGGCCAAGGTGGTCGCGCTGCGCTCCAAGGCGCTGCTTGCCCTCTCCGGGCTGGGCGGCATGGTCTCGGTGCCACTGCCGCAGGACGCGGTCGCCGAGCGGTTGCGGCACTGGGGCGAGCGGCTGTCGGTGGCCGCGGTCAACGGAGCGTCCTCCGTGGTGGTCTCGGGCGACGTCGAGGCCCTGGAGGAGTTGCTGGCGCGGTGCGAGGACGAGGGGATCCGCGCCCGCCGCATCCCGGTGGACTACGCCTCGCACTCCGCTCATGTGGAGAAGATCCGTACCGAGGTGGTGTCCGCCCTCGCCGGCATCACCCCGCGCACCTCCACCGTGCCCTTCTACTCGACGGTGACCGCCGAGCAGATCGACACGGCCGTACTGGACGCCGACTACTGGTACCGCAACCTGCGCCGCACCGTCCGCTTCGACGAGACCGTACGGGCGCTGCTGGCCGACGGACACCAGATCTTCGTCGAGGCCAGCGCCCACCCCGTGCTGACCGTGGGCATCGAGCAGACCGCCGAGGACACCGGCACCCCGGCCGCCGCCATCGGCTCGCTGCGCCGCGAGGAGGGCGGCCTGGACCGCTTCCTCACCTCGCTGGCCGAAGCACACACCGCCGGCGCGCCGGTGGACTGGCGGAAGGTCTTCGAAGGCACCGGCGCACGCCAGGTCGAACTGCCCACCTACGCCTTCCAGCACCAGCGCTACTGGCTCACCGCCGCACCCTCGGGTGAGGACGGCGCCGCCCAGGGCTCCGGCACCGACCCCCGGGACGCCGCCTTCTGGGCCGCGGTCGAGAACGAGGACGCCCAGGCGCTGGCCGCCGCACTGCGGGTCGAGGGCGCCGAGGAGCAGGCGCTGCTCGGCACCGTCCTGCCCACGCTCGCCCAGTGGCGCCGCCGGCGCCAGGCCGAGGCCGCCGTGGACGACTGGCGCTACCGAGTGAGTTGGCAGCCCATGGCGGAGGTCCCGGCCCCCGCGCTGTCCGGCGACTGGCTCCTGGCGCTCCCCGCGACCTGCCCCGACCCCGCCCTGGTGGCCGCCTGCCGGGAGGCACTGGAGCGGCATGGCGCGCGGGTCCGGCTGCTGGAGTGGGAACCCACTGAAACCACAGACACCACGGACACCACCGACACCACGGACCGCGCCGCGCTCGCCGAGCGGCTGCGGGCACTCGACGCGGACGGCACCCCGGCCGGGGTGCTCTCCCTGCTGGCCCTCGACGAGACCGAGCACCCCGAGCACCCCGCGATCACCGTCGGCCTGGCCCGGAACCTGACCCTCGTCCAGGCCCTGGGCGACGCCGGGATCGACGCCCCGCTGTGGTGCGCCACCCGGGGCGCGGTCTCGGTCGGCAGCTCCGACCGGATCGCCAGCGCGGCACAGACCGCGACCTGGGGCATGGGCCGGGTGGCAGGGCTGGAACACCCCGACCGCTGGGGCGGCCTGCTGGACCTCCCCGAAGTCCTCGACCAGCGCGCCCAGACCCGGATCGCCGCGGTGCTCACCGGCAGCACCGACGAGGACCAGATCGCGGTCCGAGGCTCCGGGATCATGGTGCGCCGACTGGTGCCCGCCCCGCTCGGCGAGGCGCGCCCGGCCCGCTCCTGGACGCCGCGCGGCACCGTGCTGATCACCGGCGGCACCGGCGCCCTGGGCTCCCGGCTGGCCCGCCGACTCGCCCGCGGCGGGGCCGAACACCTGCTGCTGACCAGCCGCCGCGGCCCCGAGGCCCGCGGCGCCGCCGAACTCACCGCCGAACTCGCCGAACTGGGCACCGCGGTGACGATCGCCGCCTGCGATGTCGCGGACCGCTCGGCCCTCGCCGAGGTACTGGCCGCCATCCCCGAGGACCGCCCGCTGACCGCGGTCTTCCACGCCGCGGCCCATATCGACCTGGCCTCCCTGGCCGACACCTCGACGGCCGACTTCGCCGAGGTGCTCGGCGCCAAGGTCGCCGGCGCCGCCCACCTGGACGCGCTGCTGGGCGACCGCGAGTTGGACGCCTTTGTGCTCTTCTCCTCCGTCTCCGGGGTCTGGGGCGTCGGCGACCACGGCGCCTACGGCGCGGCCAACGCCTACCTGGACTCCCTGGCCGAACAGCGCCGCGCCCGCGGCCTGGCCGCCACCTCCATCGCCTGGGGTGTCTGGGACGCCACCGGGGAGGAGCTGCCCGAGGGCCTGGACCTGGACCAGCTGCGCCGCCGCGGCCTGCGGTTCCTCGACTCCGAGCGGGGCATCGACGCCCTCCAGCAGACCCTGGACCACGACCAGACCTTCCTGGCCATCGCCGACATCGACTGGCAGAGCTTCCTCCCGGTCTTCACCGCGGCCCGGCCCAGCCCGCTCTTCGCCGAACTGCCCGAAGCCCGCCGGCTGCGAGAGGAGGCGGGCGGCGGCGCGGACGCCTCCGCCGAGTCCGACGCCGCCTCCCGGCTGCGCGCCCGGATCAGCGGCGTGACCCCCGCCGAGGGCCTCCACACCCTGGTCGAGCTGGTCCGCGGCACCGTGGCCGCGGTACTCGGCCACGCCACCCCGGACACCGTGGACCCCGGACGGGCCTTCAAGGACCTGGGCTTCGACTCGCTGACCGCCGTGGAGCTGCGCAACCGGCTGGTCGCCGCCACCGGTCTCACGCTCCCGGCCACCCTCGCCTTCGACTACCCCACCGCCGGCGCGCTCGCCGAACACCTCCGCACCGAACTGCTGGGCACCCCCGACGCGGACCGGGCGGGCCTGCCCGCCACCACCTTCGCAGCCCCGTCCGCAGGTGAGGACGGAGACCTGGTCGCCATCGTGGCGATGAGCTGCCGCTACCCCGGCGGCGTCCGCTCGCCCGAGGAGCTCTGGCAGCTGATCATGTCCGGTGGGGACGCCATCGGCGGCCTGCCCACCAACCGCGGCTGGGACCTCGACGGCATCTACGACCCGGACCCGGACGCCCCCGGCAAGACCTATGTCCGCCAGGGCGGGTTCCTCTACGACGCGGGCGAGTTCGACCCCGGATTCTTCGGCATCTCGCCGCGCGAGGCGCTGGCCATGGACCCGCAGCAGCGACTGCTGCTGGAGACCTCCTGGGAGGCCTTCGAACGGGCCGGCATCCCCGCCCTCGGTCTGCGCGGCAGCCACACCGGCGTCTTCATCGGCTCCAACTACCAGGAGTACGGCCCCCGCATCCACGAGGCCCCGGAGGGCTCCGAGGGCCATCTGATGACCGGCAGCGCCTCCAGCGTGGTGTCCGGGCGCATCTCCTACACCTTCGGCTTCGAGGGCCCGGCGGTCACCGTGGACACCGCCTGCTCCTCCTCCCTGGTCGCCCTCCACCTGGCCGCCCAGGCACTCCGCCAGGGCGAGTGCTCCCTGGCCCTGGCCGGCGGTGTGGCGATCATGCCCAACCCCGGCTCCTTCATCGGCTTCAGCCAGCAGCGCGGCCTGGCCGCCGACGGCCGCTCCAAGGCCTTCTCGGCCGCCGCCGACGGCATGGGCCTCGCCGAAGGCGTCGGCGTCCTGCTGCTGGAACGCCTCTCCGACGCCCAGCGCAACGGTCACCAGGTGCTGGCGGTGCTGCGCGGCAGCGCGATCAACCAGGACGGCGCCAGCAACGGTCTGACGGCGCCGAACGGTCCCTCCCAGCAGCGGGTGATCCGGCAGGCGCTGGCCGCTGCCGGGGTGTCGGCGGCCGAGGTGGACGCGGTCGAGGCGCACGGCACCGGTACGAGCCTGGGTGACCCGATCGAGGCTCAGGCGCTGCTGGCCACCTACGGCCAGGGGCACACCGCGGAACAGCCCCTCTGGCTGGGCTCGGTGAAGTCCAACATCGGGCACTCCCAGGCCGCCGCCGGTGTCGCCAGCGTGATCAAGATGGTGCTGGCCATGCGGCACGGCGTGCTCCCGCGCTCCCTCTACACCGAGCAGCCCTCCCCGCACGTGGACTGGTCGGCGGGCGCCGTCGCCCTGCTGACGGAGGCCACGGCCTGGCCCGAGGTGGAGCGTCCGCGCCGGGCGGGAGTCTCCTCCTTCGGCATCAGCGGCACCAACGCCCATGTGGTGCTGGAGCAGGCACCGGTGGAGCCGGCGGAGATGACTGAGCCGGTCGCGGAGGTCCCTGGGACCGGGGCGGTGCTGCCTTGGGTGGTCTCGGCACGCTCCGAAGCGGGCCTGCGGGCCCAGGCGGAGAGGCTGCTGCCGTACGCCGCCGAGGGGGCCGAGGCCGCGCCGGTGGAGGTCGCGGCCTCGCTGATCGGCACCCGCTCCCAGCTGGAACACCGCGCGGTGGTGCTGGCCACGGACGCGGCCGGCTTCGCGGCGGGGCTGAGCGGCCTTGCCGCCGGCCGGCCCGGTGTGGGCGTGGTCCAGGGGGTGGCGGGGCCGTCGGGTAAGTCGGCGGTGCTGTTCTCGGGCCAGGGCAGCCAGCGGCCCGGGATGGGTCGTGAGCTGTATGCGGCCTACCCGGTGTTCGCGGACGCCTTCGACGCGGTGTGCGCTCGGTTCGATGGCGTGCTGGAACGACCCCTGCGGGAGGTGGTGTTCGCCGAGGCGGGCACGGAGGACGCCGAGCTGCTGAACCAGACGGCGTACACGCAGTGCGGTCTCTTCGCGCTGGAGGTGGCCCTGTTCCGGCTGGTGGAGTCCTGGGGTGTGCGTCCGGATTTCGTGGGCGGGCACTCGATCGGCGAGTTGGCCGCCGCGCATGTGGCGGGTGTGTTGTCGCTGGATGACGCGTGTGTGCTGGTGGGGGCGCGTGGTCGGTTGATGCAGGCGTTGCCGGTGGGTGGCGCGATGGTGGCGGTGCAGGCTTCGGAGGAGTCGGTGCTGCCGCTGCTGGTGGGGCGTGAGGCCGAGGTGGGCATCGCGGCCGTCAACGGCCCGGTGTCGGTGGTGCTGTCCGGTGTTGAGACCGCGGTGCTGGAGGTCGCCGAGTCGCTGGCGGCTTCCGGTGTGAAGACCAAGCGGCTGCGGGTCTCGCATGCTTTCCATTCGCCGTTGATGGAGCCGATGTTGGCGGAGTTCGCCGCGGTGGCCGAGGGGCTGTCGTACGCGGCCCCGTCGATCCCGGTGGTCTCGAACCTGACCGGTGGGATCGCCTCCGCCGAGGAGCTGTGCTCGTCCGGGTACTGGGTGCGGCATGTGCGCGAGGCCGTGCGGTTCGCCGATGGTGTGCGGGGGCTGGCGGAACGGGAGGTGGTGAGCTTCCTGGAGCTGGGTCCGGACGGGGTACTGTCCGCGATGGGGCAGGAGTCCCTGCCGGAGGCCGCGTTCGCCCCCGCGCTGCGTGCCGACCGGGACGAGGCACTGGTGCTCGCCGAGGCGCTCGCGCAGGTGTTCGTGCGGGGTGCGGCGGTGGACTGGGCCCAGACGCTGGCCGCCCGTGGGCTGGTCGCCGGGCGCCGGATCGAGCTGCCGACCTACGCCTTCCAGCGGGAGAGCTTCTGGCTGGAGTCGTCGGCCGGGGAGACGCTGCCCGGTGACGCGGTGGATGCCGGGTTCTGGGATGCGGTGGAGCGCGGGGATCTTCCCGCGTTGGCCGACACCTTGGCGTTGGACGGGGCTGCTGAGGCGGGTGAGTCGCTGGCGGCGGTGTTGCCGGTGCTGTCGGCCTGGCGTCGGCAGAGTCGGGAGCGTTCCCGGGTGGAGGGCTGGCGCTACCGCACCACCTGGTCGCCGGTGGCCGAGGCGAACGCGGGTGCCGCGCTGTCCGGGCGCTGGCTGGTGGCCGTACCGGCCGGGCTCGCCGAGGACGCCTGGGTCGAGGTCTGCCTGCGGGAGCTGGCCGAGCGCAGGGGCGACCCCGTGGTGCTGGAGGTGCCGTCCGACGCCGACCGCCAACTGCTCACGGAGTGGCTGCGCGAGGCCGCCGACCGGTACGCGGGCGGGTTCGGCGGCGTACTGTCCTTGCTGTCCCTGGCGGAGGGGCGCGATCCGCGTCACGCCTCCGTCCCGGCCGGCCTGGCGCTGACCCTGGGCCTGGTGCAGGCACTGGGCGACGCCGGGATCGGGGCACGCCTGTGGTGCGTCACCCGGGGGGCCGTGTCCACCGGCGAGGCGGACCCGCTGCGCGACGCCGCCCAGGCCCAGCTGTGGGGCCTGGGTCAGGCGGCGGCGCTGGAGGCCCCGGAGCGTTGGGGCGGACTGCTGGACGCCCCTGAGGTGCTGGACGGGCGGACCGCCGCCCGCCTGGTGGCCGTACTCACCGGCGCGACCGGCGAGACGCAGCTCGCGATACGTACCTCCGGGCTCTTCGCCCGACGGCTGACCCCCGCCGGGGTGCGTGCGGGGGCGCCGGTGTGGCGCCCGTCGGGGAGCGTGCTGGTCACGGGCGGTACGGGCGCGCTGGGCGGGCATGTGGCCCGGTGGCTGGCGCGCGCCGGTGCCGAGCACTTGGTGCTGGTGAGCCGCAGCGGTCCGGCCGCCGAGGGCGCGCAGGAGCTGCGGGCCGAGCTGTCCGAGCTGGGTGCCCGGGTGACCGTCGCGGCCTGTGATGTGGGCGACCGGGAGGCGCTGGCCGGGCTGCTGGCCCGTATTCCGGCGGAGTTGCCGCTGACCGGGGTGGTGCACACCGCGGGCGTGCTGGACGACGGCGTCCTGGACGCGATGACGCCCGAACGCTTCGAGACCGTGCTGCGCTCCAAGGCGGAGGCGGCCCGGCACCTGGACGAGCTGACCCGCGAGCTGGACCTCTCGGCCTTCGTGCTCTTCTCGTCCGCCTCGGCCACCGTGGGCGGCGCCGGACAGGCCAACTACGCCGCCGCCAACGCCTACCTGGACGCCCTGGCCGAGCAGCGCCGGGCCGCGGGTCTGCCCGCGACCTCGATCGCCTGGGGCCCCTGGGCCGACGGCGGCATGGCCACCAGCGGCACCGAGGTGGACCGTACGCTCCGACGCGGCGGACTGGCACCCATGCCACCCGAGTCGGCGGTCGCCGCACTCCAGCAAGCCCTGGACCAGGACGACACCTTCCTCGCCGTCCTCGACGTCGCCTGGGAGCGCTTCGCGGACGCCTTCGACGCCGAGCTGTTCCGGCGCCTGCTCGCCGAACTGCCCCAGCTGCGCCGGGCGCACGCCCACGGCGACACCGCTGGCGAGGGCACCGGAGCCACCGAGGGGGCCACCGCGCTGGTGAGCCGTCTGGCCGGGCTCGACAGCGCCGAGCAGGAGCGCACCTTGCTGGAGCTGGTGCGTGCCCAGGTCGCCCTGGTGCTGGGGCACACCGGAGTGGACGCGGTGGGCTCCGGCCGGGCCTTCAAGGAGCTGGGCTTCGACTCGCTCACCGCGATCGGGCTGCGCAACCGGCTCGGCACGGCCACCGGCCTCCAACTGCCCGCCACCCTGGTCTTCGACTACCCGACGCCGACCGCCCTGGCCCGCCATCTCCGCGCCGAACTGCTCGGCACCCCGGACGCGCGGCAGGACGGGCTGCCCGCCACCCGGCCCACCGGTCAGGAAGACGAACCGATCGCTATCGTGGCGATGAGCTGCCGCTTCCCCGGCGAGGTCCGCAGCCCTGAGGACCTGTGGCGGCTGCTGGCCGCCGGTCAGGACGCGGTGTCCTCGTTCCCGGCCGACCGCGGCTGGGACCTCGACGGCCTCTACGACGCCGACCCGGAGGCGGTCGGCAAGAGCTATGTGCGCGACGGCGCCTTCCTGACCGGCGCGGACCGGTTCGACGCCGCCTTTTTCGGCATCTCGCCGCGTGAGGCCCTGGCCATGGACCCGCAGCAGCGGCTGCTGCTGGAGACCACCTGGGAGCTGTGGGAGCGCGCCGGAATCGACCCGGCCACCGTGAGCGGCACCCCGGCCGGCGTGTTCCTCGGCACCAACGGCCAGGAGTACGTGTCCCTGCTCGACCAGGCGCCGGAGGTCGCCGAGGGCTATCTGGCCACCGGTAACGCGGCGAGTGTGGTCTCCGGCCGGCTCTCCTACACCTTCGGTCTTGAGGGCCCGGCGGTCACCGTGGACACCGCCTGCTCGTCGTCGCTGGTGGCCCTGCACCTGGCGGTGCAGGCGCTGCGGCAGGGCGAGTGCTCGCTGGCCCTGGCCGGCGGCGTCACCGTGATGGTCTCGCCCCGCGGCTTCGTGGAGTTCAGCCGGCAGCGGGGGCTGGCGGCCGATGGCCGCTGCAAGCCGTTCGCGGCGGCGGCCGACGGCACCGGCTGGGGCGAGGGCGTGGGCATGCTGCTGCTGGAGCGGCTGTCCGACGCCCAGCGCAACGGCCACCAGATCCTGGCGGTGGTGCGCGGCACCGCCGTGAACCAGGACGGCGCCAGCAACGGCCTGACCGCGCCGAACGGTCCTTCCCAGCAGCGGGTGATCCGCCAGGCGCTGGCGGCGGCCGGTGTGTCGGCCGCCGAGGTGGATGCGGTGGAGGCGCACGGTACGGGTACGACCTTGGGTGACCCGATCGAGGCGCAGGCGCTGTTGGCCACCTATGGCCAGGACCGTCCCGAGGACCAGCCGCTGTGGCTGGGGTCGATCAAGTCGAACATCGGTCATACGCAGGCCGCCGCTGGTGTGGCGGGTGTGATCAAGATGGTGTTGGCGATGCGGCATGGTCTGCTGCCGGAGTCGCTGCACGTGGATGAGCCCTCGCCGCATGTGGACTGGTCGGCGGGCGCGGTGCGGCTGCTGACCGAGGCCACTCCCTGGCCGGATCGTGAGGCGCCGCGCCGGGCCGGTGTGTCGGCCTTCGGCGTCAGCGGCACCAACGCGCATGTGGTGCTGGAACAGGCCCCTGCGGCGGAGGCGGCCGAGAGTGGCGCCGGTGAGTCGGTGCTGCCGGTGGTGCCCTGGCTGGTGTCGGGCAAGTCGGACGAGGCGCTGCGGGCGCAGGCGGAGCGGCTGCTGTCCTTCGCGGGGGAGCGGCCTGAGGTGTCGGCCGCCGACATCGGGCATTCCCTGGTGGCGACCCGTGCGGCCTTCGAGCACCGTGCGGTGGTGCTGGGTGCGGACCGTGCCGGGTTGCTGGACGGTTTGGGTGCGCTGGCCGAGGGGCGGGATGCCTCGGGTGTGGTGCGCGGCGTTGCCGGCTCCGGTGACCGGGCGGTCTTCGTCTTCCCCGGTCAGGGTTCGCAGTGGCTGGGGATGGGTGCCGCGCTGCTGGACGCGTCCTCGGCCTTTGCCGAGCGGGTGGCGGAGTGCGCGGCGGCGCTGAGTCGCTTTGTCGACTGGTCGTTGGTGGATGTGCTGCGGGGTGTGGAGGGTGCCGCCTCGTTGGAGCGGGTGGATGTGGTGCAGCCCGCGCTGTGGGCGGTGATGGTCTCGCTGGCGGAGGTCTGGCGCTCGTACGGGGTCGAGCCGGCGGGGGTGATCGGGCACTCGCAGGGTGAGATCGCGGCGGCGGCGGTCGCCGGGGCGCTCTCCCTGGAGGACGCGGCCAAGGTCGTCGCGCTGCGGTCGAAGGCGCTGTTGGCCCTGTCGGGCCTGGGCGGCATGGTGTCCGTGTCCCTGCCGCACGAGGCCGTATCCGAGCGGTTGGCGCGGTGGGGTGAGCGGCTGTCGGTGGCCGCGGTCAATGGCGCGTCCTCCGTGGTGGTCTCGGGTGATGTCGAGGCCCTGGACGAGCTGTTGGCGGAGTGCGAGCGGGAGGAGATTCGAGCCCGTCGCATCCCCGTCGACTACGCCTCCCACTCCGCTCATGTGGAGAAGATCGAGGGCGAACTGCGGCAGGTGCTGGCCGGGATCACCCCCCGTACCTCCACTGTCCCCTTCTACTCCACGGTGACCGCTGAGCCGATCGACACGGCCGTCCTGGACGCCGACTACTGGTACCGCAACCTGCGCCAGACCGTCCGCTTCGACGAGACCGTACGGGCCTTGCTGGCCGATGGGCATCAGATCTTCATCGAAGCCAGCGCCCACCCCGTCCTGACGGTGGGGATCGAGCAGACCGCCGAGGACGCGGACGTACCGGCGACCGCGGTCGGCTCGCTGCGCCGCGAGGAGGGCGGCCTGGACCGTTTCCTCACCTCGTTGGCCGAGGCGTACACCGCCGGTGCCCCCGTGGACTGGCGGAAGGCGTTCGAAGGCACCGGCGCCCAGGCGGTCGAGCTGCCCACCTACGCCTTCCAGAGCCGTCGCTTCTGGGTGGAGCCGTCCGGTAGGGCGGGGGATGTGGGTGCGGCCGGGCTCGGCTTCGCCGATCACCCGCTGCTCGGTGCGGCGGTGGCGCTGCCGGACTCCGACGGGTACCTCTTCACCAGTCGTCTGTCTCTCCAGTCGCACCCCTGGCTGGCTGATCACACGGTCTCCGGCACGGTGTTGCTGCCCTCCGCAGCCCTGGTGGAGCTGGCGCTGCACGCCGGTGACGCGGTGGGCTGCGACCGGTTGGCGGAGCTGACCGTGGAGAGCCCGCTGGTGCTGCCCGAGCAGGGTGCCGTACAGATGCAGTTCGTGGTCGGCGGACCGGACGAGGCCGGACAGCGGCCGGTGAACGTCTACGCACGGCCGCAGGACGCCTCCGAGGTGCTGCCCTGGACCCGCCACGCTTCCGGCCTGCTGGCCGGCGGCGGTCACCCGGCATCCGAGGAGTTGGCGCAGTGGCCGCCCACCGGTGCCCAGCCGCTCGACCTCGATGGGCGGTACGCGGCGCTGGAGCGGACCGGGGCCGGGTACGGGCCGGCGTTCCGGGGGCTGACCGCCGCCTGGCGGCTCGGCGAGGAGATATACGCCGAGGTGGTGCTGCCGGAGGGGCAGCGCGCCGAGGCGGCGCACTTCGGGCTGCACCCGGCGCTGCTGGAGGCCGCCTGGCATGCCGCGGACCTCGCCGCGGCGCACCCCGAGGAGGGCGAGGCCGGATCGGTCCGGCTGCCGCTCGACTGGAGCGGGGTGTCCCTGTACGCGACCGGGGCCACCGCACTGCGGGTGCGGCTCACCCCCACCGGCGCGGACGGCCTGGCCGTACTGCTGGCAGACGAGTCCGGCAGCCCGGTCGCCTCGGTGGACTCGCTGGTGCCGCGCACGGTCACCCCGGAGCAGTTGGCGGCCGGCAACTCGACGCGGACCCACACCTCGCTGTTCCGGATGGACTGGGTCACCGCGCCGGTGCCGACCGACTCGGCAGACATGGCCGGCTGGGCGGTGCTCGGCAGCGAGGGCGAGGCCGCGCTCTCCGGGCTGGGGATCGCCCCGGTCGGCAGCGGGCTCGGCGCCTTCGCCGACCTGACCGCGCTGGCCTCCGCGCTGGAGACGGCGGACCGGCCGGGGCATGTCTTCCTGCCCTGCCCGCCCGCCGGCGACCCGGCACTCGACGCGGCCGCCGTGCGCGCCGCCGTCAATCGGGTGCTGGAGGTAGTGCAGCGGTGGCTGGCGGACGAGCGGTTCTCCGACAGCCGGTTGACGATCGTGACCAGCGGCGCGGTGGCCGCCACCGCAGGTGAGCACGTCACCGACCCGGCCTCGGCAGCCGTCTGGGGCCTGGTACGGGCCGCCCAGTCCGAGCACCCCGGTCGGCTGGTGCTGCTCGACACGGACGGCCGGGACTGTCCCGCCACCGTGCTGGCGCAGGCCCTCGCCCTGGGGGCACCTCCCAGAGGCCATGTTGGAGGAGAGCCGCAGCTGGCGCTGCGCTCGGGCGCGCTGTTCGCGCCCCGGCTGGCCCGGGCCACCAGCGGCCCCGGCGCGGCGGCGGAGGATGCCGCCGACACCGTGTGGGGTGCTGAGGGCACGGTGTTGATCACCGGTGCGAGTGGGGTGCTGGGTGGTTTGGTGGCCCGGCATCTGGTGGTCGAGCACGGGGTTCGGCATCTGGTGCTGGCGAGCCGGCGTGGTCGTGGCGCTCCCGGCATGGCGGAGCTTGAGGCCGAGTTGGTCGGGCTGGGCGCCGTGGTGACGGTGACGGCCTGTGACGCGGCGGATCGGGAGGCGTTGTCGGCTGTGCTGGCGGCGGTTCCGGCGGAGTATCCGTTGTCGGGTGTGGTGCATGCGGCGGGTGTGTTGGATGACGGGGTCATCGAGTCGTTGACGCCGGAGCGGGTTGACGCGGTGTTGCGTCCGAAGGTGGACGCGGCGGTCAATCTGCATGAGTTGACGGAGGGCTTGGGCCTGTCGGCGTTCGTGCTGTTCTCTTCGGCCGCTGCGACCTTCGGTGCTGCGGGGCAGGGGAACTATGCGGCGGCGAACGCGTTCCTGGACGGTCTGGCGTCGTACCGGCGGGCACGCGGCCTGGCGGGCTTGTCGCTGGCCTGGGGTTTCTGGGCCGAACGCAGTGAGATGACGGGCCACCTCGGCAACACCGACATGGCCCGCATGGCGCGGTTCGGCATGACCCCGCTGACCTCCCGGGACGGCCTGGAACTCCTCGACACCGCGCACACCGCCGGCGAAGCCCTGCTGGTGCCCACGCACCTGGACGTCGCCACCCTGCGGGCCCAGGCGCGTACCACCGCCATGCCCGCCCTGCTGCGCGGACTCATCGGCACTCCCGCACGGCGGGCCGCGAGCAGCGCCGACCCGGCCGCCGACGGCACCTCCCCGCTGCTGCGGAGGCTTTCCGGGCTCTCCGCCGAGCAGCGCGAGCAGCAACTGCTGGAACTGGTCCGCGGCAGCGTGGCGTCCGTCCTCGGGCACACCGATCCGGAGGCGGTGGAGGCGGAACGGGCCTTCAAGGAGCTCGGCTTCGACTCGCTGACCGCCGTGGAACTGCGCAACCGCCTGGGGGCCGCCACCGGCCTCAAGCTCCCGGCCACCCTGGTCTTCGACTACCCCACGCCCACCGCGGTGGCCCGCTACCTCGACACCGAGGTCCTGGGCGGGGAAGGCGAGAACGCGGTGCTCACCCCGGCGCCCGCCGCCCGGACGGTGGGGACACCTCCCAGAGGTAGCGCTGAGGGAGAAGACCCGATCGTCATCGTGGGCATGGGATGCCGCTTCCCCGGTGGCGTACGGACCCCCGAGGAGCTGTGGCAGCTGCTCGCCGGAGGCCAGGACGCGATCGGCGGCCTTCCGGTGGACCGCGGCTGGGACGTGGACGGGCTCTACGACCCCGACCCCGACGCCCCGGGCAAGACCTACGCCCGAGAAGGCGGATTCCTCTACGACGCGGCCGAGTTCGAGCCGACGTTCTTCGGGATCTCGCCGCGTGAGGCGCTGGCCATGGACCCGCAGCAGCGGCTGCTGCTGGAGACGTCCTGGGAGGCGATCGAGCGCGCCGGCATCGACCCGGCCACCCTGCGCGGCAGCCAGACCGGCGTGTACTGCGGCCTCACCTACCACGACTACGGCGCCGCCGTGCAGCAGGCGCAGGAGGCCCATGAGGGCTACCTGCTGACCGGTAACGCGGGCAGCGTGGCCTCGGGCCGCATCTCCTACACCTTCGGGCTGGAGGGCCCGGCCGTCACCATCGACACCGCCTGCTCCTCCTCGCTGGTCGCCCTGCACTGGGCGGCCCAGGCGCTGCGGCAGGGCGAGTGCTCGCTGGCGCTGGCCGGTGGCGCGACCGTGATGGCCAGCCCCGTCGCCTTCGTGGAGTTCAGCCGCCAGCGGGGGTTGGCACCCGATGGCCGCTGCAAGCCGTTCGCGGCGGCGGCCGACGGCACCGGCTGGGGCGAGGGCGTGGGCATGCTGCTGCTGGAGCGGCTGTCCGACGCGCGGCGCAACGGACACGAGATCCTGGCCGTGGTGCGCGGCACCGCGATCAACCAGGACGGCGCCAGCAACGGCCTGACCGCTCCCAACGGTCCCGCCCAGCAGCGGGTCATCCGCCAGGCCCTGGCCAACGCCGGGCTCTCGGCCGCCGAGGTGGACGTGGTGGAGGCGCACGGTACGGGGACCACGCTGGGTGACCCGATCGAGGCGCAGGCGCTGCTGGCCACGTACGGCCAGGAGCACTCCACGGAGCAGCCCCTGTGGCTGGGCTCGATCAAGTCCAACATCGGGCACGCTCAGGCGGCGGCCGGTGTGGCGGGCGTGATCAAGATGGTGCTGGCCATGCGGCACGCGGTGCTGCCGGAGTCGCTGCACGTGGACGAGCCCACCCCGCACGTGGACTGGTCTTCCGGCACCATCCAGCTGCTGGCCGACTCGACCCCCTGGCCGGAGACCGGGCGTCCGCGTCGGGCGGGCATCTCCTCCTTCGGGATCAGCGGCACCAACGCGCATGTCCTGTTGGAGCAGGCTCCGGCCGAGTCGGTCGAGCCCGTCCAGGAAAGCGAGCCGGTGCCGGTGGCTGATGGGCTGGTGCCGTTGCCGTGGGTGCTGTCCGGTGTTTCGGAGGCGGGTCTGCGGGGGCAGGCGGCGCGTCTGCTGGAGCGTGTCGAGGCCGATGCCGAGGTG
>NZ_SRID01000135.1 GCF_004684805.1 Streptomyces palmae
CACCCCACCCATCCGCGGCCGGAGGAGTTCCTCGCGGCGGTCCGGGAGGTGGTGACGGGCTAGTGCCGCATCAGGCAACGTTCGCCCTGGTGACGACTTCGCGTAGGCGTTCGTCGGCGGCATGCTTGTTCCGCCGGATGATGTAGCGGCGGATCATGCTGCCCTGTTCCCTGTGACTGATGTGGTCGGTGCCATCGAGGGCGAAGTAGCGTCGTGCGGTGAACTGGGCTTGGTCTTCTTGACGTGGCCGTAGAGCTGGTCCTTGGCGAGGTCGTGGGCGGCGAACAGGTGCCGGACGCCGTGCGGGCGGGCGTAGGTGGCCCGCCGCCGGGGTCTGTGCCCGCGGTCGGGGCCGGCAGGTCAGGACTACGGGCGAACGTCTCCCCGTGCCTCTCGCCACATCGACCAGAGCGTCGGGCCGCCCCCGGGTACGTGGATCTCGTCCCGTACGGTGAACCCGAATCGTTCGTAGAAGCCGATGTTGGTTTGCTTCGACGATTCGAGGTGGGTGGGCAGTCCGGCCGCATCCGCCTTGGCCAGGCCCGAGAGCAGCAGGGCAGTGCCGTGGCCGCCGCCTTGGGCGGCCGAGTCGGCGCCGAGCACCGCCAGATACCAGTGGGGTTCCTGGGGGGCTACCGCACCGACCAGTTCCAGCATTTCTCCCAGCCGGGCAACGTTCTCACCCAACAGCCCGTTGATGCGGGCCAGCGTCCCCTCGTCCGGGTGCTGCTCGGCCGTGCCGGGCGGTGTCCAGAAGGCCGCTGCGGCGGTGGTGCGTTCACAGTGTCCAAGTGGGCCGTACTTGTGCGCGAGCATGACGTCGAACCACTGGGCGAGACGGCCCTCACGCCCTTCTTCGTCAGGGAAGAGCCACAACATCATCGGGTCGTCCCCGAAAGCGCGGGCCAGAATGCGTGTGACCTCAAGAGTGTCGCCGGTCTCGATCGGCTTGGGTGTGTTCGGTGACTGCATGCGGTCAAGGTAAGTTCCAAGAACTTGTCGGCACATCGGTCGTTCTACCGATACCCAGGTCCCCCCACGTACTGGCTGTCCACAGGCGTGGTGGCTCTCAGCCGCGCAAGGCAACGGGCCAACCCACAGGCCCAGCCAGGCCGACACGGCCCCGCGGCCACCCGAGACCGAGGGTCGTAGCGGGCCGGACGCGGTGCCAGCCGGACGACGACCCGCAAGCAAGCAGCGGTCCATCCGACCGCCAAGTCACGGTCGAGGCCCAAGGCCCCGTCCGGACTGCCGACCACACGGCGCAGCACGGCACAACAGGGGTTGACCGCGGTGCAGGGCGGCCTGTCCGACCACAGCAGCCCGGAGCCCGCGGTGCGCACCGCTTCGTCGTCAGGTGCGGCGAGTAGTTGTCGCAGAGGATCGCAACGCGCACGTCCGCCGGGTGCAGCGAGCGCGGGTAGCGGCAGAACTCCAGGAACGTGGACCGGTTCCCGGTCTTCTTGACGTGGCCGTAGAGCTGGTCCTTGGCGGCACTGGTTCCGGCCGGTCACGCGCCGAACGCCCCGGATCCCCGGTTCGGAACGGGCGGCGGCCGAGGCCGGGGCACCTTCCGGTGCCCCGGCGGAGGGGATGCCCCGCCGGCGGCCCGTCACTGCGCCTCCGGTCCGAACCGGCGCCGGTACGCCGACGGGGTGATGCCCGTCTCGCGACGCATCAGCGTGCGCAGATGGGCGGCGGTGCCGAGCCCGCTGCGCCGCGCGACCATCTCCACGCGGGACTCGCCCCGCTCGATCAGCCGGCGTGCCAGGGCGAGTCGTTCGCCCGTGAGCCACGTCAGCGGCGTCGTTCCCAGCTGCGCCCGGAAGCGGCGGTGCAGCGTCGCCGGACTGACCGCCGCGCGCGCCGCGAGGTCGGAGACCGTGAGCGGTGTGTCCAACCGTTCCTGGGCCCAGGCCAGGACGGGCGCCAGGGACTCGTCCGGCAGGTCGGGTATGGGGCGCTCCACGAACTGCCGCTGGCCCCCGTCCCGATGCGCCGCGAACACCAGGCGCCGGCTCACGGAGTTGGCGACCTCCGCGCCGTGGTCGCGGCGGACGATGTGCAGCCCGAGGTCGAGCGCGGCGGCGCTCCCCGCGGCGGTGAGGATGTCACCGTCGTCCACGAACAGCACGTCCGACGCGAGCCGGACGGAGGGGAAGCGTTCGCGGAAGGAGTCCGCCCACTGCCAGTGCGCTGTGGCCCGGCGCCCGTCGAGGACACCGGCCTCGGCCAGGGTGAAGGCGCCGCTGCAGAAGCCGACCAGCCGCGCGCCGCGCGCGTGCGCCCGGCGGACGGCATCGAGCACGGCGGGGCGGCGGGGCACCTCGACATCGGGGCGGTTGGGGACGATCAAGGTGTCCGCCGTGTCGGCCGCGTCCAGGTCGGCGACCCCGGTGAGGGTGAAGAACCCGTCCCGCATCAGGGTGCTGGGCTCGGGAGAGCAGAGCCTGAAATCGTAGAGAACACGGCCGATCTCCGGCCTGCGCAGACCGAAGACCTCCGTCGCGCAGCCGAGCTCGAAGGGGTTGGAGTTCTCGTCGACGATCACGACGACCCGGTGCGCGTCCGATGAGCGCGGTGCGTGCGAGGATCCTTTCGCCATATGCGATTCCTAGCACTCACGCCGGCCGTGCGAAACGGCTGAGGATGAGCCCATGAGCAACGAACCCATCCCGCTGAGCAGGGCTCTGGCCTCTTTCGACGCCCTGTGGAGCCCGCGCATCGTCACGCGCGTCAACGACTACGACGTCCGCGTCGCCAAGGTCGAGGGCGAACACATCTGGCACGTCCACGACGACACGGACGAGTTCTTCCTGGTACTCGACGGAGAGTTGCACATCTCCTTGCGTGAGCCCGAGGGGGAGCGCACGGTCCTGCTTCCGCAGGGGGCGGTCTTCACCGTCCCCCGGGGCACCGAGCACAGGCCGTACGCTCCGTCCGGCGCCGCGATCCTCATGTTCGAGCCCACCGGGACGCCGACCGTGGGCGATCGCCACGACGAGGTCCCGGGCCATGTGGACGCGACGACCGGGCACGCGCTCGACATCTGAGCCGACGGGCATGGGGAGCTGTCGGCCGCACAGCTCCCGCCGGGGGCACACTCCGAGGCGTGCCCCCGGCGGGGCCGTGTGTCGGGCGTCGGTCAGGCGGGGCAGCCGCGGGCGCCGGCGTGGATGGCCAGGGCCGTGTTGGGGGCGAGGGTGGCGGTGAGTTGGCCGGCGCTGTTCACCGTGACGGGGCGGTTGGACTGCACATCGCAGTAGGTGCCGCCGGGCAGGGAGGTCTGGAAGGTGCGGCTGAGGGTGCCGGTCTCGTGGTTGATGGCGACATAGGCCTTGGTGCCGCGGCCGAAGGCGATCGCGTCGTTGCCGTTGTCCCACCAGTCGGTGACGGCCTGGCCGCGGGCGGTGTTGCGGAAGGCGACCATGTTGGCGATCTCCGGCCAGGCGTGCTGGCACTTCCAGCCGTCCTGGTAGCAGGCGCGCACCGTGCCGCCGTTCGGCGGGCCGGCGTCGGTGCTGGACCACTCGTAGCCGGAGTTGACGTCCGGGGAGCCGTAGGGCCAGGCCAGCATGAAGACGTTGGCGAGGGTGTAGTCGGCGCCGTTCTTGTAGTTGAGGGTGTCGCCGCCGCGCTCGGTGTCGTGGTTGTCGACGAAGACGCCGGCCTTGCCGGACTCCAGGTAGCCCCAGCCCTCGCCGTAGTTCCTGAGGTAGGCGAGGTTCTCGTTCTGGAAGACCCGCTTGAGGTCGCGGGCGTAGCGGAACTCCTGGACGTCACCGGTGCCCAGGTACTCGCCGGGTGAGACGGCCTCGCCTGCGCCGTAGATGGTCTCCTGCTTCCAGTAGGCGCCGGGATTGGTCAGCTTGGCCTTGATGGCGGCGAGGTCGGTGGCGGGGATGTGCTTGGCGGCGTCGATGCGGAAGCCGTCCACGCCCAGAGAGAGCAGGTCGTTGAGGTAGCCGGCGATGCGGCCTTGGACGTAGGGCTCGCCGGTGTCCAGGTCGGCGAGTCCGACGAGTTCGCAGTTCTGGACGTTGCCGCGGTTGCCGTAGTCGGTGACGGGTGCCTGGCAGTCGTTCATGTCCCACACCGAGTAGGTGCCGGGGTAGTCGTACTTGGTGTACGAGGAGCCGCCGGTGCCGGTGCCGGAGCCGGCTGCCATGTGGTTGATGACGCTGTCGGCGACGACCTTGACGCCTGCCGCGTGGCAGGTGGCGATCATGTTCTTGAAGGCGGTCCGGTCGCCCAGCCGTCCGGCGATCTTGTAACTGACCGGCTGGTACGAGGTCCACCACTGGCTGCCCTGGATGTGCTCCTGGGGCGGGGAGACTTGGACGTACCCGTAGCCCTTGGGCCCGAGGGTGGTGGTGCACTCCTTGGCGACCGAGTCGAAGCGCCACTCGAACAGGACGGCGGTGACGTCCTTGGTGCCGGGGGCCGCGGCCGTCGCCGTCGGCGGGGCGGCTGTCAGGACCGCGCCGCCTGCCGCGAGGGCGAGCGCGCCGGCAAGGATTCTGCTGGCCATGGCCATCGGTTCTCCTGCGTGGGGGCTGCATGGGGGAACTGCTGATGCTGGGTCAGCCTTGTGGGACAACGCGCCATGCCGCCAAGGCAGTCGCAGCTGCGCTGCGCGTCGCCGGTCTCCCGACGGCTACCGGAACGTACCTTCGAGTAACGGGTGTTGCAAGACCTTTCGCAAAGGATTGCGAGGGTGTACGGTCACTGTCGGCCCCGGTCCGGCCGGCCGGAGGTCCTCCCTCCCACCCCGTTCGGGGCGGGAGGGGCCAAAGGGTCCTACGCGCCCGGCCGGTCGGACCGGTCCGTCCACTTCCCCGAGCCCGGGTCAGCTGGTGCGTCGCACCTGCCCGGTGGAGCCGCGCACCACCAGCTCGGGCTGGAAGACGAACTCGGTGGGCTGCACCGGATTCCCCTCCACCGCCTCCAGCAGCGCCCCCACCGCGGCGGTGGCCATCGCCTGCACCGGCTGGCGCACGGTGGTCAGCGGCGGGTCGGTGAAGGCGATCAACTGCGAGTCGTCGAAGCCGACCACCGAGACATCGCCCGGCACCGCGAGCCCGCGCCGCCAGCACTCCCGTACCGCGCCCAGGGCCATCAGATCGCTGCCGCAGACGATGCCGGTGCAGCCGGCGTCCAGCAGCGCGCCCGCGGCGACCTGCCCGCCCTCCACGGTGAACAGGGTGTGCCGGATGAGGCCCTCGGCCTCCTGGCGGCTCCACCCCAGGGTCTCGGTGAGCGCCGCGGTGAAGCCTTCCGCCTTGCGCCGCGCGGGGACGTACCGGGCGGGCCCGACCGCGAGCCCGATCCGCCGGTGGCCGAGGGTGGCCAGGTGGGCGACGGCCATCCGGGCCGCCGCGCGGTCGTCCGGCGAGACGAACGGCGCCCGGATGTCCGGGTGGTAGCCGTTGATGAGGACGAACGGGACCCCGCGCGCGGCCAGTTCGCGGTAGCGCGTGGGGTCGGCGGTGGAGTCGGCGTGCAGCCCGGAGAGGAACACGATGCCGGTGACCCCGCGCGCCTCCAGCTGCTCCACCAGTTCGTCCTCGGTGGCGCCGCCGGGCATCTGGGTGCACAGCACCGGGGTGTAGCCGTGTCCGGCCAGCTGCTGCTCGATGACCTGCGCGAACGCCGGGAAGATGGGGTTGGTGAGCTCGGGGATCACCAGCCCCACCAGACCGGCGCTGCGCCGCCGCGCCCGCCCGCCGCGGGCCTGTTCGGGCAGCGGCGGGCCGGGGCGCTCGTAGCCGAGCAGTTCCAGGGCGTCCAGCACCCGGCGCCGGGTGGGCTCGGCGACGCCGGCCTTGCCGTTCAGCACCCGGCTGACGGTGGCCTCGCTGACCGAGGCCCGGGCCGCGACGTCCGCCAGCCGGGGCGGGGTGGCAGGGCCACCACCGCGGGTCCCGGCTGTGTTCACACCGCCCACCAGGCAGCGGTGTCCGCGGGGAGTTCGATCTCCGCGCCCTCGGTGCCGTCCATCGGCAGCGGGCCGCTGGCCAGCAGCAGCCGGCCGGGCGCGGGCAGCCGCACCGGGGCCGAGGTGGTGTTGAGGGTGAGGACGAAGTCCTCGCGGCGGAAGGCCAGTACGCCCTCGGGGGCGTCCCGCCACTCCACGCTGTCGCCGGCGCCGAGGGCGGGCAGCTGCCGGCGCAGGGCGATGGCGGTGCGGTACAGCTCCAGGGTGGAGTCGGGGTCGCCGGTCTGGGCGGCCACCGAGAGCTTGGCCCAGCTGTCGGGCTGGGGGAGCCAGCTGGGGCCGCCCTCGACGGGCCCGAAGCCGTACGGGGCGCTCGTGCCCGACCACGGGATCGGCACCCGGCAGCCGTCGCGCAGCCCGTCCTGGCCTTCGGCGCGGAAGAAGGAGGGGTCCTGGCGTACCTCGTCGGGCAGGTCGGTGACCTCGGGCAGGCCGAGTTCCTCGCCCTGGTAGACGTAGGTGGAGCCGGGCAGGGCGAGCATCAGGAGGGCGGCGGCGCGGGCGCGGCGCAGGCCCTGCTCGGGGCTCTCCTCGGCGTAGCGGGTGGCGTGCCGCACCACGTCGTGGTTGGAGAGCACCCAGGTGGTCGGGGCGTTCACCGGGCGCATGGAGTCCAGCGACTCGTCGATCACCGCGCGCATCGCGGCGGCGTCCCAGCCGGTGCCCAGGAAGTGGAAGTTGAACGCCTGGTGCAGCTCGTCCGGCCGGACGTAGAGCGCGGTGCGCTCGGGGCTGGGTGCCCATGCCTCGGCCACCCCGATGCGCGGGCCCGGGTACTCGTCGAGGATCTCCCGCCAGCTGCGGTAGATCTCGTGCACCCCGTCCTGGTCGAAGAAGGGCAGCACCTGGGCGCCGATCAGCTTGGCCTGCTCGGTGCGGCCCAGGTCGGGCAGCCCGGCGGCCTTGACCAGGCCGTGTGCCACGTCGATCCGGAAGCCGTCCACGCCCATGTCCAGCCAGAAGCGCAGGATGGAGCGGAACTCGTCGCGTACCGCCGCGTTCTCCCAGTTGAAGTCCGGCTGCTCGGGGGCGAACAGGTGGAGGTACCAGTCGCCCGGGGTGCCGTCCGGGTCCTGGGTGCGGGTCCAGGCCGGGCCGCCGAAGATGGACTCCCAGTCGTTGGGGGGCAGTTCGCCGTCGGTACCGCGGCCGGGCCGGAAGTGGAAGCGGGAGCGCAGCGGCGAGCCAGGGCCCTCCTGGAGCGCCTGCTGGAACCAGACGTGCTGGTCGGAGCAGTGGTTGGGCACCAGGTCCACGATGATCCGCAGGCCCAGCTGATGGGCCTCGCGGATCACCGCGTCGGCGTCGTGCAGGGTGCCGAACATCGGGTCGATGGCCCGGTAGTCGGCCACGTCGTAGCCTGCGTCGGCCTGCGGGGAGGCGTAGAAGGGGCTGAGCCAGACGGCGTCCACGCCCAGGTCCCGCAGGTAGGGCAGCCGTTCGCGTACGCCGGCCAGGTCGCCCATGCCGTCGCCGTCGCCGTCGGCGAAGCTGCGCGGGTAGACCTGGTAGATCACCGCGTCCCGCCACCATGGGCGGTTCTCGCCTGGGGTTTCGGAGCGGGCCGTGTCCTGGACCGGGTCAGCTACGTGCGGCGTGGTCATGGTGTCCTTGGGTGTCCGGGTCGCGTCCGGCGCCCGCGGGGCAACGGCCTGGCGGCCGGGCGTCCGCGGGCGCCGGACGAACGGGAAGGCGGGTGGGGGAGAGCTTCAGGACTTGGTGGCGCCGGCGGTGAGGCCGGCCACCAGGTGGCGCTGGGCCCAGGAGAAGACCAGGGCCGCCGGGACGGCGATCATGACGGCGGCGGCGGTCATCGCGCCCCAGTTGGAGGAGTACTGGTTGACGAAGGTCTGCAGGCCGGCGGCGAGGGTGAGGTTCTGCTCGCCGGTCATGAACGCCGAGGCGTAGGCGACCTCGGCCCAGGCGGTGATGAAGGTGTAGAACGCGGTGACCGCCAGGCCCGGCCGGGCCAGCGGCACGATCAGCCGCCAGAAGGTGCCGAACGGGTTGAGTCCGTCCACCCGTCCCGACTCGTCGATCTCCACCGGGATGGTGTCGAAGAAGCCCTTCATCATCCAGGCGCAGAACGGCACCGCCACCGTCAGATAGGTGACGATCAGCGAGATCGGCTGGTTGAGCCAGCCGAGCGTCGACATGATGTTGTAGAGCGGCACGATCAGGATGGCCATCGGGAACATCTGGGTCACCAGCAGCAGCCACATCAGCGGGCGCATGCCCGGGAAGCGGAAGCGGCTGACCGCGTAGCCGGTGGTGGCGGCGATGAAGACACCCAGCACGGTGGTGATCGCCACCACGAACAGCGAGTTGCCCAGCCAGGTGAGGAACTCGGTGTCGTTCAGCACGTACCGGTAGTTCGTCAGCGTCGGGTCCTTGACGATGTCCGTGCTGAATGCCTCGCTCTTGGGCTTGAACGAGGTCACCAGCAGCCACAGCGGCGGGAAGACCGCGACGGCCGAGGCGATCAGCAGGGTCAGGTGCAGGCCGAAGGAGGCGAGCGGGGAGCGCCGGTTGCGCTGGGAACGGGTCTTGGTTGCGGCCATGGCTACCACACCTCTCCCTGCTTGCGGAGCGAACGGCGGTAGACCGTCGCGAAGGCCAGCAGGATGAGCAGGATCATGACGCCCCAGGCGGAGGCGCCGGCGAAGTCTCGGGGGCTGTTGACGAAGGACAGCCGGTAGGCGTAGGTCACCAGGATCTCGGTGCTGTCACCGGGACCGCCCCGGGTGAGCAGGAAGATCACCGGGAACATGTTGAAGGTCCAGATGGTGCTGAGCAGGATCACGGTGCTGCTGACCGACCGCAGGCCGGGCAGGGTGATGTGGCGGAAGCGCTGCCAGGGGCTGGCGCCGTCCATCTCGGCGGCCTCGTAGAGCTCGCCGGGGATGGACTGGAGTCCGCCGAGCAGGGCGACCAGCATGAACGGCACGCCCAGCCAGATGTTGACGGCGATCACCGAGAACTTGGCCAGGGTGGGGTCGTTCAGCCATGGCACGGCGTCGATGCCGCCGCCGTCCAGGATCTTGTTGAGGATGCCGTTCTTCTCGTTGAACAGCAGGCGCCAGGCGAAGACCGAGACGAAGGCGGGCACCGCCCAGGGCAGGATGAGCAGCGAGCGGTAGATCGCCCGGCCCTTGATCTGCCGGTTGAGCAGCACGGCCAGGCCCAGGCCCAGCGCGAAGGAGACGGCGACGCAGGAGACCGTCCAGGTCACCGTCCAGCCCAGCCGGTCCCAGAAGACCTCGTCCTTGAGGATGGCGGTGAAGTTGTCCAGGCCCACGAAGTCGTAGGTGGCGGGGATGTGGTTGACCCCGATGTTGCGCTCGACGTTGGCCTCGTCGGCGTTGGTGAGCGACAGGTAGATGCCGCGGCCCAGCGGGTAGCCGATGATCACGCCGATCACGATCACCACGGGGGCGACCATGGCCCAGGCGTACCAGTGGGTGGCCAGCGCGCGGCGTATCCGGCCGGGGGTCCTCGTACGGGTGGTGTCGGCCTTGACGGCCCGGCCGGGGGTGCTGTCCATCCCCCCGGCCGGGTCGGCCGACTGCCTGGCGTCGACAGTCATCGGTGGCGTACTCCTACTTCCAGTCGCCCTTGAGCAGCTTGCGGTAGGCGTCGCCGACCGAGTCGGCGGCGTCCTTCGGCGAGGTCTTGCCGGTCACCACGCCGGGGAACTCGACCAGGATGCCCTGGAAGAGGCTGTTGCCCTCGGGGATCCAGGGACGCTCGACGGCCTTGTCCACGGCGGCCTTGAAGAACTTCACCTTGGGGTTGGAGGCCACCGCCGGCTCGTCGTAGACGGAGGTCCGGGTGGGCAGCAGGCTGAGCGCCTCGGTGGTCTTGGTCTGCACCTCGGCGGAGCTCATGTACTTGGCGAAGGCGTAGGAGGCGTCCAGGTTCTTGGAACCGGCGTAGACCGCGAGGTTCTGGCCGCCCTGCGGGGAGCCCTGGCCGGCGCTGCCGGCCGGCACCGGCACCACGCCGAGGTTGGACTTGTCCTTGAACGCCTTGCCCGCGAGGGTGTCCTCGATCGCCCACGGACCGTTGATCGTCATCGCGACGTCGCCGTTCTTGATGGCGTTCTGCATGTTCTCCCAGCCGTCGCTGGCGTCGGTGGTGGCGGCGCCGGACTTGACCAGGTCGCGGGCCGCGGCGAACGCCTTGACGCCCGGCTCGTCGTCGATGGTGACCTTCTTGGCCTTGGTGTCCAGCAGGTCGCCGCCCTCGCCGTAGATGAACGGCAGGAACCAGTAGGCGTCGTCACCGCGCAGGTACAGACCGGTCTTGCCGGTCTTGTCCTTGATCTTCTTGGCGGCGGTCTTCAGCTCGTCCCAGGACTTCGGCGGCTCGACGCCGGCGTCCTTGAGCATCTTCTTGTTGTAGAAGAGGCCCAGGGTGTCGATGACCTGCGGCACGGCGTAGGTCTTGCCCTCGAACTTGGTGCTGGCCAGGGCCTTGGGCAGGTAGTCCGACGTGTTGTCGAGGGCCGGGGTGCCGTCCAGCGGGGCCAGGTAGCCGATGTGGGCCAGGTCCTGGGTCCAGGCGACCTCGGAGCGCAGCACGTCGGGGGCGCCGGAGCCGCCGGAGCCGGCCGCGTTCTTGAACTTGTTCAGCGCCTCGCCGAAGGGCACGTTGACGTAGTTGACCTTGACGTTCGGGTACTTCTTGGTGAAGTCCTTGGCGAGCTTCTCGTAGGTGCCCTTCTCGGCTTCGTTCGAGGTGTCCCAGTAGGTCACGGTGCCGGAGAGCTCACCGGGGGACTTGCTCTTGCCGCTGTCGTCACTGTCGCCACCGCCGCACGCGGTCGCCGCGAGCGCCAGCGCCGCGACGAGCGCAGTGGCCGCTATGCCACGTCGCATCAGAACTCCTTCAAAGCCGACCGCGCCATCGCGGTGCCTGGATGTCCTGGAAAGTAACAGGGTTGAAAAAACCCCGAAAGTCCTTGCGGCAATTTTCTGCAAGCGCCAGGAATCGTTACGTCCGCGTGTCCAGGGAGTTGCCGTTGTGACGCTTGACAGCAGACGGGGCATTCGTCCCACCACCGGCGCACGCCTGCGGTGCTCCGTCCGGGGTAGCGGATGGCGGGGATCCAGCCAGGTTCTTGCAAGCCCTTCCGCAAGCCTTGCAAAAGCTGTTAACTTCCCGTAAACGCGACCCGTCCGGCGCGCCGCTCGGCCTGCTTCGATCCGGTGGGACCCGGTCATGCCCGGTACTGCCTGGTACTGACTGGTTCAACCGAGTTCGATCCACTCAACCCGATCCGCCCCAGGCCGAGTACGAGCCGGAGGCAGGCCCTGACCCCGCCCGCCCGTCCACCTCCTCCGACAGGGAGTAGCGCAGATGACGCAGGAGCTGACGACCTCGGCCGACGACCGGACCGCCCAGCGGCCGGCGAACCCCCAGTGGTGGCGGGACGCCGTCATCTACCAGGTGTACGTGCGCTCGTTCGCCGACAGCGACGGCGACGGCATCGGCGATCTGCGCGGCGCCCGGGACCGGCTGCCGCATCTGGCCCGGCTGGGCGTGGACGCGGTCTGGCTGACCCCCTTCTACGCCTCCCCGCAGGCCGACGGGGGCTACGACGTGGCCGACTACCGTGCGGTGGACCCGCTCTTCGGCGACCTCCAGGACGCCGACGACCTGGTGCGCGCCGCGCACGAGCTGGGGCTGCGGGTGATCGTGGACGTGGTGCCCAACCACACCTCCGACCGGCACCCCTGGTTCACCGAGGCGCTGGCCGACCGGCCCGGCGGCCCGGCCCGCGCCCGCTACCACTTCCGGCCCGGCCGCGGGCCGGGCGGGGCGCTGCCGCCCAACGACTGGGAGTCGGTCTTCGGCGGCCCGGCCTGGACCCGCACCCAGGACCCCGACGGCACCCCGGGAGAGTGGTACCTCCATCTGTTCGCCCCCGAGCAGCCCGACCTGAACTGGGACTGCCCCGAGGTGGCCGAGGAGTTCGCCTCGGTGCTGCGCTTCTGGCTGGACCTGGGGGTGGACGGCTTCCGCGTCGACGTGGCGCACGGCATGGTCAAGGCCGCCGGGCTGCCCGACATCGGGCTGCGGGAGCAGGCCAAGCTGATCGGCGCCCAGGTGCTGCCCTTCTTCGACCAGGACGGGGTGCACGAGATCCACCGCTCCTGGCGGCGGCTGCTGGACTCCTACCCCGGCGAGCGCATCGGGGTGGCCGAGGCCTGGGCGCCCAGCCCGGAGCGGCTGGCGCTGTACGTCCGGCCGGACGAGCTGCACCAGGCGTTCAACTTCCAGTTCCTGCGCTGCCCCTGGGACGCGGCGGCGATGCGCGAGGTGATCGACGAGTCGCTGGCCGCCACCACCTCGGTGGGCGCCCCGACCACCTGGGTGCTCTCCAACCACGACGTGGTGCGGCACGCCACCCGCTACGCCGAGGAGTGCCCCGAGCAGGGCCTGCGCCGCGCCCGCGCCGCCGCCCTGCTGATGCTCGCCCTGCCCGGCTCCACTTACATCTACCAGGGCGAGGAACTCGGCCTGCCCGAGGTCACCGACCTGCCCGACGAGGTACGCCAGGACCCCTCCTTCTTCCGCGCCGAGGGCCAGGACGGCTTCCGCGACGGCTGCCGGGTGCCCATCCCCTGGTCCGGTACGGCCGCCCCGTACGGCTTCGGGCCCGTCGAGGGCGGCCCCAGCTGGCTCCCCCAGCCCGACAGCTGGGCCAAGCTCTCGGTGGCCGCCCAGACCGGCGACCCCGACTCCACCCTGGAGCTGTACCGCACCGCCATCGCCCTGCGCCGGCGACTGCCCGCCCTCGGCGCCGGCGACAGCGTGGAGTGGCGGGACGCCCCCGAGGGCGTACTGGCCTTCGCCCGGCCCGGGCTGCTGTGCGTGCTGAACACCGGGCGGCGGGAGCGCCGGATGCCGCGGCCGGGGCGGCTGCTGCTGGCCTCCGCGCCCTTCGACGCCGATGCGGCAACGGTGGGTATTCCAGCCGATTCCTGTGCGTGGTGGGCAATCTGACACGCGCCCGGTAGGGTCCAGACATGACCGCACGGCTTGCTGACATCGCAGCCCAGGCGGGGGTCAGCGAAGCCACAGTCAGTCGCGTGCTCAACGGCAAGCCGGGGGTGGCCACCGGCACCCGCGAGTCGGTGCTGGCCGCACTCGATGTGCTGGGCTACGAACGACCGGTGCGACTGCGGCAGCGCAGCGCCGGACTGGTCGGCCTGATCACCCCCGAGCTGGAGAACCCGATCTTCCCCGCGCTGGCCCAGGTGATCGGGCAGGCGCTGACCCGGCAGGGCTACACCCCGGTGCTCGCCACCCAGACGCCCGGTGGCTCCACCGAGGACGAGCTGACCGAGATGCTGGTGGACCGGGGCGTGGCGGGGATCATCTTCGTCTCGGGGCTGCACGCGGACACCACCGCCGACATGTCCCGCTACGACCAGCTGCGCGGCCATGGCGTGCCGTTCGTCCTGGTGGACGGGTTCTCGCCGAAGGTGCGGGCGCCGTTCATCTCCCCCGACGACCGGGCCGCGATGGTCCTGGCCGTCACCCATCTCCACTCGCTCGGCCACACCCGGATCGGCCTGGCCCTGGGCCCCAAGCGGTTCGTGCCGGTGCTGCGGAAGATCGAGGGCTTCCAGCGCGGCATGGCCGAGCAGCTGGCGGTGCCCGCCGCGGAGTCGGCGGAGCTGATCCAGCATTCGCTGTACACCCTGGAGGGCGGCCAGGCCGCGGCGGCGGCGCTGATCGAGCGGGGCTGTACGGCGGTGGTGTGCGCCAGCGACATGATGGCGCTGGGTGCCATCCGGGCCGCCCGGCAGCAGGGTCTGCGGGTGCCCGAGGACATCTCGGTCGTCGGCTTCGACGACTCCCCGCTGATAGCTTTCACCGACCCGCCGCTGACCACCATCCGCAAGCCGGTGCAGTCCATGGGGCAGGCCGCGGTGCGCGCCCTGCTGGAGGAGATCGGCGAGGCGCACTCCCCGGACGCCGCCGGGGCCGCCCCCGCACCGCTGTACAGCGAGTTCGTCTTCCTCCCCGAACTGGTGGTCCGCGGATCCACCGCCTCCGTCCCGGGAGGTCGAGGTTCAGCCAAGAAATAGGACAGAAGTAGCCAAGTCCGTCCCATCGGATGATCTGGTCGAGGTCGGTTTCTGGCAGACTATTGCCTCATGGGCGATGCGGCGGTAAGGAGTCCGGACGATCGGTCGGCCATCCCGTCACCCCTCTCCGAGAAGAGGGCCGGCCCGGCCGCCCTGCCCGCCTTCCTGGCCCGGTTGAGGACCCCCCGCCGGCCGCGGCTCTGGTTCGAGATCCTGCTGATCGCGGTCGGCTACTGGACGTACTCGCTCATCCGCAACGCCGTTCCGGAGCAGCGCCGGGAGGCCCTGCGCAACGCCGGCTGGGTCTGGGAGTGGGAGCAGACCGCCGGACTGGCCTTCGAACGCTCCGTCAACCACGGTCTGGACTCCGTCGGCTGGCTGATCGTCGGAATGAACTACTACTACGCCACCCTGCACTTCATCGTGACCATCGGTGTGCTGGTCTGGCTCTACCGCCGGCATCCGGGCCGCTACGCCGCCACCCGGCTGACGCTGTTCATCGCCACCGCCGTGGCGCTGCTGGGCTACTACTTCTTCCCGCTGGCGCCGCCCCGGCTGATGCCCGACGCGGGCTTCACCGACACGGTCCTGACACACCGCACCTGGGGGTCGATGTCCTCGGGCAACCTGTCACAGGTGTCCAACCAGTACGCGGCCATGCCCTCCATGCACATCGGCTGGTCGCTGTGGTGCGGCATCACCATCGCGGTGCTCGCGGGCCCGATCTGGGTGAAGGTACTCGGCCTGGCCTATCCGGCGGCGACCCTGCTGGTCATCGTGGCCACCGCGAACCACTTCTGGATGGACGCGGTCGGCGGGATCCTCTGCCTGGCGCTGGGCTTCGCGGCCTCCCTCCTCTGGTACGGGCAGCTGTGCTACCGGCTGCCCAGGACACCGGCGGCGCCGCTGCCGCGCGGGGTCGACGAGCCGCGGAAGGCGTGAGCGCACCCGGCTCTCCGGAGGTCTCCCCCCGATCCACCGGGGCCCCGACCGCCGGCACGGAGGTCTCCCCCAGATCCACCGGGGCCCGACCGCCGGCACGGACGCCATGCCGAGCCCGCGCCGCCTCCCCGGGATCCACCAGTCCCCGACCGCCGGCACGAACGGCCACGCCGGGCACGCGCCGGCTCCCCCGAGGTCTCCCCGATGCCTTCCCTAGATCCACTAGGGTCCTTGACCGTGCCCACCGGCCGGTTGGGCGGATCCGCCCGGGGAGGGAACCAGACCATGGCGTTACGCATGTCCACCGGAGCAGCGGCCGCGCGGCACGCCCGGTGAGCCCGCTGCCCGGGAGCCCGGCGGCCCGGCCCGACCGCGGTGCGGCCCCGTCCCGCCCGCGGACCCGGTTCCGGGTCATCGCCACCGATCTGGACGGCACCCTGCTGCGCGGCGATCTGACCGTCTCGGCCCGTACCCGTGCGGCCCTGGCGCGGGCCGCGGCCGACGGCGCCGGCCATGTGGTGGTCACCGGCCGCCCGGCCATCTCCTGCCGGGAGTTCCTCACCGCCATCGGCTACCGGGGCCTGGCCGTCTGCGGGCAGGGCGCCCAGCTCTACGACGCCACCGCCGACCGGCTGCTGGAGACCGTCGGGCTGGACCGGGAGCCGGCCCGCGCGGTGGTGGACGGCGTCCGGCGGGCGCTGGGCGGCGCATCGCTGGAGCTGGCGGTGGTGACCGCCGCCCCGGCCAACCGCTTCCTGGCCACCCCGCGCTTCGCCGACCGCGTCCGGCCCGACTGGGAGGTGGTCGCGGATCCGGAGGCGCTGTTCGCGGATCCCGTCGAGAAGGTGCTGCTGCGCCACCGGGAGTTCCCGGACGAAGTGGTGGCGCGGGCCGCGGCCCGGATCGGGGGCGGCGCGGTGTCGGTGACCCACTCCGAGCGCGGCATGGTCGAGGTGCTGCCGGCCGGGGTCACCAAGGCGGCCGGCCTCCAGCGGGCGGCCGAACGGCTGGGCTTCACCCCCTCGGAGACCATCGCCTTCGGCGACATGCCCAATGACATCCCGCTGCTGACCTGGGCCGGCTACGGCGTGGCCATGGGCAACGCCCACCCGGACCTGCGGGCGGTGGCGCACGAGGTGGCGCCGCGCAACGACGAGGACGGGGTGGCGGTGGTCCTGGAACGGCTGTTCCCCGCCCCGCCCCCGGTCGGCGCGGTCCCCCGACT
>NZ_SRID01000800.1 GCF_004684805.1 Streptomyces palmae
GGCATACGAGATGGGACTCCGTCCCGTGGGCTCGGAGAGGTGTAGAAGAGACAGGGACAGGAGCAGCGGGGGCGCGCCGGTGCGCTCCAGCCGCACCACCACCGGCACCTCCTCGGCCAGCGGCGCCAGCGTCATCGGGATCTCCGCCGACAGCATCCCGTCCTGCTCGGTGACGGTGATCCGGGAGGGGTCCCGGACGGCCCGGCACAGCGGGCCGATGGAACCGTCCACGGACAGGCTGAGATTGGAGTGCGGCTTGGTCCAGTAGAGGTTGCCGAAGGCCAGCCGGTCACCGGAGCGGAAGAAGGAGGGCATCCGCTCGGCGTTCACCGCGGGATTGCGATCCGCGCCCAGTCGGCGGGCGGCCGTCCAGCCGCAGCAGTCCAGCCGTACGTACGCGTCCCAGATCCCGCTCAGGGCCCGCCCCTGGTCGGCGATGGCCGGGTCCAGGGTGAACTCGCCCTCGAACCGCACCCCGTACAGCACCGGCCCGGCGGCGGGATCCACGACCTCGTCACTCTCCTCGGGGG
>NZ_SRID01000136.1 GCF_004684805.1 Streptomyces palmae
CCCTCGCCCGCTGCCGGCAGATCCCCCCGCTCACGCTGCGCGAGCCACACCCGCAGGACCGCGATCCACACCAGGCACGAGCCGAACATATGGGCGCCGACGATCAGCTCCGGCAGGTGCATGAAGTACTGCACATAGCCGATCACGCCCTGCACGGCCAGCGCCGCGAAGAGCTCCAGCACCGGGCGGCGGACGGCGGCCGGCGCGCGCACCGCGCGCAGCGCGAACCAGAGCGCCACGGTCAGCCCCACCACGATGTAGACGAAGTCCACGTGCAGCTGGGTGATCTCCTGCCAGTCCAGCGGGATCCGGTGCACCTCGTTCGCGTCGCCCGCGTGCGGACCGGCCCCGGTCACCACGGCACCGACCACGATCAGCACCGCGGTGGTCACGACCAGCAGCCAGGTGAGCTGCCGCAGCGGCCGGGAGACCAGGTCACGGGCCGGGGCGTCGCCCTCCCGGGCCCGCTGCCAGGTCACCACGGCCACCGTGAGCAGCACCGTGGCGAGCAGGAAGTGCGAGCCGACGATGTAGGGGTTGAGCCCGGTGAGCACGGTGATGCCGCCGACCACGGCGTTGCCCATGACGATCCAGAACTGCGTCCAGCCCAGCCGGGTGAGGTCCCGGCGCAGGGGGGTGCGGGACCGGGCGGCGACGATCACCACACCGACCACCGCGCACAGCACATAGGTCAGCATCCGGTTGCTGAACTCGATGACGCCGTGGATGCCCATCCCGGACGTCGGGGTCAGGCTGCCGTCGGTGCACTTCGGCCAGGTGTCGCAACCCAGCCCGGACTCGGTGAGCCGCACCGCGCCACCGGTCACCACGATGACGACGGACATCACCACCGCGGCCAGGGCGGCCCGCTCCACAAAGCGCGCGGAGGGCTGCCAGCGGCGGGCGATCAGCTCGAGGGGGTTCAGCGTTTTCGGCACGGCAACCATCGTAGGTGGGAGCTTGTGCAGCTTTTCACGAGGGGTCCCGGGGAGTCGCCCTTCCGGGGAGGCGGTCCTCGGGGGGGAGGAGCCACCTTCCCCCGGGCATGGGCATCGCTCCCGCGAAACGGCCTCCTTGGGGAACATGCGGAAGGGGCCCAGGGAGAGTCCGTCCCCGGGCCCCTTCCGAAGGCCGTCACGTCCCGCGGGGAGCCACTACTCCCAGCGGAAGAAGCGGGCCGCCGCGCCAAGCCCCAGCACCGCCCACACCGCGAGGATCCCCAGGTCCGCCCACGGCATCCCGGCGCCGTCCCGCAGGACGTCCCGCAGCCCGTCGGAGAGGGCCGAGATCGGCAGCAGCTGGAGCACGCTGTGGGCCGCGTCCGGGAACTTGTCCAGCGGCACCATCACACCGCCGCCGACCAGGAGCAGCAGGAAGACCAGGTTGGCGGCGGCCAGGGTCGCCTCGGCCCGCAGGGTGCCGGCCATCAGCAGCCCGAGGCCGGAGAACGCCGCCGTGCCCAGGAGCAGCAGCAGCGCCACCGCGGCCGGGTTGCCGTGCGGCGACCAGCCCAGGCCCAGGGCGATGGCGACCAGGAGCGCCACCTGGAGCACCTCGGTGACCAGCACCGAGCAGGTCTTGGCCGTCATCAGCGCCCAGCGCGGCAGCGGGGAGACCCCCAGCCGCTTGAGGACGCCGTACCGGCGCTCGAACCCGGTGGCGATGGCCTGGCCGGTGAAGGCGGTGGAGAGCACGGCCAGCGCCAGGACGCCGGGGGCCAGGAAGTCGACCGCCTCGCCCTTGCCGGTGTCGACGATGTCCACGGTGCCGAACAGCACCAGGACCAGCGCCGGGATCACCACGGTCAGCAGCAGCTGCTCACCGTTGCGCAGCAGCATCCGGGTCTCCAGGGCCGCCTGGGCGCGGATCATCCGGGGCAGCGGGGCCGCGCCGGGCCGGGGGGAGAAGGTGCCAGAGGCGGTCACGATCGCAGCTCCTTGCCGGTCAGCTCCAAAAAGACGTCCTCCAGGGTGTGCCGCTCCACCGAGATCCGGTCCGGCATCACGCCGTTCTGCGCGCACCAGGAGGTCACGGTGGCCAGCAGCTGCGGATCGACCGTGCCACTGATCCGGTACGAGCCCGGGGTGAGCTCGGCGGCGGCGCTGTCGGAGGGCAGCGCCTTGAGCAGCGAGCGCAGGTCGAGGGCGGGCCGGCCGGTGAAGCGCAGGGTGTTCTCCGCCCCGCCCCGGCACAGCTCCTCGGGGCTGCCCTGGGCGATGACCGTGCCGCCGTCGATGATCGCGACATCGTCGGACAGCTGCTCGGCCTCGTCCATGTGGTGGGTGGTGAGGACCACCGTGACCCCGTCGTCGCGCAGGTCGCGCACCAGGTCCCAGGTGGCCCGCCGGGCCTGCGGGTCCAGGCCGGCGGTGGGCTCGTCCAGGAAGACCAGTTCGGGCCGGCCGACCACGGCCATGGCCATGGCCAGCCGCTGCTGCTGCCCGCCGGACAGCCGGCGGTAGGTGGTGCGGCCGCAGGAGCCCAGGCCGAACCGCTCGATCAGCATGTCGACATCGAGCGGGTGGGCGTGCAGGGCGGCGGTGTGCCGCAGCATCTCCTCCGCGCGCGCCCCGGCGTACACGCCGCCGGACTGGAGCATCACCCCGATCCGGGGGCGCAGCCGGGCCGCGTCGGCGATCGGGTCCAGGCCCAGGACCCGGACCCGGCCCGCGTCGGGGCGGCGGTAGCCCTCGCAGGTCTCTATGGTGGTGGTCTTCCCGGCCCCGTTCGGGCCGAGCACGGCGGTCACGGTGCCGCGGGCCACGGACAGGTCGAGCCCGTCCACCGCGGTCTTGGTCCCGTACCGCTTGACCAGGCCGACGACCTCGACGGCGGGCTCTTCTCGCATGCCGGGCAGTCTACGAAGCGCCGGCACCGGCCGGGGCGGCAGGGCGAGAAATCGGCCGCCAGTGATCATTTGCGCAGGTCAGGTTAGGTGCGCCTTAGTGATGCAGCCCACCGCGGGGTCACCCGATCGCGGCTTGTGACTCTCCACGGAATTACGCAACAATGGCGTTGTGAAATACACGAGCGAGGATCGGAAAGGACCCGCGGCCCAGTCGGTCGCGCGGCCCGGCGCACCCACGCGCTCCGCTTCCGGTGCCGTGGGCGAGGCGGACCGGTCGGCCGCCTTCGACTCCGTACGCGGGCCCGCGCCCGCCGAGGAGCAGCACGGCACCCGCAACCGCGTCGCCCGCTCCATCCTCGACCACGGGCCGTCCACCGCCGCCGAGCTCGCCCTGCGGCTGGAGCTCACCGCGGCGGCCGTGCGTCGCCATCTGGACGCCCTGGTCGCCGAGGGCGTGGTGGAGCCCCGGGACAAGCGGATCTACGGAGCCCGCGGCCGAGGCCGCCCCGCCAAGGTCTTCGCGCTCACCGACTGCGGGCGCGACGCCTTCGACCAGGCCTACGACAAGCTCGCCGTGGACGCGCTGCGCTGGATCGCGCAGAGCGCCGGCGGCGGGGAGCGCGGCGAGGCCGCCGTCGCGGCCTTCGCCCGGGCCCGGCTCGCCGCCCAGGCCGAGGGCTACCGGCACGCGGTCGAGGCGGCCGGGCCGGATCGCCGGGCCGAGGCGCTGGCCGAGGCCCTCAGCGCGGACGGGTACGCTGCCACGGCGCGCAGCGCGCCCGATCCCCGGCGGGGCGAGCAGCTCTGCCAGCACCACTGCCCGGTCGCCCATGCCGCCGAGCGGTATCCGCAGCTGTGCGAGGCGGAGACGGAGTTCTTCTCCCGCGTGCTCGGAACCCATGTGCAGCGTCTGGCCACCATCGCCCACGGCGACGGAGTGTGCACGACGTTCATCCCCCGTGGCGAAGCGCCGCCCACGAACACCAGTCAGACCACTTCAGCACCATCTACCAGCACGGCCGGGAGGAACCCCGAATGACTCTCCCCACGGAGACTGCTCACCCTGAGCTCGAGGGTCTGGGCAAGTACGAATACGGCTGGGCCGACTCCGACGTGGCCGGTGCCGCGGCCCGGCGCGGCCTGTCGGAGGAGGTCGTCCGCGACATCTCGGCGAAGAAGTCCGAGCCGGAGTGGATGCTGAAGCTCCGCCTGAAGGGCCTCAAGCTCTTCGGCAAGAAGCCCATGCCGACCTGGGGCTCCGACCTGAGCGGCATCGACTTCGACAACATCAAGTACTTCGTCCGCTCCACCGAGCAGCAGGCCGCCAGCTGGGAAGAGCTGCCCGAGGACATCAAGAACACCTACGACAAGCTGGGCATCCCGGAGGCCGAGAAGCAGCGGCTGGTCGCCGGTGTCGCCGCCCAGTACGAGTCCGAGGTCGTCTACCACCAGATCCGCGAGGACCTGGAGGAGCAGGGCGTCATCTTCCTGGACACCGACACCGCGCTCAAGGAGCACCCGGAGCTCTTCCAGGAGTACTTCGGCACCGTCATCCCGCCGGGTGACAACAAGTTCGCCTCGCTGAACACGGCCGTGTGGTCGGGCGGCTCCTTCATCTACGTCCCCAAGGGCGTGCACGTGGAGATCCCGCTCCAGGCCTACTTCCGGATCAACACCGAGAACATGGGCCAGTTCGAGCGGACGCTGATCATCGTCGACGAGGACGCCTACGTCCACTACGTCGAGGGCTGCACCGCGCCGATCTACAAGTCGGACTCGCTGCACTCCGCGGTCGTCGAGATCATCGTGAAGAAGGGCGGCCGCTGCCGCTACACGACCATCCAGAACTGGTCGAACAACGTCTACAACCTGGTCACCAAGCGTGCCGTGGCGTACGAGGGCGCGACCATGGAGTGGGTCGACGGCAACATCGGCTCCAAGGTCACCATGAAGTACCCGGCCGTCTACCTGATGGGCGAGCACGCCAGGGGCGAGACCCTGTCCATCGCCTTCGCGGGCGAGGGCCAGCACCAGGACGCCGGCGCCAAGATGGTGCACATGGCGCCGAACACCTCCTCCAACATCGTCTCCAAGTCGGTGGCGCGAGGCGGCGGCCGCACCTCCTACCGCGGTCTGATCGAGATCGCCGAGGGCGCCGAGGGCTCCAAGTCCAACGTGCTCTGCGACGCCCTGCTGGTGGACACCATCTCCCGCTCGGACACCTACCCCTATGTGGACGTCCGGGAGGACGACGTCTCCATGGGGCACGAGGCGACCGTCTCCAAGGTGAGCGACGACCAGCTCTTCTACCTGATGAGCCGCGGACTCTCCGAGGACGAGGCCATGGCGATGATCGTGCGCGGCTTCGTGGAGCCGATCGCCCGCGAGCTGCCCATGGAGTACGCGCTGGAGCTCAACCGGCTGATCGAGCTGCAGATGGAAGGCGCGGTCGGCTGACGCCGGCCCCCATCCAGGCCATCCAGACACAGCTGTGCGCGAGCCCCGGGGCGGTAGCAGCGCCCGGGGCGAGCGCACACAACAAGAGGCAGAAAGCGAGCAGTACGACAGCCATGGCTGAAACCATTCCGGCCGGCAGCACCACGGACGGTGCGATCCAGGTGGGCCAGCCCATCGATGCGCGGGTCAGCACCCCCGCCTCGTTCGACGTGGCCGACTTCCCGGTGCCGCACGGCCGCGAGGAGGAGTGGCGGTTCACCCCGCTGGAGCGCCTCCGCGGCCTGCATGACGGCACCGCCGTCGCCGACGGCGCCGTCAAGGTCGAGGTGACCTCCCCCGAAGGCGTCACCGTGGAGACCGTGGGCCGCGACGACGCGCGCCTGGGCCGGGCCGGCAAGCCGGTGGACCGGGTCGCGGCGCAGGCGTACAGCTCCTTCGAGAAGGCCTCCGTGGTCACCATCGCCAAGGAGACGGTCCTCACCGAACCGGTGCGGATCGCCGTCCACGGCGAGGGCGGCACCGCCTTCGCCCACCAGCTGGTGGAGGTCGGCGCCTTCGCCGAGGCCGTGGTGGTCATCGACCACACCGGTGACGCGACGCTCGCCGCCAACGTGGAGTTCGTGATCGGCGACGGCGCCAAGCTGACCGTGGTCTCCGTGCAGGACTGGGACGACACCGCCGTGCACGCCGCCCAGCACACCGCGCTGGTCGGCCGGGACGCCACCTTCAAGTCCGTGGTGGTCACCTTCGGCGGCGACCTGGTCCGGCTGCACCCGCGGGTCATCTACGGCGCGCCGGGCGGTGAGGCAGAGCTGTACGGCCTGTACTTCACCGACAACGGCCAGCACCAGGAGCACCGGCTCTTCATCGACCACGACACCCCGCACTGCCGCAGCAACGTCGCCTACAAGGGCGCGCTGCAGGGCCAGGACGCGCACGCGGTGTGGATCGGCGACGTGCTCATCCGGGCCGCCGCCGAGGGCACCGACACCTACGAGCTCAACCGCAACCTGGTGCTCACCGACGGCGCCCGGGTCGACTCGGTCCCCAACCTGGAGATCGAGACCGGTGAGATCGTCGGCGCCGGCCACGCCTCGACCACCGGCCGCTTCGAGGACGAGCAGCTCTTCTACCTGATGTCGCGCGGCATCCCCGCCGACGAGGCCCGCCGCCTGGTGGTCCGCGGCTTCTTCGCCGAGCTGGTCCAGCAGATCGGGCTGCCGGACGTGGAGGAGCGCCTGCTCTCGAAGATCGAGGCGGAGCTGGAGGCGTCCGTAGCATGACCGCCCCCTTCGTCCGCGTCTGCGCGCTGAGCGAGCTGGAAGAGGACACCCCCAAGCGGGTGGAGCTCGACGGCACGCCGATCTCGCTCGTCCGCACCGAGGGCGAGGTGTTCGCGATCAACGACATCTGCTCGCACGCGAACGTCTCGCTGTCCGAGGGCGAGGTGGAGGACTGCTCCATCGAGTGCTGGCTGCACGGCTCCAGCTTCGACCTGCGCACCGGCAAGCCCTCCGGCCTGCCCGCCACGCGCCCCGTTCCCGTTTACCCCGTCAAGATCGAAGGAGACGGCCCAGACGCTTCTGTGCTCGTCTCCGTCACCCAGGAGTCCTGAGGCACCCATGGCAACGCTTGAGATCCACGACCTGCACGTCTCCGTCGAGGCCGAGAACGGTCCGCGCGAGATCCTGCGCGGCGTCGACCTGACCGTGAAGCAGGGCGAGACCCACGCCATCATGGGCCCGAACGGCTCCGGCAAGTCCACCCTCGCCTACTCGCTGGCCGGCCACCCGAAGTACACGGTCACCGGCGGCACCGTCACCCTCGACGGCGAGGACGTCCTGGCGATGTCCGTCGACGAGCGCGCGCGGGCCGGTGTCTTCCTGGCCATGCAGTACCCGGTCGAGGTGCCGGGCGTCTCGGTCTCCAACTTCCTGCGCACCTCCGCCACCGCCATCCGCGGCGAGGCCCCCAAGCTGCGCACCTGGGTGAAGGAGGTCAAGGAGGCCATGGCGCGTCTCCAGATGGACCCCGCCTTCGCCGAGCGCAACGTGAACGAGGGCTTCTCCGGCGGTGAGAAGAAGCGCCACGAGATCCTCCAGCTGGAGCTGCTCAAGCCGAAGATCGCGATCCTCGACGAGACCGACTCCGGCCTGGACGTCGACGCGCTGCGCATCGTCTCCGAGGGCGTCAACCGGGTGCGCGAGTCCGGCGAGATCGGCACCCTGCTGATCACCCACTACACGCGCATCCTGCGCTACATCAAGCCGGACTACGTCCATGTCTTCGCGGCGGGCCGGATCGCCGAGTCCGGCGGCCCGGAGCTGGCCGACAAGCTGGAGGCCGAGGGCTACGAGGCCTATGTGAAGGGCGGCGCGACCCTGTGAGCGACGCACACACGGCCGCCGGGGCGCGGATCGCCCCCGGCGGGCAGCTCCGCCTCCAGGGCGGAGTCGGGGGTGCCCCCGCGCCGAAGGCGCCGGGGAAGAGCGAAAGGGCAGGGGTATGACCGTGCAGCTGCCGGGTCTTCTGGACACCGAGGCGATCCGGAAGGACTTCCCGATCCTGGATCGCGTGGTCCACGACGGCAAGAAGCTCGTCTACCTGGACAACGCGGCGACCTCGCAGAAGCCGCGCCAGGTGCTCGACGTACTGAACGAGTACTACGAGCAGCACAACGCCAATGTCCACCGCGGCGTGCACGTGCTCGCCGAGGAGGCCACGGCGCTGTACGAGGGCGCCCGTGACAAGGTCGCCGCCTTCGTGAACGCCCCCAGCCGCGACGAGGTGATCTTCACCAAGAACGCCTCCGAGTCGCTGAACCTCGTGGCCAACATGCTCGGCTGGGCGGACGACCCCTACCGGGTGGACCGCGACACCGAGATCGTGATCACCGAGATGGAGCACCACTCCAACATCGTGCCCTGGCAGCTGCTCTCGCAGCGCACCGGCGCGAAGCTGAAGTGGTTCGGGCTCACCGACGACGGCCGGCTGGACCTGTCCAACATCGACCAGGTCATCACCGAGAAGACCAAGGTCGTCTCCTTCGTGCTGGTCTCCAACATCCTGGGCACCCTCAACCCGGTGGAGACCATCGTGCGCCGCGCCCAGGAGGTCGGCGCCCTGGTGGTGGTCGACGCCTCGCAGGCCGCCCCGCACATGGTGCTGGACGTGCAGGCGCTCCAGGCCGACTTCGTGGCCTTCACCGGTCACAAGATGTGCGGCCCGGACGGCATCGGGGTGCTGTGGGGCCGCCAGGAGCTGCTGGAGGACCTCCCGCCGTTCCTGGGTGGCGGCGAGATGATCGAGACCGTCTCGATGCACTCCTCGACCTACGCGCCCGCGCCGCACAAGTTCGAGGCCGGCACCCCGCCGATCGCCCAGGCCGTGGGGCTCGGCGCGGCGGTGGACTACCTGAGCGCCATCGGCATGGACAAGATCGCCGCGCATGAGCACGCGATAACCGAGTACGCCATCAAGCGGCTGCTCGAGGTCCCCGACCTGCGCATCATCGGCCCCACCACGGCCGAGGACCGGGGAGCGGCGGTCTCCTTCACCCTGGGCGACATCCACCCGCACGACGTGGGCCAGGTCCTGGACGAGCAGGGCATCGCGGTCCGGGTCGGCCACCACTGCGCGCGGCCGGTCTGCCTGCGGTACGGAATTCCCGCGACCACCCGGGCGTCGTTCTATCTGTACTCCACGCCGGCCGAGGTGGACGCCCTGGTCGACGGCCTGGAGCACGTTCGGAACTTCTTCGGGTAGGGGCTGACTCGTGAAGCTGGATTCGATGTACCAGGACGTCATCCTGGACCACTACAAGCACCCCCACGGGCGCGGTCTGCGGGATGGCGACGCCGAGGTGCACCATGTGAACCCGACGTGCGGGGACGAGATCACCCTGCGCGTCCGGCTCGACGGCGAGACCATAGAGGACGTCTCGTACGAGGGCCAGGGCTGCTCCATCAGCCAGGCGAGCGCCTCGGTGCTGAACGAGCTGCTGGTCGGCAAGGAGCTCGGCGAGGCACGGAAGATCCAGGAGACCTTCCTGGAGCTGATGCAGTCCAAGGGCCGCATCGAGCCGGACGACGCCATGGAGGAGGTCCTGGAGGACGCCGTCGCGTTCGCCGGTGTCTCCAAGTACCCGGCGCGCGTGAAGTGTGCCCTGTTGAGCTGGATGGCCTGGAAGGACGCCACCGCCCAGGCACTGGGCGAGAAGGCTGCGAGGAAGACCGCATGAGCGACAGCACCGAGACCACCACCGCGACCAAGCCCGCGAGCGAAGAGGAAGTCCGCGAGGCGTTGTACGACGTCGTCGACCCCGAGCTGGGCATCGACGTCGTCAACCTGGGCCTGATCTACGGCATCCACGTGGACGACGCCAACATCGCCACCGTCGACATGACCCTGACCTCCGCGGCCTGCCCGCTGACCGATGTCATCGAGGACCAGGCCAAGTCGGCCACCGAGGGCATCGTCAACGAGCTGCGGATCAACTGGGTCTGGATGCCGCCGTGGGGCCCGGACAAGATCACCGACGACGGCCGCGAGCAGCTGCGCGCGCTGGGGTTCAACGTCTGAGCCGCGGTACCCAAGCCGTCTGCGTCGAGCAGGGCCCCCGGCACGGATTCGTCCGTGCCGGGGGCCCTGTCGCATGTTCCGGGGCGCGCCGCGCACCTCCTGGCCAGGCGGATCGGGCCGCCGCTCGGCGGGACCGGTTCGCCTCGACGGGGCCGCTCCGGTTAGCGTTCGGACATGACCGACGCAGCAACCTCCACCCCGAACCCCCGTTCCATCGGCGCCGTGGCCGCCGGGCTCGCCACCGTCACCGCCGACGGCACTGTGCTGGACACCTGGTTCCCCGCCCCCGAGCTGGTCGCCGAGCCCGGACCGGCCGGCACCGAGCGGCTGGACGCCGTGCGCGCCGCCGAACTGCTGGGCGAAGCCGCCCCGCGCGCCCTGGGCGACGACCCGCGCCGCGGGGTCGAGGTGGTCGCCGTCCGTACGGTCATCGCCTCCCTGGACGACAAGCCGCTGGACGCGCACGACACCTATCTGCGACTGCACCTGCTCAGCCACCGCCTGGTCAAGCCGCACGGCCAGAACCTGGACGGCATCTTCGGCCTGCTGGCCAACGTCGCCTGGACCAACCTGGGCCCGGTGGCCGTGGACCAGGTGGAGCGGGTGCGGCTGGCCGCCCGCGCCGAGGGGCTGACGCTCAATGTCACCAGCATCGACAAGTTCCCGCGGATGACCGACTACGTCGCCCCGGCCGGGGTGCGGATCGGCGACGCCGACCGGGTTCGGCTCGGCGCCCACCTGGCGTCCGGGACCACCGTGATGCACGAGGGCTTCGTGAACTTCAACGCCGGGACCCTGGGCACCTCCATGGTCGAGGGCCGGATCAGCGCGGGTGTCGTGGTCGGCGACGGCTCGGACATCGGCGGCGGCGCGTCGATCATGGGCACGCTCTCCGGTGGCGGCAAGCAGACCATCTCCCTCGGCGAGCGCTGCCTGCTCGGTGCCGAGGCCGGCATCGGGATCTCGCTGGGCGACGACTGCATCGTGGAGGCGGGCCTGTACGTCACCGCCGGCACCCGGGTGTCGCTGCCGGACGGCGCGGTGGTCAAGGCCTCGGAGCTGTCCGGCGCCGACAACCTGCTCTTCCGCCGCAACTCCACCACCGGCGCGGTCGAGGCGCTGCCCCGCTCCGGCTCCTGGGGCGGGCTGAACGCGGCCCTGCACAGCAACGACTGAACCGCCCGGCCCTCTCCGGCCGGGTGAGACGCCCTCGGGCCCGCACCGCGCACTCCGCGGTGCGGGCCCGAGGGCGTCGAGGGACCGCTGGGCGAGGGGGCGGCCCCGGCCCGGTGCGCGGGGCGAGAAGAGAGCCCGCGGCGCGAGTGCCCCGCACCGGCTCGTACCGGCGGACCCGCCCAGGGGCGCCTGGTCAGACGGCGGTGGTCAGCGTCTGGTGGGCCGTGACCAGGGCCTGGGCCACCTCCGGTGCCGCGGGCAGCAGCGGGGCGCGGACCGGTCCCGCGGGCCGGCCGAGGGCACCCAGCAGCGCCTTGGCGGTGACCGTGCCCGGGAGTCCAGAGGACATCATCAGTTCGACCAGCGGGAGCGTCAGCCCGTGCAGACGCGCCGCCTCGGCGCCCGCCCCGGCGTCGTACGCGTCCAGCACGGCCCGCAGCGCGGGGCCGGCCACATTGGCCACGGTGCTCACGAATCCGGCACCGCCCAGCGCGTAGAGGGGAAGGTTGAGCTCCTCGGAGCCGGAGTAGACGGCGAGCCCGCCGGCGGCGATCACCTTCGCGCTGTGCAGCAGGTCGTAGGAGCAGTCCTTCACCCCGGCGATCCGCGGGTGCTCGGCCAGCCGCAGCATGGTCCCGGTCTCGATCCGGACACCGGTGCGGGCGGGGATGTCGTACAGCATCACCGGCAGGCCGACCGCGTCGGCGACGGTGCGGAAGTGCGCCTCGACGGCCTGCTGGGGCGGACGGCTGTAGTACGGGCTGACCACCAGCAGGCCGTGGGCGCCCGCCCGCTCGGCCGCGCGGGCGAGTTCCACGGTGTGCGCGGTGTCGTTGCTGCCCACCCCCGCGGTGATCACCGCCCGGTCGCCGACCGCCTCGCCCACCGCGCGGATCAACGCCTCCTTCTCGGCACCGCTGGTGGTCGGGGACTCGCCGGTGGTGCCGCTCAGCACCAGTCCGTCGCAGCCCTCCCGGTCCACCAGCCGTACGGCCAGCTCCTGCGCGCCGGCCAGGTCGAGGGCGCCCTCGGCGGTGAAGGGGGTGATCATCGCGGCGGCCGTACGGCCGAACGGGCCCAGGGACATCAACGTCACACTCCGTGTGGTGAGGGATTCACTTCCGGATTCTGGGCCCGCTGTGCGGTCGCGTCTATTGAAATGTTCTGGCGCTACCGTTCAGAAACGCTACGGCTTGATGCGGACCACCTGCGGGTCGTGGTCGCTGGCCTGGTCGGCGAACTCGGCGTTGACGTGCACGATGTCGTAGTCCACCCGGCTCAGGCCGCGGCTGGTCAGCACGTGGTCGAGGACCTGCGAGTTGCCGTTGTAGACATAGCCGTAGCGCTCCTCCCGCGGCAGCCGGTTCACCAGGTCGGTGAGCACCCCGCCCTCGGTCAGCGCGTGCAGTGCCGGGGAGAACTGGTAGTCGTTCAGGTCGCCGGCGACCACCACATCGGCCTTGGGGTCCGCCGCCAGCAGCTCCTTGACGAAGGAGTTGACGGCCTTGGCCTGCTCGCCGCGCTGCTTCTCGGAGCCGCGCGCCGGCTGCTGGAAGCGGCCGTCCATCCCCTGGTCGCCGCCCTTGGAGTTGAAGTGGTTGGCGACCACGAACACCGGCTTGCCCTGGAAGGAGAACTGCCCGACCAGCGGCTTGCGGCTGTCCTCCCACGCCGGGTTGGCCGGGTCGACGCGGCCGGGCGAGGCGGACAGCGTGGCCTTCCCGCCCCGGCCCACCACCCGCACCGGGGTGGTGGCGTCCCCGCCGGGGATGTCGGTGAAGGAGACCCGCTCCGGGTTGTAGAGGAAGGCCACCCGGATGTTGCCGCCGGGCTGGCCGCCGTCCTTGTTGTTCTCCGGGTCGATCTGCCGCCACTGGTAGGCGGGGCCGCCCGCGGCCGCGATGGCGTCGGTGAGCTTCTTGAGCGTGGCGCCCGAGGTGACCACCTTGTCGTCGGTCGCGCCGGTGTCGTCCTGCACCTCCTCCAGCGCCACGATGTCGGGCGAGGCCAGGTTGTCCACCAGCGCCTGGGCGAGCCGCTCGAACTTGGCCTTCGAGGTCTTGGGGGACAGGTTCTCGACGTTGTACGTGGCCACCGCCAGCTCGTCCGCGTCCTGCTTGCGGGTGGTCTCCCGGGCCAGGTGGTTGTCGGTGAGCTCGCCGAGCGCGGTGGCCTGGATCCCGTAGCCGCCGAAGTTGTCGTAGTCGAGCGGGCCCGCGGTGGTGCCGGTCAGCTCGTCGCCCACGTTCGCCACCGGGAAGGGGTGCTGGGCGTAGGGGAGCAGCGAGGTGATCTTGACCCGGCCCGGGTTGGCGTCCCGGTAGGAGTGGTAGAGCACCCCGCCGCGCGCGGTGCGCTGGTGGCCCGGCTCGGCGGTGACCCACAGCTCCTTGTAGGTGTTGGTGGCGCCGGTGACCCGGGCGTCCTGGACGGCGACGGTCATGCCCTCCAGGGACTCGTAGCGGTCCAGGGCGTAGCTGTGCGGCCGGAGTTCGAGCCCCTCGATGCTGCCGCCGCCGGCGTCCGGGGCGTACCGGTTGGGAACCGTGGCGGGCCTGAGGGGGAACGCGGCGGGCAGCGGGTTGCCGGAGGAGTGCACCGTCCAGCTCGCCTTGGTGATCTCGGTGACGGACTGCAGCCCGGCGGCCGCGCCGCCCGGGTAGTACTCGGACACCGTGCCGGAGACGGTCACGGCGTCGCCCACGGAGACCGCGGGGGTGGTGGAGCCGGTGTACACGAAGATCCCCTCGCTGGTGGCGGGGGAGTCGTCCGGGTCGGCGTCCTGGAACCAGAAGCCGCGCGAGGAGCCGAAGGCGCGTACCGCGGTCACCGTGCCCGGCACCTCGGCGACCTGCTTGCCGGCCAGCGGGGATATCCGGGTGCTGCCCTGGATGTCGTGGATCCGGACCTCCCCACCGGACGCGGAGCCGGACGCGGAGCCGGGGGCGAGCAGCCCGGCCGCCAGCGCGGAGGCGATGACTGCGGTGATGGCGGCGGGTCTGCGCAGGGCGCGGGAAGACATGGTGGAGTGCCTCCGAAGGCGGTGGGGTTGCGAGGGAAGTGACCTCTACGCGCGTCAATTTCTTGGTTGGTGCAGTGAGTTGTCAAGGGATTCCGGGTGTACGGTCGCCCACTGCCGGGTGAACAGGCGGAGCGGAGGGCTCGGCCGCGGTGAGCCGCGCCCTGGCCGAATCCGTCCGGCGGGGGCGAGGGCACCGGCGACATCGGGACGAAAGTGCCCTCGCGTTCCGTCTAGGCTTGGACGCCGTCCGTTCCCGCCGCCGAGGAGATGAACACTCCCATGTCAGACCGTCCCACCATGCCACCGGTGCTGCTGCACACCGATGCGGAACTCGCGCGGGACGCCCTCGGCGCTCCGCTGCTCACCCGCGCGGTGCGGCTGGCACGCTGGTCAGCGCCGCACAAGCGGGTCGGCGCCGGCGGCGAGCTGATGGAAGCGGACCTGCGGGAGGCGACCGAGCTGCTCGGCCTCACCGAGGACGAGGACGGCCCCGCCTACACCGCCGAGGCCTGGCAGCTGGCGCTGGACACCGGTCTGCTGGAGGTGACCGAGAACCAGGCCGCCGAGGCTGCCGAGGGCGCCCCGGACGCCGACGGTGCCGCGGAGGACGAGACCGAGGGCACCGCCGCGCCGGGCGAGGCGCTGGAGGTCCTCACCGGCGGCAGCCCGCAGGAGATCCTGGACATCTGGCTGGCCGGGCTGGAGACCGTACTGGCCGACGCCGCGGCCCCCGACCTCGCGGAGCTCGCCGAGCAGCTGGGCGAGGGCGGGGAGCTGGACCTGGACGCGCTGGACTGGAACCCGGAGGAGGAGGCGGACTTCCTCGACGGCGTGCTGGCCAACCTCTATCTGCTGGCGGCCACCGACGAGGAGGCCGCGGAGCGCCCGGTGCCGCTGCCCGCTCTCGCCGCTTCCATGATCGTCCCGGATGACATGGACGAGCCCACCGACGACATCCTGGAAGAGGTCTCCGAGGCGATGATGCGCCTGGACGACCAGTTCCGGATGCTGGAGCCCACCGGGATCGTCGTCTACCAGCCGGTCGACGAGGCGCTGATCGAGGAGGTCGACGGCAGCGGCCACATCCCGGAGACCGACCCGTCGACCGGCGAACTCGACCCCGAGGACCTCTCCCGCTACGGCCTGGTACGCCTCACCCCGCTCGGCGTCTACGCGGTACGCGCCCGGATGCTCGAGGCCGGAATCGACGTCCCGCTCGTCGGTGACCTGGCCGACAAGGGCCCCGAGGTGCTGCTGGACGCGCTGCCCGGGCACCCGGAGCGGGCCGCCCGCGCGGAGGCCGAGGCATGGCTGGCCCGGCGCGGCCCGGAGACCGCGGCCCGGGAACTGCTCGGCGCCGCCCGCGGCGACGACGAGCTGGCCCCGCTGCGCCGGCTGGCCTGCCAGCAGACCCTCGCGCTGGTCGGCCCGGAGGCCGAGGCGGCCCTGCGCGAGGTGCTGGACGACCGCCAACTGGGCGGCCTGGCCCGGGTCTGGCTGGCCGAGCGGCAGATCGCGGATGTGCCGGAGCCCTCGGAGGAGATGGTCTTCTGGCTGACGGTGGACACCATCGCCGCGCAGCTCACCGCCGAGGGCGACTCGCCCGAACTGCGGGAACTGGTGGAGGGGCTGGTCGGCCAGTCGGAGGGCTTCTTCGAGACACTCTGGCGGGTGGACCACCCGGCCACCGCCCAGGTCCTGGAGACCATGGGCCGGCTCCACCCCGACAAGAAGGCCGCCAAGGCCGCCCGCAAGGCCGCGTTCAAGGCCCGCTCCCGCCGCTGAGCGGTTCGCTCCCGCGGGGGCGGGGTGGTGGGGTACCGCTCCACGGACTCGGCGCGTCGTGCCTCGCGAGTGTTCCCAGTGCCGAGCCGTACTCGCCCATGCGATGGGCCGGCGGGGGGGTGAGCGAAGCGGGTGCCGCGCCACGGGCTCGGCGCGTTCGTGCCGGGTGGGCGCCCCGCCGCCGAGCCGTACGTGCGGAGGTGTCGGGTTGGCGGGCCCTCCCACCGCCGAGCCGTAGGTGCCTGCGGGGTGGACGGGTGGGGTGAGGTCTCTCCCGACTGGGGGGACGCGTCGTGCCGGGTGGGTGCTTCCGCCGCTGAGCCGTGATCGCTCGCGGTGAG
>NZ_SRID01000137.1 GCF_004684805.1 Streptomyces palmae
CTGCGCGCCCCGGCCACCAGCCCCAGCGGCGCCCGCCGACACGGCCCCTCCGGCAACGGCTCCGGCAGCGACACGGACCCCGGCGACGGCTCCCGCAGCGACTCCCGCACCCGCGGCAGCTCCCCTGGCCCCTCCCGCAGCGAGTCCCGCACCGGCGAGGGCTCCAGCAACGGCTCCCGCAGCGACTCCCGCACCGACAAGGCCCCCGGCAGCGAGTCCCGCTCGGGCAGCGGCTGCGGCAGCCCAGGCCCCGCCGGCGACTCCGACCGCGCCCCCGACAGCCGCCGCGCCCCCGGAACCCCGGTCTCCGCCGGCGGCTCAAGCCGCTCCCGTCCGCTCGGCGCCGGTTGCAGCTCCACCCGGGCCCCGCACGGCAGCACCGCCGTGTGCCGCACACTCCCCGCCGCCACGTACTCCGCCTGGAACACCCCGTAGGGAGCCCCCTTCCCCGGTGGCGCGGTCAGGTGGAAGCCCGGGTATCCGGCCAGCCCCAGCTCCACGGCGGCGCCGCTGACCACCCGGCCCACCGCCTCCGGGTCCCCGTCGCGTACCACCAGCCGCAGCAGCGCGCCGGCCTCCTCCTGCACCGCCGCGTCGGGGTGGTCGGTACGGGCCAGCGTCCACCGCACCTCGGCCGGACACCGCCCGGCCCGCTCGAACGCGGCGTCCATCTGCGCCCGCACCAGGTCCGCCTTGGCCTCGATGTCCAGCCCGGTCAGCACGAAGCCGACCTCGTTGCGCCAGCCGCCGAGCCGGGTGATCCCGACCTTGAGGTCGGGCGGCGGGGCCTCCCCGCGCACCTGCTCGATCCGCACCCGGTCCGGCCCGTCCTGGGCGAGCCGTACGGTGTCCAGCCGCGCGGTGACGTCGGGCCCCAGGTAGCGGGGGCCGGCGGTCTCGTACAGCAGCTGGGCGGTGACCGTGCCCACCGTCACCGCGCCCCCGGTACCGGGATGCTTGGTGATCACCGCCGAGCCGTCGGCGTGAATCTCGGCCAGCGGGAAGCCGGGGTGCCGCACATCGTGCTCGCGGAAGAAGGCGTAGTTGCCCCCGGTGGCCTGCGCCCCGCACTCCAGTACGTGGCCCGCCACCATCGCCCCGGCCAGCGCGTCCCAGTCGTCCGGGGCCCAGCCGAAGTGCGCCGCGGCCGGCCCGGTGACCAGGGCGGCGTCGGTCACCCGTCCCGTCACCACCACATCCGCCCCGGCCCGCAGACAGGCCGCGATCCCGGCACCGCCGAGATACGCGTTGGCGGTCAGCACGCCATCGCCCCAACCGGCCGCCACGGCCCGCTCGCGCAGGTCATCGCCCTCCACATGGGCCACCCGCACGCTCAGCCCGAGCCGCGCCGCCAGCTCCCGTACGGCGTCGGCGAGCCCGGCCGGGTTGAGGCCGCCCGCGTTGCTGACGATCCGCACGCCCCGCTCCAGCGCCAGCCCCAGGCCCTCCTCCAACTGCCGCAGGAAGGTCCTGGCATAGCCCCGGGCCGGGTCCTTCATCCGGTCGCGCCCCAGGATCAGCATGGTCAGCTCGGCCAGGTAGTCGCCGGTCAGCACGTCCAGCGGCCCACCGGTGAGCATCTCCCGGAAGGCGTCGAAGCGGTCGCCGTAGAACCCCGAGGCGTTCCCGATCCGCAAGGGCGCGGGGGCGGCGGACCCGAAGGCAGGCACCCCCGTCATCCCGCCTCCCCGTCCGACCCGGCCTCCGAGTCCGCCCGCGCCCGCCCCGGCCCCGGCGGGCCGGCGAAAGCCTGGGCGATGTCCAGCCAGCGGTCCGCTTCCGCCCCCTGGGCCCGTACCGCCAGGTCAGCCCGGTGCGCGCGCTGGGTGGCCAGCAGGCAGAAGTCCAGCGCCGGACCCGTCACCCGCTGGCTCGCGTCCGCCGGGCCGTACGTCCACACACTGCCGTCGGGGGCGGTCAGCTCCACCCGGAACTCCTCGGCGGGCGGCTGGAGTCCGCGCACCGCGTACGCGTAGTCGCGGGCCCGCACCCCGATCCGCGCCACATGCCGCAGCCGGTCGGTCGGCTCGCGCACCACACCGAGCGCGTCGGCCACGTCCTGGCCGTGCGCCCAGGTCTCCATCAGCCGCGCGGTGGCCATCGACGGCACGCTCATCGGCGGCCCGTACCAGGGGAGTCGGGCCCCCGGTGGCTGGGCCGCGAGCTCCCGGAGCAGTCGGGCCCGCCCGGTACGCCACTCGCGCAGCAGCTCGTCGGGCGGCAGCCCGGCCCCGGCCGCGGCCCCCTCGTCCACGAAGGACTCCGGCGCCTTGGCGGCCTTGGCCACCTCCCGGGCGAAGCCGTCGGGGTCGGTGGCGGCCTGCCGCGTCCGTTCGTCGGTCCAGTGCAGATGGGCGATCTGATGGGCGATCGTCCAGCCGGGCGCGGGGGTGGGCCGGGCCCAGTCCGCCGAGTCGAGCCCGGCGACCAGGGCGTCCAACGCATCGCCCTCGGCGCTGAGATCGTCAAGCACGACTGCCGGATCGGACACGGTGCGCTCCCCTCATCGGGAATCGTCAAAGGCGTGGGTCCCGAGGGTGGCACCGCCCAGCAAAACAATCAAGCGTGATTGCATGATTTCCAGCCGGTGCGCCCAGAGCACCGATCCCGGGACCCGCGCGGACCCACGCGAGCCCGCGCGGCCCCACCCGGCTGCTCCGGCGGGACCCCCCAACGCCTGCCCCGAAAGGGGCGTCCCAAGCCCACCGACCCTCTCCGCGGGGTCACTCGTGGTTCGGCTGGGCATCGCGGCGGACGTGCGGGACGGCCCTCGGGGCCCCTCGCGCATCACCCGCTCAGAGGCCGGGCAGCCACATCTCCTCCATCACCGCGGTGTACTCCTCGGTGTGGCGGACGCGGAAGACGGACATCTCCAGGTCGGCCCCCGGCCGATGTCCGGCCCTCTCCAGTACCAGCGCGCCCAGCATGCCCCAGTTGGTGAGGTGGGGCGCCTCGTCCAGATGGAGGAATTCGCGGTAGTCCCCCTCAAGCCCGTCCGGATCGACGCCCAGCGCGTCCAGCACGGCCCGCGGGTCGCCCTCGATGTCCCAGGGGTCCTCGTAGCAGGGGAAACCGGAGGCGAAGAGCCGCGGACCATCGGGAAGCCAGATCACGTCCTCGGTGTGCGACTCCCCGAAGTCGGCGTGCGCGGAGCCGACGATCAGCGCTCGCGGGTAGCGCTCGCGAAGGGACGTGGCCACGTCCAGGACTGGTGTCATGCCGGCGTCGTACGCGGTGAGGGCCGGGTCGGACACGCAGATCGCGCTCCCCCAGCAGCCCACCGTGACCAGATCCAGGTCCGAGCGGCACTCCGTGGCCAGTAACTCCGAGGGCGGCAGCGGAGGAAGCTCCTCCACCACCGCCTCGACCGTCGGGAACCCCTCGACGAACTCCCGTGCCCGCGCCGGGTCGTGCGGTGCCGAGGTGATGGTGCCGCCGGTCAGCGACGGGTCCAGCAAGGTGATGGCGTACTCACCGAAGTACGTGCGGCGCACGTCCGTCTCGGGCGGGCACGTCCAGTAAGAGGTACCGGTCATGACCCCGCACGCTAGGCCAGCCCACTGACACCGGCGCCGGGTCGGGGCCAGGGACGTCCGCCGCCCCTGACCCCCAACGGCGGCGCGGGTCAGCGGCACAGGGCCGCGTCCACCACCCTGTCCATGTGCTCCTTGGTGGCCTGACCCGGCTGTGTGGTCACCGCGATGTCGACGGCGCGGCCGTCCTCGGTCACGCCACCCCGGGTCTCGTATCCGGTCATGCTGCCGCCGTGGCCCCAGTAGACGCCGCCGCAGGACAACGGGGTGCTCACCAGGCCCAGTCCGTAACGGGCGCCCGCCGGAAACGGGTAGCCGGCGGCGACGGTGGTGCGCATCTGCTTCAGCTGGGCCTCGGGCAGCAGCTCGCCGGCCAGGAGCGCGGAGTAGAAGCGGTTCAGGTCGGAGTTGGTGGACACCAGCTGGCCGGCCGCCCACGCCCAGGAGGGGTCCCACTCCGTGGCGTCGATCAGCGGTGCGCCGGGTGAGTCCTGGTAGTAGCCCTTGGGATGGTTCTCCCGGATGCCCAGCTCGCCCGGGGCGGGGAAGTAGGTGTGGCGCAGACCGATGCGCTGGATGACGCGCCGGTCGATCTCCTCGGCGAGCGGGCGGCCGGTGACCTTCTCCACGATGAGGCCGGCCACCAGGTAGTTGGTGTTGTTGTACTCCCACTTCTCGCCCGGGTCGAAGTCCGCCGGGTGCTGGAGTGCGAGGTCCAGGAGGTCGCTCGGGTCGTAGTAGCGGATGTCCTCACTCAGGTACTTGGTGTAGTTGGGCAGCCCGCTCCTGTGCTGGAGGAGCTGGCGGACGGTGATGCGGCGACCGTGGATCCCGTCGCCGCGGATCAGACCGGGGAGGTACTTCTCCACCCGGGCGTTGAGCTTGACCTTTCCCTCGGAGACCAGTTGCAGCATGACCACCGCGGTGAACGCCTTGGTGTTGCTGCCGATGCGGACCTGCCCGTCACCGGGGACCGGGGCGCCGGTGGCAACGTCCCCGAGGCCGGCCGTGTACGTGTGGGTGCGGCCGTCACGGTCCTGGACGGTCGCCAGCGCACCGGGCACCCCGTCGGAGCGCACCAGCGCCGTCAGGCCCTGCTGAACGGTGTCCGGCCCGGAGTCCGCGGAGGCCGCGGACGGCGCCAGGACGCCCATCGTCATAACGCCGACCGTCACCGCGGCCACGGCCGCCATGGCTCTGCGCCCGCCCTGCCGCCGCCCGGACGGACGCACCCTTAGCCCTGTCTGCTTACGCACGTGTCAACCCCTGGGGATTCGTTGGGACATCGGCGGTATGTGCCGGGCTCCAGCCTCTCCGGGCGCGATCACCCGGGACGATCCTGCTAACCGCCGTAATCCGGGTGGGGATAACCCCCGGGTCCGTCCGGTCAGCGGCGCGCGCTTGGTCCGCGCTGGATGGAGTTGCGGCACTCGGGGGCGAAGTCGGGGATGGGCTTGCCGTCCAGCGCGTAGCAGAGCGCGGCGTGCAGCTGCTCGGCCTCCGCCACGGTCAGCACCAGCTCCGAGGTGCCCAGCGGGGTGCCCTCCCGGGCGATCCACAAGGGCAGTACGAACCGCTCGTCGCCCTCCCGACGCAGCCCCCGCTTCGACACCAGCCCGATCTGCCAAGCCTTCATGACCGCTCCTCCCGCTTCACGCCCGAGTCCGACGCGGCGACCGCCTCGTCCCTCTCCATCCGCTCCAGCTCCTCCAAGCGCAACTTGCGGCTCTCCGCGATCCGATGCGCGTCGGTGAGGGATTCGGCCAGCCGGAAGACCGTGTACCGCAGCTGCCGGGCATCCGCCTTCGGGTCGCCCGCGAGGGACCGGCCGTGCTGGACCAACTCCGTGCCCATCCGCAGCAGCACCCCCTCCATCTCATCGGCCAGCCGCCACAGATGGCTGCCCGGACCGCACTCCCCCAGCAGGTACGCGGACTGCCCGTTCGGCCCCGGCCAGGGCAGCAGACGCGATCGGGTGCTCATCGGCCCACCGCCTCCGCCGCCAGGAGGGCGCTGAGATCCACACCGTGCGCGGCCAGCACCATCGCCTGTCCGGACCGCCACGGCCGCAGCACCTCCTCCCGCCGCTCGTGCGCGACGCGGTAGGGCCGGACCAGCGCGATGTCCTCACCCCGCAACGGCATGTCAGGCTCGCGCAGGCCGAACGCGACGGGCGCCTCTGCGCGGGGTGGGGCGGACGGGGTCTGTTGGACGGACCGGTGGCGTCCCGATGACGGAAACACCCATCGCAGCAGCAATTCGAAGATCCAGCCGATAGCGTGGTGCATGTCATCAACTCCCTGTGATTGGTGGCCACGCCCTCGGGCCGGTGCACCCCGGTCGCGAGGGTCTTGCGTTTCTTCACGCTGTGTGGCGCTTTCCTCACAGAGTGGGGGGTGTGCTGGCTACGCTGCTAGGAGGGCGAGCTTGACAACGCACCTTTCAACTCAGGGAGTCAGCCCATGGCGACCAATCGCAGGCCACGTAGTCAGAGGGAGAAGTACGGCGAGGAGTTGAGGATCCGCCGCATAGCTGCTGAGCTGACGCAGGAGGCGCTGAGTGACCATGTGGTGTGCTCCCCCACGCTGATCAGCCATTTCGAGGCGGGTCGCCGGTTGCCGAATCTGGAAGACGCGGCCCGTCTCGATCAGGCGCTGCAGACGGACGGGTTCTTCGCGCGATGGCTGGAGGACCTGGAGTCGAAGTTCGCCGATCACTTCGCGGTCGCGGCGGAGTTGGAGCGGCAGGCTTCCGAACTCCGGCTGTTCGGTATCTCGCTCGTTCCAGGACTGCTCCAGACCGACCTCTACGCACGTGCGGTGCTGAGTACAGCCAGTCCCAACTACCGCGCGGAGGATCTTGACCGGCGCGTTGTCAACCGCATAGAGCGGGCTCGGATCCTCGATAACCCGTTGAGCCCGGTCGTGTGGACCCTGTTGGATGAGGCCGTGCTTCGACGCCGGGTTGGTGGACGGCAGGTCATGGCTCAACAGCTGACCAAGATCGCCGATATGGCTGAGGCCGGTCGATTGAGGCTGCACGTCCTGCCGTTCGGTGTCGGGGCACATGCTCTCATCGAGAGCATGGTCACCCTCATGAGCTTCCCCGATGCCGCACCCGTCGCCTATGTCGAAGGACTGCGCACAGGCAACTTGATGGACGACCCGGCCATGGTGAGTTCCTGCCAGTCGGCCTACGATCTCGCCCTGAGTGATGCGGCGTCGCATCAGGAGTCACTGGTCCTCGTCAGGGCCATAGCAGAGGAACATGAAAATGGGCAGCACTGATCCCGCCGTCGCCGACGCCTCCGCCCTCACCGGTTGGTTCAAGTCCAGCTACAGCGGGCCCAGCAATGGCGATTGCCTCGAAGTAGCCCGTGGCCACGGCCACGTCCCCGTACGCGACAGCAAGGACCCGCACGGCCCGGCCCTGGTGTTCGAAACAGCCGCGTGGTCCTCGTTCATCTCAGCGGTCAAGCGCGGCGAGTTCCCCACCACCTGACCAGTCAGCCGTCAGGCAGCCCGCGCCTGGGGCCGGGGTGGGGTCGGAGCGCGGCGTCAGCCGAGCTGTCCGCTGGGCCGCAGGGTGATGTGGTTGATGTCCACGCCCGCGGGCTGGTTGACGGTGAAGACGATCGTGTCCGCGATCTGCTCCGCGGTCATCGCGGGCGCCGCCTCGGGGGTGCCGCCGCGCTCGTCCCAGAACGGAGTGTCCACCACCCCGGGGGCGATGACCGTCACGCCGATCCCGTCCTTGCCGACCAGCAGCCGGGTGTTCTCGGCCAACGCGTGGGCGGCCCACTTGGTGACCGAGTACAGGTTGCCGGGCGTGTTGCGCACCCCGGCGACCGAACCGATGATCACGATCCGGCCCTTGGACTCCCTGAGATGCGGCAGAGTCTCCCGCACCAGCAGGGCCGGGCCCAGGACGTTGGTGAGGACCATGGCGCGCATGTCCTCGGGGGCGTGGCTCTCCAGGCTGCCGGGCAGCGAGAAACCGGCGTTGGCGATGACGTTGTCCAGTCGGCCCCACGCGTTCAGCACGCCGCGCACGGCGGAGGCGACATGGTCGGCGTCGCTGGCGTCGCCGGTGATCGTCAGGAGGCGTTCGTCCGCTCCGGCCGAGGCGGCGAAGGCGGCCAGCTTGTCCGCGTCACGTCCGGTGACGGCCACTCGGTGGCCCTGCTTGAGCAGGGCGCGGGCGGTGGCGGCGCCGATTCCGGTCGAGCCACCGGTGATCAGCGTGACGGGCTCCATGGGGTGGCCTCCTCGGCGATGTGGTCATCGGGGCCCCCGCCAGGATCCTCCGCATGTCGATGACCGCGAGGTGGCGCATGGAATCGGACGACTACGGGCGCCAGTTCCCCGAAACGCCTGCACTATACCCAGCGCTCTTCTCGCCGATCCGGTACACCGTCACCGGCCTGCCATGGCTTCGCGGGCGGCACGGTGTTCTGCTGTCAGCCAACGGCGTGGCGTCTCCCCTGTACAGGGGCGAGGATCCTCCCATGCAGCCGATCTTCGTTCTGGTGCACAGTCCATCCGTAGGCCCTTCCACGTGGCGTCCCGTGGCCGAACAGCTGGGGGCGAAGGGGTTCCAGGTGCGGGTGCCGTCCCTGCTGGACGTGGCCGCGGGCGCGCCGCCGTTCTGGCCTCGGGTGGTGGACGCGGTACGCGACGATCTGCGGGAGGTGCCGGCCGCCAGCCACCTCACGCTGGTGGTACACAGCAACGCGGGCTTGTTCCTCCCGGCGATCCGCTCAGGGCTTGATCACCCGGTGACCGGCTCGATCTTCGTGGATGCCGCGCTTCCGGCCCGGGTCGGACCGACCCCCGTCGCCACGCCCGAGTTCATGGAATTCCTCCGGCCCATGGCGGTGGACGGCAGGCTCCCGCGCTGGACCGACTGGTGGGACGAGGCGGACATCGCCCCCATGTTCGATGACCCGGCCATGCGGCAGACGGTGATCGAGGAGCAGCCCGCCCTTCCGCTGTCCTACTACGAGCAGCACATCCCGGTCCCCGAGGGCTGGGACGACCACCCCTGCTCCTACCTGCTCTTCGGCCCCCCGTATGACACCCAGGCCGCCGACGCCCGGGAACGCGGCTGGCGTGTCGCGCACCTACCCGGCGAACACCTCCACCAGATCGTCGACCCGTCCGGCACCGCCCGGCACCTCATCGAACTCGCCAGCACGGGAGATGCCACGGCTTGAGGCGATGGCATGGACGCAGGGGGGCACTGCCCGCCTCACCCACCCCGTACCGAGGACGGGCCTCCGCCGGCCAACGCCTCCGCCAGGACCTCGGCCAGATGTCGCCCCCGTACCCCTGCCAGTTGGGTGAGTTGGGTGCGGCAGGAGTAGCCGTCGGCGAGGACTTCGGTCGCGGGGTCGGTCGCGGCGGCGCGTACCGCGGGGAGGAGTTGTTCCTCGGCGCAGGCCACCGATACCGGGTAGTGGCCGCGTTCGAAGCCGAAGTTGCCGGCGAGGCCGCAGCAGCCGCCGCTCAACTCTCCGCGCAGGCCGGACCGTTCCCGGAGCCGGCGTTCGGCGGCGTCGCCCAGGACGGCGTGCTGGTGGCAGTGGGTCTGGCCGACCACCGGGCGGTCCAGGTGGGGCGGTCGCCAGTCGGGGGCGTACTCCTCCAGCGCCTGCGCGAAGGTACGGACCGAGCCGGCGAGCCGGGTCGCGCGCCGGGCGGTGTCCGGGTCGGCGGCGGACAGCAGCTCGGGAACGTCGGTGCGGAGCGCGGCGGTGCAGCTGGGTTCCAGGCCGATCACCGGCAGCCCGGCGTCCAGGGCCGGTGCCATCACCTCCAGGGTGCGCCGGAGTACGGCACGGGCCCGGTCCAGCTGGCCGGTGGAGATCCAGGTCAGGCCGCAGCACACCGGCCTGGGCGGGAGTACGACCCGCAGCCCGGCGTCCTCCAGCACGGCCACCGCGGCACGGCCGACCCGCGGTGAGAGGTAGGTGGTGAAGGTGTCCGGCCAGAGCACCACCGTGCGGGTCGAAGGCCCGGGCCCCACGTCCGCCCGGCGCCCCCCGCGCCGTACGCGCTGCCGCCACCAGGCCGTGAAGGGCTGGTTGGCCAGGCGCGGGATCTCGCGTTCGGGGGCGAGGCCGCCCAGCCGTTTGGCCAGTGCGGCGAGCGGGGGTACCGCGGCCAGCCCGTTGAGCAGCGGGGCCGCGTGCAGGGTGGCCGTGCCGCGCAGCCACAGGGGCAGCCAGCCCATGGCGTAGTGCGCGGCGGGTCGGATCCGGCCCTGGTAGTAGTGGTGTTGGAACTCCGCCTTGTAGGTGGCCATGTCCACTTCCACCGGGCAGTCGCTGCGGCAGCCCTTGCAGGACAGGCAGAGGTCCAGCGCCTCCCGGACCTCCTCGGAGCGCCAGCCGTCGGTGATCACCTCGCCGGCGAGCATCTCGTGGAGGAGCCTGGCCCGGCCCCGGGTGGAGTGGCGTTCCTCTCCGGTGACCCGGTACGAGGGGCACATCACGCCGGCGCCGGGCGCACCGGACGCGGCTCCCGCCCGATCCACGGCTCCGGGCGCGCCCCCGGTGGTGGTGGGCCCGCCGACCCGGCACTTGGCGACGCCCACGCAGCGCCGTACCGCGGCCGAGAAGTCGCCGCCGTCGCGGGGGTAGCCGAAGGCCACGTCCACCGGCCGCCGGGGCAGCACCGCGAAGCGCAGGTCGGCGTCGAGGGGGCGGGGGCGCACCAGGACGCCGGGGTTGAGGCCGCCGTCCGGGTCCCACAGGTCCTTGGCGTGCTCGAAGAGCCGTACCAGCTCGGGCCCGTACATGCGGGGCAGCAGTTCGGCGCGGGCCAGGCCGTCGCCGTGCTCGCCGGAGAGCGAGCCGCCGTGCGCCACGACCAGGTCGGCCAGTTCGGCGGAGAACGCCCGGTACCGCCCGATGCCCTCCTTGCTCAGCAGGTCGAAGTCGATCCGGGCATGGATGCAGCCGTCGCCGAAGTGGCCGTACGGGATGCCGTGCAGCCCGTACGTGGCGAGCAGCGCGCGGAACTCCCGCAGATAGTCGCCGAGTCGGGCGGGCGGCACCGCGCAGTCCTCCCAGCCCGGCCATGCCTCTCGGCCTCCCAGGCCGGAGGAGGTGCCGTCCTCGGGGAGTCGAGTGGCGGTGCCGGCGGCGTCCTCCCGGATCCGCCACAGGGCGCGCTGTGCGGCCGGGTCGGCGACCACGGTGTGCCCGGTGGTGCCGTCCGCGCAGGCCCTGACCAGGGCGTCGGCGCGGGCGCGGGCCTCGGCCGGGGTGTCGCCGCCGGTCTCCACGAACAGCCAGGCGCCGCCGGCCGGCAGCCCGCGCGCGCCCGCCACCAGGTCGGCGGCCATGCCCTCCACGGTCAGCGGGCGGTGGGGCAGCAGGGTGGGCGCGGCCTGCGCGGCGGCGCTCTCGTCGGGGTAGCCGAGCACCGCGAGCGCCCGCGCGCGGGGCGCGTCCACCAGGCGCAGTACGGCCTCGGTGAGCACCCCCAGGGTGCCTTCGCTCCCGGTGAAGGAACGTGCCACCGCCACCCCGCGCTCGGGCAGCAGCGCGTCCAGCGCGTACCCGGAGATCCGGCGCGGCAGCTCGGGGTACCCGGTGCGCAACAGCGCCAGATGGGCACTGGTCAGCGCCGCCAGCCCGTCCCGCAGCCGGGGGGTGAGCCCGTCCAGGCCGGTGCCGAGCCGCAGCCGGTCGCCGCGGTAGCCGAGCACGTCCAACTCCCGCACGTTGTCGGCGGTGGTGCCCCAGGCCACCGAGTGGGCGCCGCAGGCGTTGTTGCCGATCATGCCGCCGAGGGTGCAGCGGCTGTGGGTGGACGGGTCGGGGCCGAAGGTCAGGTCGTACGCGCCGGCCGCCGAACGCAGCGCGTCCAGCACCACCCCGGGCTGCACCACGGCGGTGCGGGTCTCCGGGTCGACGGCCAGGACGCGGTTCATGTGCCGGGTGAAATCGAGCACCACTCCGACGCCGGTGGCCTGTCCGGCGATCGAGGTGCCGGCGCCGCGCGGCACCACCGGCACCCCGTACTCCCGGCACACGGCGAGCGCCGCGGCCACGTCCTCGGCGTCCCGGGGCGCCACCACGGCCAGCGGCACCCGGCGGTAGTTGGAGGCGTCCATGGTCATCAGCGCCCGGTCGGCCGCGGCGAAGAAGACCTCGCCGCCCACCGCCCGCCGCAGATCCTGCTCCAACCCGACTCCCGGGTCACCGGTGCCGGTGCGCCTCCGGCGGCCGGTGCCTTCGCCGCGCCTGCCGCCCTCGCCACCCTGGCCGCCGGTGACGCCCTCGCCAGGCTTGCCGCCCGGGCCGCCCGGGCCGCCCGGATCGTCCTCGCCGCCCGCGCCAGCCTCACCCCGTCGAGGGTCGTCGCCGCGTCGAGGGTCGTCGCCGCGTCGAGGGTCGTCGCCGTCCTGCTGTGACTCCGCCGCTGCCGCCATACCCCCAGCGTGCCAGCCGAACGCCCGCCGGCGGGTGCATACCGTGCGGGCGCCGCGCATCCGGACGCACGCCTTCCGAATGCGCCGTACGCAGGAGGTACGCCCGTGCGCGCGGGGGCGTACGACGGAAGGAAACACAACGGAACACACCTGGACACCGCGTCTCAGCCGCTGGACGCAGTGCCGGGGCCGAGGACCCACGCACTAGGCTGCGCCCGTGGCCGAGATCCAGATTCCCGCTGACATCAAGCCCGCCGACGGTCGCTTCGGTTCGGGCCCCTCCAAGGTGCGGGCGGAGGCGCTCAGCGCCCTGGCCGCCACCGGTACCTCCCTGCTCGGAACGTCCCACCGCCAGGCCCCGGTCAAGAACCTGGTCGGCAAGGTGCGGGAGGGCGTGAGCCGGCTCCTCTCGCTGCCCGAGGGGTACGAGGTGGTGCTGGGCAACGGCGGTTCCACCGCGTTCTGGGACGTGGCGACCCACGGCCTGATCGAGCGCAAGTCGCAGCACCTCACCTTCGGCGAGTTCTCCTCCAAGTTCGCCAAGGCCGCCAAGATGGCGCCCTGGCTGGCCGATCCCAGCATCGTCTCCGCCGACCCCGGCACCCACCCGGAGGCGCACGCCGAGGCGGGGGTGGACGTGTACGCGCTCACCCACAACGAGACCTCCACCGGCGTGGCGGCCCCCCTGAAGCGGGTGGCCGGCGCCGACGAGGGCTCGCTGGTGCTGGTCGACGCCACCTCCGGCGCGGGCGGTCTGCCGGTGGACATCGCCGAGACCGACGTCTACTACTTCGCCCCGCAGAAGTCGTTCGCGGCCGACGGCGGACTCTGGCTGGCCGCCTTCTCGCCCGCCGCGGTGGAGCGCGCCGAGCGCGTCCACGCCTCCGGGCGGCACATCCCCGAGTTCTTCTCGCTGCCCACCGCGATCGACAACTCGCGGAAGAACCAGACGTACAACACCCCGGCGCTGGCCACGCTCTTCCTGCTCAACGAGCAGCTGGAGTGGATCAACGGGCAGGGCGGCCTGGACTGGGCGGTGGGCCGGACCGCCGCCTCCTCGCGCGCGCTCTACGGCTGGGCCGAGGCCTCCAAGTACGCCACCCCGTTCGTCACCGACCCGGCCAAGCGCTCGCAGGTGGTCGGCACCATCGACTTCGCCGAGGAGATCGACGCCGCCGCCGTCGCCAAGGCGCTGCGCGCCAACGGCATCGTGGACACCGAGCCGTACCGCAAGCTGGGCCGCAACCAGCTGCGGGTGGCCATGTTCCCGGCCGTCGACCCGGCGGACGTCGAGGCGCTCACCGTCTGCATCGACTATGTGATCGAACGGCTCTGAGGCCCGGAGCCCCACCCGCGCACGCCGTATGGCACCACTCGGTCCCGTCGAGCCCTGGCCCGGCGGGACCGAGTGGCGTCGCCCTGGAACCGGCCGACGCCGTCTTGGTGGTCGACCGCCGGCGGTCGTCGTGCGCGGGTCGCCTTCGCCTGGGCCGTGTACACGGCCCAGGCCCCGTACACGGCCCGGGCCTCGTATGGCTGCCGCAGCCCGGCACGTAACGCCGAGCAACCCTCGCCCGACGGCCCGCCCCAGGGCGGCCCCGGGAGGCAAGCCAGCCTGCCGGGGCCAGCCCTGAGGATCGGTCACTTTCGCCAGAACAGGTGGTGCGCCACCCCGCTCGGGCTGGGAACGACGTCCAGGTGGAACCGGTCGAGCAGCTCGTCGGGGGACTCCCAGAGCCGTACTCCGGACCCGAGCTTCACCGGCGAGACCGCCACGTGCAGGGTGTCGACGAGGTCGGCGTCGAGGAACTGCCGGATGGTGGTAGCCCCGCCGCCGAGTCGGACGTCCTTGCCCCGCGCCGCCTCCCGGGCCTGTTCGAGGACCGTGGCAGGGTCGCCGTCCACGAAGTGGAACGTGGTGTCGGAGAGGGTGAATGAAGGCCGCTTGTGGTGGGTCATGACGAACACCGGGGTGCGGAACGGGGGCTCCTCACCCCACCAGCCGCGCCACTCGTGGTTGAGCCAGGGCCCGCGCTGGGGACCGAACTTGTTGCGGCCCATGATCTCGGCGCCGATGTTGCGGGCGTAGTCCCGCGTGAGGTAGTCGTCCAGACCCCGGCTGCCACCGGGTTCGGTGCGCATGGGCCAGCTCGCCGTGGCACCGGCCCAGGCGAACAGCCGCTCGGGCTCGATATGGCCGAACGGCCTCTCGAGGGTCTGGTCCTCACCGGCACCGATTCCGTCACTCGAGACATTGAAGTTCTGGACTCTCAGTAGCTGCGCCACGGGTTCCTCCTGTGATGGCGATGGCAGTGGTGAGACGTGGATCGTCACCATGAGGTCGGAGCCGGTCCACGGATCTTGACCCGTAGCGGCAGAATCATCTGATCCGCTGAATCCGCTGCCGGCGTGTCAAGAACGGTCGGCCCGCGACGACCACCCGATGACGGGGCCCGACCGGGCGCCACGACAGTGAGGAGTCGGACATGAAGTTTCTGTTGATCATGCACACCAACCCGGCCATCATGGAGGAACTGACCGAGGCCGAGCGCCAGGAGATCATGGACGGCCACGGCACCTTCATGAAGACGATCCGCGAGTCCGGCGAGATGATCAGTACCGAGGCACTGGCCGACCCGTCCCAGAGCTCGGTGATCCGCGTCCGCGACGGTGTGCCGGTCGTCACCGACGGTCCCTACCTGGAGGCCAAGGAGTTCCTGGGCGGCTACTACCTGGTCGACGTCGCGAGCAGGGACCGCGCGCTGGAGCTGGCCGCGATGATCCCGGACGCCCGGTTCAACGGCCTGGGCATCGAGGTCCGCCAGGTGATCTTCTCCGGTGGCCCGACGGCGTGAGCGCCGACCGTGCCACCGTCGAGGGCCTGCTGCGCGCGCTCGCGCCGCAGGCCCTCGGCGCGCTGGTGCGCCGGTACGGGCAGTTCGACCTGAGCGAGGACGCCGTGCAGGAGGCGCTGCTCGCCGCGGCGACACGCTGGCCGACCGAGGGCATCCCGGACAACCCGCACAGCTGGCTGACCACGGTCGCCGGCCGCCGCCTGGTCGACCGGATTCGCAGCGAACAGGCCCGGCGCCGGCGCGAGGACGCGGTGGCCGCCCAGGAGCCGGAGCGGACATCGCCCGGGCCCGGCGAGGACACCCCGGCCGACCGGGACGACACGCTGACCCTGCTGTTCCTGTGCTGCCACCCGGCGCTGAGCCCGGCCTCGCAGGTCGCGCTGACGCTGCGCGCCGTCGGCGGCCTGACCACCGCGGAGATCGCCCGCGCCTACTTCGTGCCGGAACCGACCATGGCGTCCCGGATCAGCCGGGCCAAGCAGCGGATCAAGGCCACCGGCAGCGAGTTCACCATGCCGGTCGGGCAGGATCGGGCGGAGCGGCTGCGGGTCGTGCTGCACGTGCTGTACGTGATCTTCAACGAGGGCTACACCGCCAGCTCCGGGGACCGGCTGCGGCGCGACGACCTGGCAGCCGAGGCGATCCGGCTGACCCGTCTGCTGCACCGGCTGCTGCCGGACGACGGCGCGGTGGCCGGCCTGCTGGCCCTGATGCTGCTCACCGACGCCCGCCGGGCCGCCCGCACCGGCCCGCACGGCGAGCTGATCCCGCTGGACGAGCAGGACCGCTCGCGCTGGGACCGCGGTCGCATCGCCGAGGGCGTCGCGCTGGTCACCGACGCGATGACCCGCTCGACACTCGGCCCCTACCAGTTGCAGGCCGCCATCGCCGCGCTGCACGACGAGGCGCCCAGCACCGCCGAGACCGACTGGCGTCAGATCAACACGCTGTACAAGATCCTGGAGCGGCTCTCGCCGAACCCGATGGCCAGCCTGAACCGGGCGGTGGCGGTCGCCATGCTCGACGGACCGCGGGCCGGCCTGGCCCTGCTGGACAAGCTGGCCGCGGACGACCGGATCACCCAACACCACCGGCTGCACGCGGTCCGGGCGCACCTGCTGGAGATGGCCGGCGACCATCCGGCGGCCCGGGAGTACTACCACCGCGCCGCCCACGGCACCACCAGCCTGGCCGAGTACCGCTACCTACAGACCCGCGCCGCCCGACTGGCGCCCCGGCCCACCTCCGGCTGACCCTTCCCGCGCGCCCCCGGCCGGACCTGCCACCGCGCCGCACCCTGCCGCACCC
>NZ_SRID01000138.1 GCF_004684805.1 Streptomyces palmae
GGGGATCGGGGATGCGGGGTTCGGTCTCCGGTGGACTGCAACATTCCAAGATCCTGCCGTATTCCCCTTCGCACCGGAAGGGAAACACCCGGATCCGCCCCGGAAGGGAAACACCCGAACGGAGGTACCCGCAGAAAGCGGTGCGGGGCCCCGAAGGGCCCCGCACCGGTGTGTGAGGGCGGACCTCAGTCGCGCGCCTCCGCGAGCAGCTTCTGGATCCGGGAGACACCCTCGACCAGGTCCTCGTCGCCCAGCGCGTAGGAGAGCCGCAGGTAGCCGGGGGTGCCGAAGGCCTCACCCGGGACCACCGCGACCTCGACCTCGTCCAGGATCAGCGCGGCCAGCTCGACCGAGGTCTGCGGGCGCTTGCCGCGGATCTCCTTGCCGAGCAGGGCCTTCACGGACGGGTAGGCGTAGAACGCGCCCTCCGGCTCCGGGCAGACCACGCCGTCGATCTCGTTGAGCATCCGCACGATGGTCTTCCGGCGCCGGTCGAAGGCGGTGCGCATCTCGGCGACCGCGTCCAGGTCGCCGGAGACCGCGGCGAGCGCCGCCCGCTGGGCCACGTTGGAGACGTTGGAGGTGGCGTGCGACTGGAGGTTGGTCGCGGCCTTGATCACGTCCTTGGGGCCGATCACCCAGCCCACCCGCCAGCCGGTCATCGCGTAGGTCTTGGCCACGCCGTTGACCACGATGCACTTGTCACGCAGCTCGGGCACGACCACCGGCAGCGAGTGGAAGGTGGTGTCGCCGTAGACCAGGTGCTCGTAGATCTCGTCGGTCAGCACCCACAGGCCGTGCTCGGCGGCCCAGCGGCCCACCGCCTCGACCTGCTCCCGGGTGTAGACCGCGCCGGTCGGGTTGGACGGGGAGACGAAGAGCAGCACCTTGGTGCGCTCGGTACGGGCCGCCTCCAGCTGCTCCACCGAGACCCGGTAGCCGGTGGTCTCGTCGGCCACCACCTCCACCGGCACACCGCCGGCGAGCCGGATCGACTCGGGGTAGGTGGTCCAGTACGGGGCCGGGACGATGACCTCGTCGCCCGGGTCCAGGATGGCGGCGAACGCCTCGTAGATCGCCTGCTTGCCGCCGTTGGTGACCAGTACCTGGGACGCCTCGACCTGGTAGCCGGAGTCGCGCAGCGTCTTGGCGGCGATCGCCTCCTTGAGCACGGGGAGCCCGCCGGCCGGCGTGTAGCGGTGGTTGGCCGGGTTGCGGCAGGCCTCCACCGCGGCCTCGACGATGTAGCCGGGGGTCGGGAAGTCCGGCTCGCCGGCGCCGAAGCCGATCACCGGCCGGCCGGCGGCCTTGAGGGCCTTCGCCTTGGCGTCGACGGCGAGGGTCGCGGATTCGGAGATGGCACCGACGCGGGCCGATACCCGGCGGTCGGTGGGAAGGGACGACTCAGAGGGGGTAGCGGTCATAGCAGCATCGTTGCAGACGGCTTCGGGGCCCGGCATTCAGGTCGCCGGCAGGTCTCGGCGGAGGCGGAAAACGTTTGGCGTTCGACGCGGGGCCCCGGAACACGTACACTCACTCGTCGTTGGCCTCCCAACACCGCTTCATCCCGTGCACCACGTGCTGCGGGCCGGATGCGGTAGGTTGGGTTCAGCCGCAAAGGGTCGTAGCTCAATTGGTAGAGCACTGGTCTCCAAAACCAGCGGTTGGGGGTTCAAGTCCCTCCGGCCCTGCTACACGCATCACCATCAGGGTGCGTGCACGCGTACTGACAAGAACCGCTGTGCGGCCGGGCCGGACGCGGCACGGCCACGACCCGGATTCAGGTGAGGATGAGTGACGGAAGCCCTTGGCTCCACCGCGACGCCTGAGAGTGGTCGTCCCGAGGATGAGGTGGCGGCCAAGAAGGCCCGTCGCGGTAAGCGTGGAAAGAAGGGCCCGCTGGGCCGTCTGGCGCTGTTCTACCGCCAGGTCGTCGCGGAGCTTCGCAAGGTCGTTTGGCCTACGCGCAATCAGCTGACCACGTACACCACCGTGGTGATCGTTTTTGTTACCTTCATGATCGGTCTCGTTACCGTGATTGACTATGGGTTCAGCCACGCCGTCAAGGCCGTCTTCGGCTGATGCCCGCGCGAGGGTGGCTCCTGGGCGAGCTGCCCCTTTCGCACGTTCCACCCCAATAAAGCCAGGAAGAAGCAGCCACCGTGTCTGACCCGAACCTGAACGACGCCGTCGAGTCCGTCGAGTCCGCTGAGGACGAGCTCGACATCGTTGAGGCGGCGGACTCCGACCAGGCCGAGGCTGCCGAGGCTGAGGCGGGCCGGCCCGCCGAGGAGGCCGCGATCGAGACCGTGGACGAGGAGTCCGCGGACGACGACGAGGCCGCTGAGGACGAGACCGAGGCCGCCGAGGCCGAGGAGCCGGAGGCCGCCGAGGAGCCCGCCGTCGACCCGGTCGAGGCGCTCCGCGAGGAGCTCCGCACGCTCCCCGGCGAGTGGTACGTCATCCACACCTACGCCGGCTACGAGAACCGGGTGAAGACCAACCTGGAGCAGCGCGCCGTCTCGCTGAACGTCGAGGACTACATCTTCCAGGCCGAGGTGCCGCAGGAAGAGGTCGTCCAGATCAAGAACGGCGACCGCCGCACCGTCCGCCAGAACAAGCTCCCCGGCTACGTGCTGGTGCGCATGGACCTGACGAACGAGTCCTGGGGCGTGGTGCGCAACACCCCGGGCGTCACCGGCTTCGTCGGCAACGCGTACGACCCGTACCCGCTGACCCTGGACGAGATCGTCAAGATGCTCGCCCCGGAGGCCGAGGCCAAGGCCGCCAAGGAGGCCGCCGAGGCCGAGGGCCGGCCGGCACCCAGCCGCAAGGTCGAGGTCCAGGTGCTGGACTTCGAGGTGGGTGACTCGGTCACCGTCACCGACGGCCCGTTCGCCACGCTGCAGGCGACCATCAACGAGATCAACGCGGACTCGAAGAAGGTCAAGGGCCTGGTCGAGATCTTCGGCCGGGAGACCCCGGTCGAGCTGAGCTTCGACCAGATCCAGAAGAACTGACCGCGTACCGGAGTTTCCGTCCAGGTCAGGAAGCGTGAACGAGGGGCGCGAGCCCCTCGGGAGCCCTTCCTGACCTGCTCGGTTTCAGGCCGCGCCCCAATACCCGTTATCGTGGTGCGGTATGCCTGCTCGCAGGCAAAGAACCTCTCACTAGGACCCGGAGAGAGCACATGCCTCCCAAGAAGAAGAAGGTCACGGGGCTTATCAAGCTCCAGATCCAGGCCGGTGCCGCGAACCCGGCTCCGCCGGTCGGCCCGGCGCTGGGTCAGCACGGCGTCAACATCATGGAGTTCTGCAAGGCCTACAACGCCGCGACCGAGTCGCAGCGTGGCATGGTCGTGCCGGTGGAGATCACGGTCTACGAAGACCGCTCCTTCACCTTCGTGACCAAGACTCCGCCGGCCGCGAAGCTGATCCTCAAGGCCGCGGGTGTGGAGAAGGGCTCCGGCGAGCCGCACAAGACCAAGGTCGCCAAGATCACCCGCGACCAGGTCCGCGACATCGCCACCACCAAGATGCCCGACCTGAACGCCAACGACCTGGACGCCGCCGAGAAGATCATCGCCGGCACCGCCCGCTCCATGGGCATCACGGTCGAGGGCTGAACACCCCCGTTTGACCACGCGGCGCGAGCCGCATGATCGACAACGTGTGGCAGGGCCTCGCGCGGCCCGGACCACAACTCCATACCCGCCACGCGGCGAAGCCGCATGGTGTAACCAGCAGGAGCAAGAAGTGAAGCGCAGCAAGACTCTCCGCGCTGCGGACGCCAAGATCGACCGGGAGCGCCTGTACGCCCCGCTCGAGGCCGTCCGTATCGCCAAGGAGACCTCCTCGACCAAGTTCGACGGCACCGTCGAGGTCGCCTTCCGCCTGGGTGTCGACCCGCGCAAGGCCGACCAGATGGTCCGTGGCACCGTGAACCTTCCGCACGGCACCGGTAAGACCGCCCGGGTCCTGGTCTTCGCGACCGGTGACCGTGCTGCGGCCGCGGAGGCCGCGGGTGCCGACATCGTCGGCTCCGACGAACTGATCGACGAGGTCGCGAAGGGCCGTCTGGACTTCGACGCCGTCGTCGCCACCCCGGACCTGATGGGCAAGGTCGGCCGCCTGGGCCGCGTGCTCGGTCCGCGTGGTCTGATGCCGAACCCGAAGACCGGCACCGTCACCCCGGACGTCGCCAAGGCCGTCACCGAGATCAAGGGCGGCAAGATCGAGTTCCGCGTCGACAAGCACTCGAACCTGCACTTCATCATCGGCAAGGTCTCCTTCGACGAGGCCAAGCTGGTGGAGAACTACGGTGCGGCGCTGGAGGAGATCCTGCGTCTGAAGCCGTCCGCCGCCAAAGGCCGCTACATCAAGAAGGCGACCATCACCACCACGATGGGCCCCGGCATCCCGGTCGACTCCAACCGCACCCGCAACCTGCTCGTCGAGGACGAGACCGTCTGATCCAGGCGGAGCGGCGGGCGCACCACCTCGGCTGACGCCGGGGGAGCGCCACTGTGCACAGCGCCGGGCCGGGCACCTCACCCGAGGTGCCCGGCCCGGCGTTTCGTCTTGCTTGCTTTGTCCGGTGCTTGTAACAGGCGGCCTGCCCTGTCGGTGCCCTCCGCTACGCTCATCCCGCACATGTCCACGGAGAGTGAAGCAGAGGGGGCCTCATGCGTGCGTCACGCGGAGGAGTCCGTATCGCGGCGATGGTCGGCGGCATAGCGCTGACATTCGGTCTCGCCGCCTGTGGCAGCGAGAAGAGCGACGGCGACAGCGTCAAGGACGCGGGCACGCCGAAGGCGGGCGGGGCCCCGGCGGGCGGCGCCATCGCGGCCCTCCAGCTGGCCTCCAAGGCCACCGGGGAGCAGCACTCGGCCAAGGTCGAGGGCACCAACAAGATGGGCCCGGGCACCTCCACCATGGCCGGTGAGATGGACTGGGCCAACGGCATGCGGGCGAACATGAAGGTCACCCAGAGTGGTGGCCCGGTGGCCGGCTCTCCGCTGGAGGGCAAGGCGACGCCCGTCCGGTACACCCCGGACGCGATGTACATGAACCTCGGCGGCGCCACCGGCACCCCCGGCCCGGGCGGCAAGCACTGGGTGAAGTACGACTGGGACACCCTGGCCCAGAAGGCCGGCCCGGCCGGTGCCTTCCTCAAGGACCAGATGCAGAACAACAACCCGGCCCGGTCGGTGCAGCTGGTGCTCGCCACCGGCCAGGTCAAGGCGGTCGGCAAGGAGTCGGTGCGCGGGGTGCAGGCCACCCACTACTCCGGCACGGTCAACGTGGCGGACCTGGCCAAGCTCCAGTCCAAGGACCTGTCCCAGAAGGACCTGTCCGACCTCCAGAAGCAGCTCAAGGCCTCCGGCACCGAGACCGAGACCATCGATCTGTGGATCGACGAGAAGGACCTGCTGGTCAAGAAGCGGGAGTACGGCAAGAACAACAACGGCGGCTTCGACTCCACCGTGTACTACTCCGACTACGGGGTGAACGTCACCGTCGAGGAGCCGCCCGCCTCGGACACCGTGGGCTTCGAGGAGCTCGGTCAGTAGCGGACCGGGCCGGATCTCTGACCGTCCCGGATCGGCACCTGGTGGGCTGCCCGGCCCGCCCGGGTGCCGATTTGCCTGCCCCGGGACCCTTCGCGTACTCTCCTCGAGAAGCCAAAGACCGCTGGTCGTTGCCGTGCCTCCATGAGGAGCTCGGCGGCCGAAGGATCCGCTACGCGGACGACCTGCGCAGGTGACAGTGGAGACACTCCCGCGCTCGGACCCCTCAAGGGGACTCTTCGCGGTCGAGTAACGCCCCGTGTGCCTGCGCCGGGGCGTTTCGTTTTGCCCAAACCCTTCCGGCGCTACGCGGTCCGCAATCACCCGGAAGGAGGCCGAGGCTCATGGCGAGGCCTGACAAGTCCGCCGCGGTTGCCGAGCTGACGGACAAGTTCCGCAGCTCCAACGCCGCCGTGCTGACCGAGTACCGCGGTCTCACCGTGGCGCAGCTCAAGACGCTGCGCCGTTCGCTCGGTGAGAACGCCCAGTACGCCGTGGTGAAGAACACGCTGACCAAGATTGCGGCCAACGAGGCCGGGATCACGCTGGACGACCAGCTCTTCGCTGGTCCGACGGCCGTCGCCTTCGTCACCGGTGACCCGGTGGAGTCGGCGAAGGGTCTCCGTGACTTCGCCAAGGACAACCCGAATCTCATCATCAAGGGCGGTGTCCTTGACGGCAAGGCGCTGTCCGCCGATGAGATCAAGAAGCTTGCGGACCTCGAGTCCCGCGAGGTTCTGCTCAGCAAGCTGGCCGGTGCCTTCAAGGGCAAGCAGTCCCAGGCTGCCTCGCTCTTCCAGGCGCTGCCGACGAAGCTCGTCCGCACTGTGGACGCGCTCCGCGCCAAGCAGGCCGAGCAGGGCGGTGCCGAGTAATTCGGCTCGCTTTCTGATCCTCGCCGCCTGAGCGCGGCCGGGATCGCAGCGGGCCGACGCCCGCCTCACCCAGTACATCCGGCACCCGCCGATCGAGTGGAAGGACCGCCATCATGGCGAAGCTCACCCAGGACGAGCTGCTTGCCCAGTTCGAGGAGATGACCCTCATCGAGCTCTCCGAGTTCGTGAAGGCCTTCGAGGAGAAGTTCGACGTCACCGCCGCCGCCGCCGCGCCGGTCGTCGTCGCCGGTGGTGCCGCTGGTGGCGCCGCCGAGGCCGTCGAGGAGAAGGACGAGTTCGACGTCATCCTCACCGGCGCCGGCGAGAAGAAGATCCAGGTCATCAAGGTCGTGCGTGAGCTGACCTCGCTGGGCCTGAAGGAGGCCAAGGACCTGGTGGACGGCACCCCGAAGCCGGTCCTGGAGAAGGTCAACAAGGAGGCCGCCGACAAGGCGAAGGAGGCCCTGGAGGGCGCCGGCGCTTCGGTCGAGGTCAAGTGACCTTGTTGAGTCTCTGACTCTTCTGTACGAAGGGCGATCACCCGCATGGGTGGTCGCCCTTCGTCGTTCCCGCCACGGCGGCGTTGCCTTCACCGCTTCGCCAGGTAGGGTGATCTTCGTTGCCCGGCGCCGCACCCGGGAGGGTCTCGCGGTAGTGGGGGCCTTGACGTACGGCACGCGGCGCGCAATTCTCAGGACGCGACGACACACCGATCCGGACTCCGAGGCATGGATCGGCCGTGGAGCGGGCAGTATGGGGATGCACCGTCCGGAGGAAGAAGAGGTGGGAGCAGCGCACCGGTCTTGGAAGACCCTGCCCTGGACATCAGTGAGCCGAGTGGCTACACTGACCCTTTGCGCTGCCTGTTAGCTGCCCTCTGCCCGTCACCAGGGGCATGCCCACCGGCGAACATCGTCGATAGAGACCCTCTGACCAGGGCTTTCCATCGGTGGTGGCAGGTGGGACCGGTACGCGCGTAGTGAGTCCGAGCCCTCGGAAGGACCCCCTCTTGGCCGCCTCGCGCAACGCCTCGACTGCCAATACGAACAACGGCGCCAGCACCGCCCCGCTGCGCATCTCCTTTGCGAAGATCAAGGAACCGCTCGAGGTTCCGAACCTCCTTGCGCTGCAGACCGAGAGCTTCGATTGGCTGCTCGGCAATGCCGCCTGGAAGGCTCGCGTCGAGGCTGCGCTGGACAGTGGTCAGGACGTCCCGACCAAGTCCGGTCTGGAGGAGATCTTCGAGGAGATCTCCCCGATCGAGGACTTCTCCGGGTCGATGTCGCTGACCTTCCGCGACCACCGCTTCGAGCCGCCGAAGAACTCCATCGACGAGTGCAAGGAGCGCGACTTCACCTACGCCGCGCCGCTCTTCGTCACCGCCGAGTTCACCAACAACGAGACCGGTGAGATCAAGTCCCAGACGGTCTTCATGGGCGACTTCCCGCTCATGACCCCCAAGGGCACCTTCTGCATCAACGGCACCGAGCGTGTCGTGGTGTCGCAGCTGGTCCGTTCGCCCGGCGTGTACTTCGACAGCCAGATCGACAAGACCTCCGACAAGGACATCTTCACCGCCAAGATCATCCCGTCCCGGGGTGCCTGGCTGGAGATGGAGGTCGACAAGCGCGACATGGTCGGTGTCCGCATCGACCGCAAGCGCAAGCAGTCCGTCACCGTGCTGCTCAAGGCGCTCGGCTGGACCACCGAGCAGATCCTCGAGGAGTTCGGCGAGTACGAGTCGATGCGCGCCACCCTGGAGAAGGACCACACCCAGGGCCAGGACGACGCGCTGCTCGACATCTACCGCAAGCTGCGTCCGGGCGAGCCGCCGACGCGTGAGGCCGCGCAGACGCTGCTGGAGAACCTCTACTTCAACCCCAAGCGCTACGACCTGGCCAAGGTCGGCCGCTACAAGGTCAACAAGAAGCTGGGCGCGGACGCCCCGCTGGACGCCGGTGTGCTCACCACCGACGACGTGATCGCCACCATCAAGTACCTGGTCAAGCTGCACGCCGGCGAGACCGAGACGATGGGCGAGAACGGCACCTCCATCGTGGTCGAGACCGATGACATCGACCACTTCGGCAACCGCCGCCTGCGCAACGTCGGCGAGCTGATCCAGAACCAGGTCCGCACCGGTCTGGCGCGCATGGAGCGCGTGGTCCGTGAGCGCATGACCACCCAGGACGTCGAGGCGATCACGCCGCAGACCCTGATCAACATCCGGCCGGTCGTCGCCTCCATCAAGGAGTTCTTCGGCACCAGCCAGCTGTCCCAGTTCATGGACCAGACCAACCCGCTGTCGGGCCTGACCCACAAGCGCCGCCTGTCGGCGCTGGGCCCCGGTGGTCTCTCCCGTGAGCGGGCCGGCTTCGAGGTCCGTGACGTGCACCCCTCGCACTACGGCCGGATGTGCCCGATCGAGACGCCGGAAGGCCCGAACATCGGTCTGATCGGTTCGCTCGCCTCCTACGGCCGGGTCAACGCCTTCGGTTTCGTGGAGACCCCGTACCGCAAGGTCGACGAGAGCGGTCTGGTGACCGAGGAGGTGCACTTCCTCACCGCCGATGAGGAGGACCGCTTCGTCATCGCCCAGGCCAACGCCCCGCTGACCGAGGACAACCGGTTCGAGGAGGCCCGCGTCCTGGTCCGCCGCCGTGGTGGCGAGATCGACTACGTGGCCCCGGCCGACGTGGACTACATGGACGTCTCGCCGCGCCAGATGGTGTCGGTCGCGACCGCCATGATCCCGTTCCTCGAGCACGACGACGCCAACCGCGCGCTCATGGGATCGAACATGATGCGCCAGGCGGTGCCGCTGATCAAGGCCGAGGCGCCGCTGGTCGGCACCGGCATGGAGTACCGCTGCGCGGTGGACGCCGGCGACGTCATCAAGGCCGAGAAGGACGGTGTCGTCCAGGAGGTCTCCGCCGACTACGTGACGGTGGCCAACGACGACGGCACGTACACCACCTACCGGGTGGCCAAGTTCTCCCGCTCCAACCAGGGCACCTCCTTCAACCAGAAGGTCGTCGTGGACGAGGGTGCGCGGGTCATCGCCGGCCAGGTGCTGGCCGACGGCCCGTCCACCGACGAGGGCGAGATGGCGCTCGGCAAGAACCTCCTGGTGGCGTTCATGCCGTGGGAGGGCCACAACTACGAGGACGCCATCATCCTCAGCCAGCGCCTGGTGCAGGACGACGTCCTCTCCTCGATCCACATCGAGGAGCACGAGGTCGACGCCCGTGACACCAAGCTCGGCCCCGAGGAGATCACCCGGGACATCCCGAACGTCTCCGAGGAGGTCCTGGCCGACCTCGACGAGCGCGGCATCATCCGCATCGGTGCCGAGGTCGTCGCCGGCGACATCCTGGTCGGCAAGGTCACCCCGAAGGGTGAGACCGAGCTGACCCCGGAGGAGCGCCTGCTGCGCGCGATCTTCGGCGAGAAGGCCCGTGAGGTCCGTGACACCTCGCTGAAGGTCCCGCACGGTGAGATCGGCAAGGTCATCGGCGTCCGGGTCTTCGACCGCGAGGAGGGCGACGAGCTGCCGCCGGGCGTGAACCAGCTGGTCCGCGTCTACGTCGCGCAGAAGCGCAAGATCACCGACGGTGACAAGCTCGCCGGCCGCCACGGCAACAAGGGTGTCATCTCCAAGATCCTGCCGGTCGAGGACATGCCGTTCCTGGAGGACGGCACCCCGGTCGACATCATCCTCAACCCGCTCGGTGTGCCGTCCCGAATGAACCCGGGACAGGTGCTCGAGATCCACCTCGGCTGGCTGGCCTCCCGGGGCTGGAAGGTCGAGGGCAACGAGGAGTGGATGCAGCGGCTGAAGGCGATCGGCGCCGACGAGGTCGCGCCGGGCACCAACGTCGCCACCCCGGTCTTCGACGGTGCGCGCGAGGACGAGATCGCCGGTCTCTTCGAGGCCACGATCCCCAACCGCGACGGCGACCGGCTGGTGCTGCCCTCCGGTAAGGCCCGGCTCTTCGACGGCCGCTCCGGCGAGCCGTTCCCGGACCCGATCTCGGTCGGCTACATGTACATCCTCAAGCTGCACCACCTGGTGGACGACAAGCTGCACGCCCGGTCCACCGGCCCGTACTCGATGATCACCCAGCAGCCGCTGGGTGGTAAGGCTCAGTTCGGTGGCCAGCGCTTCGGTGAGATGGAGGTGTGGGCGCTGGAGGCTTACGGCGCCGCGTACGCCCTCCAGGAGCTGCTGACCATCAAGTCCGACGACGTCACCGGCCGCGTGAAGGTCTACGAGGCCATCGTCAAGGGCGAGAACATCCCCGAGCCCGGCATCCCCGAGTCCTTCAAGGTGCTCATCAAGGAGATGCAGTCCCTGTGCCTCAACGTGGAGGTGCTGTCCAGTGACGGTATGTCCATCGAGATGCGTGACACCGACGAGGACGTCTTCCGCGCCGCGGAGGAGCTCGGTATCGACCTGTCCCGGCGCGAGCCGAGCAGCGTCGAAGAGGTCTGACGGGTCTGACCGGGGGCTCCGCCCGAGCCCCCGGCTCCGCCCATGGCCCCCACGGCATGGGCGGGACCCCCATCCGGACCCCCAGACCACGATGACGAATCGACCCTGAAAGAGGGATTGACGAACAGTGCTCGACGTCAACTTCTTCGACGAGCTGCGGATCGGCCTGGCGACCGCGGACGACATCCGAACCTGGTCCCACGGCGAGGTCAAGAAGCCGGAGACCATCAACTACCGCACCCTGAAGCCGGAAAAGGACGGGCTCTTCTGCGAGAAGATCTTCGGCCCCACCCGGGACTGGGAGTGCTACTGCGGTAAGTACAAGCGTGTCCGCTTCAAGGGCATCATCTGCGAGCGCTGCGGCGTCGAGGTCACTCGCGCCAAGGTGCGCCGTGAGCGGATGGGCCACATCGAGCTGGCCGCTCCCGTGACCCACATCTGGTACTTCAAGGGCGTCCCGTCGCGCCTGGGCTACCTGCTCGACCTGGCCCCGAAGGACCTCGAGAAGGTCATCTACTTCGCCGCCTACATGATCACCTGGGTGGACGACGAGCGCCGTCAGCGCGACCTGCCCTCGCTGGAGGCCCACGTCTCCGTCGAGCGCCAGCAGATCGAGCAGCGCCGCGACGCCGACCTGGAGGCCCGCGCCAAGAAGCTCGAGTCCGACCTGGCCGAGCTGGAGGCCGAGGGCGCCAAGGCGGATGTCCGCCGCAAGGTGCGCGAGGGCGCCGAGCGCGAGATGAAGCAGCTGCGCGACCGCGCCCAGCGCGAGATCGACCGCCTCGACGAGGTGTGGAACCGGTTCAAGAACCTCAAGGTCCAGGACCTGGAGGGCGACGAGCTGCTCTACCGCGAGCTGCGCGACCGCTTCGGCACCTACTTCATGGGCGGCATGGGCGCCGCGGCGCTGCAGAAGCGCCTGGAGTCCTTCGACCTGAACGAAGAGGCCGAGCGTCTCCGCGAGATCATCCGCACCGGCAAGGGCCAGAAGAAGACCCGTGCGCTCAAGCGCCTCAAGGTCGTCTCCGCCTTCCTGCAGACCCGCAACAGCCCCAACGGCATGGTGCTGGACTGCATCCCGGTGATCCCGCCGGACCTGCGTCCGATGGTGCAGCTGGACGGTGGCCGCTTCGCGACCTCCGACCTGAACGACCTGTACCGCCGCGTCATCAACCGCAACAACCGCCTCAAGCGTCTCCTTGACCTCGGTGCCCCCGAGATCATCGTGAACAACGAGAAGCGGATGCTGCAGGAGGCCGTCGACGCGCTGTTCGACAATGGCCGCCGCGGCCGTCCGGTCACCGGTCCGGGCAACCGCCCGCTGAAGTCCCTGAGCGACATGCTCAAGGGCAAGCAGGGTCGTTTCCGTCAGAACCTGCTGGGCAAGCGCGTCGACTACTCGGCCCGTTCCGTGATCGTCGTCGGCCCGCAGCTCAAGCTGCACCAGTGCGGTCTGCCCAAGGCCATGGCGCTGGAGCTGTTCAAGCCGTTCGTGATGAAGCGCCTGGTCGACCTGAACCACGCGCAGAACATCAAGTCGGCCAAGCGCATGGTCGAGCGCGGTCGCACCGTGGTGTACGACGTCCTCGAAGAGGTCATCGCCGAGCACCCGGTGCTGCTGAACCGTGCGCCCACCCTGCACCGTCTGGGCATCCAGGCCTTCGAGCCCCAGCTGGTCGAGGGCAAGGCCATCCAGATTCACCCGCTCGTGTGCACCGCGTTCAACGCGGACTTCGACGGTGACCAGATGGCCGTGCACCTGCCGCTGTCCGCGGAGGCCCAGGCCGAGGCCCGCATCCTGATGCTGTCCTCGAACAACATCCTCAAGCCGGCCGACGGCCGGCCGGTGACCATGCCGACCCAGGACATGGTGCTGGGCCTGTTCTTCCTCACCACCGACGAGGAGGAGCGCGAGGTCCGCGGCGAGGGCCGCTCCTTCGGCTCGGTCGCCGAGGCGATCATGGCCTTCGACGCCCGCGAGCTCTCGCTCCAGGCCAAGGTGGACATCCGCTTCCCGGTGGGCACCGTCCCGCCGCGCGGCTGGACCCCGCCGGTCGCCGAGGAGGGCGAGCCGCAGTGGCAGCAGGGTGACAGCTTCCGGCTGCGCACCACGCTGGGCCGCGCGCTCTTCAACGAGCTGCTGCCCGAGGACTACCCGTTCGTCGACTACTCGGTGGGCAAGAAGCAGCTCTCCGAGATCGTCAACGACCTCGCCGAGCGCTACCCCAAGGTCATCGTCGCGGCGACCCTGGACAACCTGAAGGCGTCCGGTTTCCACTGGGCCACCCGTTCCGGTGTCACCGTCGCGATCTCCGACGTCGTCGTCCCCGAGGCCAAGAAGGCCATCATCGCGGGCTACGAGGCGCAGGACGAGAAGGTCCAGAAGCAGTACGAGCGCGGTCTGATCACCAAGGACGAGCGCACGCAGGAGCTCATCGGCATCTGGACCAAGGCGACCAACGAGGTCGCCGAGGCGATGAACGAGAACTTCCCCAAGACCAACCCCATCTTCATGATGGTGAACTCGGGTGCCCGAGGAAACATGATGCAGATGCGGCAGATCGCGGGTATGCGTGGTCTGGTGTCGAACGCGAAGAACGAGACCATCCCGCGTCCGATCAAGGCGTCCTTCCGCGAGGGCCTGACCGTGCTGGAGTACTTCATCTCCACCCACGGTGCCCGTAAGGGTCTGGCCGACACCGCCCTGCGTACCGCCGACTCGGGTTACCTGACCCGTCGTCTGGTGGACGTCTCGCAGGACGTGATCATCCGCGAGGAGGACTGCGGCACCGAGCGCGGTCTCAAGCTCGCCATCGCCTCCCGCGGTGCGGACGGCGTGCTGCGCAAGACGGAGGACGTCGAGACCAGCGTGTACGCGCGCTGCCTCGCCGAGGACATCGTCCTGGACGGCAAGGTGCTGGCCCCGGCCGGTACCGACCTGGGCGACGTGCTCATCGACGAGCTGGTCCGCCACGGTGTGGAGACCGTCAAGACCCGCTCGGTCCTCACCTGCGAGTCCGCCGTCGGCACCTGCGCCATGTGCTACGGCCGCTCGCTGGCCACCGGCAAGCTGGTGGACATCGGTGAGGCGGTCGGCATCATCGCCGCCCAGTCCATCGGTGAGCCCGGTACCCAGCTGACGATGCGTACCTTCCACACCGGTGGTGTGGCCGGTGACGACATCACCCAGGGTCTGCCGCGTGTCGTCGAGCTCTTCGAGGCCCGTACGCCCAAGGGTGTCGCCCCGATCTCGGAGGCGGCCGGCCGCGTCCGGATCGAGGAGACCGAGAAGACCAAGAAGATCGTCATCACCCCGGACGACGGCTCCGACGAGACCTCCTACGGTGTCTCGAAGCGTGCCCGTCTGCTGGTGGGCGAGGGCGACCACGTCGAGGTCGGCCAGGCGCTGACGGTGGGTGCCACCAACCCGCACGACGTGCTGCGCATCCTCGGCCAGCGCGCGGTCCAGGTGCACCTGGTCGGCGAGGTCCAGAAGGTCTACAACTCGCAGGGTGTGTCGATCCACGACAAGCACATCGAGATCATCATCCGGCAGATGCTGCGCCGCGTGACGATCATCGAGTCCGGCGACGCGGAGCTGCTGCCGGGCGAGCTGGTGGAGCGTTCGCGCTTCGAGTCGGAGAACCGTCGTGTGGTCACCGAGGGCGGTCACCCCGCCTCCGGCCGTCCGCAGCTGATGGGTATCACCAAGGCCTCGCTGGCCACCGAGTCGTGGCTGTCCGCGGCGTCCTTCCAGGAGACCACCCGGGTGCTCACCGACGCGGCGATCAACGCCAAGTCGGACTCCCTGATCGGCCTCAAGGAGAACGTCATCATCGGTAAGCTCATCCCGGCCGGTACGGGCCTGTCCCGCTACCGCAACATCCGGGTGGAGCCGACCGAGGAGGCCAAGGCCGCGATGTACTCGGCCGTCGGTTACGACGACATCGACTACTCGCCGTTCGGCACCGGCTCCGGCCAGGCGGTCCCGCTGGAGGACTACGACTACGGTCCGTACAACCAGTGAGTCTGTGACGAGCTGAACGAAGGGCGGTCTCTCCCCGTGAGAGGCCGCCCTTCGGCGTTTCCCGGACCCGTGCGCGGGGTCAGCGCCGCGGCTGGAGGTAGGGCTGGAGCCGCTGCAGCCGGGTGGGGAAGTCGGGGTGGGTGGCGAGCAGCCGGGCCAGCGGGCCGGGCTCGGCCAGCGGCTTGCCCATGGCCGCGGCCTGGTGGCGGGCCTGGAGCTGGGTGGTGTGCATGGCGTACAGCACCTCCGCCAGCTTCGGCGCGAAGCCGAGCGCCGCGGCGTGCTGGTCGGCGCGCAGCTCGGCGCGGCGCCCGAGGGCGGCCATCAGATAGGGGATGGCGAGCAGGACCAGCGGCAGCCCGTACAGCACGGAGACGGTCAGGAAGGTCACGATGCCCAGGGCGCACACCAGGGCGGCCCCGACCGCCCAGGAGAAGTAGCCGGCGACGGTGATCGCGAAGGCCAGCACTGTCCGTATCACCCGCCAGGCCGCCCGGCCGGGCAGCGAGTACCAGTACCGCATCAGGGACGCCCAGGTGTGCCCGCCGGTGTGGTGGGCCAGTTCGTGGGCGAGTACGGCGGCCAGCTGGGTGCTGGTCAGCTGCTCCAGGGCGAACCGGGTGACCGCCACGATGTGCCCGGCCGCGGCGTACGCGTTGAGGTCCTGGGTGTCCTGGATCCACAGCTGGTACTGCCGGCCGTCGACGCCGGAGCGCGCCGTCACCTCGCGCCAGACGGGGTCGAGGCGGTCGCGCTCATGGGGCAGGGGACGGTGCAGCCGCAGCAGGTAGCGGGCGAGGAAGTCCTCGGTGGGGCGGTGGAAGACGAGGGCGCCGGAGAGTACCCAGGCGATCGGTGGGACCCAGTAGGGGAGGCCGAGCCAGGCCTCCAGGAGCAGGCCGAGGAGGCCCACCACCAGCAGGCTCAGCAGGAAGCCGGGGAGGAGCAGCGCCAGGGTGCCCAGTGCGGTGGCGTCCGCGCCGCGCTGGTGGGCGGTGAAGTGCACCCGGTTGCCCGGCGCGTTCCGGTAGTCCAGGTCGTCGGCGGCGAACCGGGGCGGCGGGACGGCCCGCAGACCCGGGGGCGCGTCCGGCGGGAAGGGCTGCCGCGGCTGCTTGGGGTACGGG
>NZ_SRID01000139.1 GCF_004684805.1 Streptomyces palmae
CTGCTGGGGCACCCAGGCGTTCTCCGGTGGGGTCGCGCTCGGATCGGCGGGGTAGGCCTGGGCGGCGTACGGGTCCTGGGCCGGGTAGGCGTCGGGCGCGTATCCGGCCTCCGGGGCGTACTGCTGCTGCGGATACGGGTCGTACGGCTGCTCATAGGGTGCGTACGCCTGCTGCTGCGCCTGGGCGTAGGGGTCCGCGTAGGGCTCGGCGTAGCCCTGGTACGCGCCGGGGTCGCCGCCGTAGCCGTAGGCCGCCGAGGGGTCGGCGTAGTCCTGGCCGCCGCTCTGCGGGGGCTGGGCGTTCGCGGCCGCGGCTGCCGGGGCGGCGGCCCCGTAGTCGGGGTACTCGCCGTAGCCGTAGGCGGGCTGCTCGGTGTCGTACGGGGAGTAGCCGGGCTGGGGAAGGTCCTGGTGGGGGTAGTCCGGCGAGGGGTAGTCCTGCTGGGGGTAGTCGTGCTGCGGCTGCTCGGGCTGCGGGGCAGGCGCCGGGTCACGGTAGGCCGCGTAGCCGCCCGTGTCGTCGGGCATCGGCTCCGGGCGGTAGGTGGGCAGCGGCGGCTCCTGGGGCAGCGGTGGTTCGGCGCCCGCCGGGGCGGCCTCCGCGGGCGTCGAGGGCGGCGCGGCAGGGGCGGCCGGGGCCGCCATGGCGCCGAGGTCCTCCGGCGCGGGCTCGGCGGCCGGGGGCGCGGCCCGGCGCCTGGTGGGGATCCGTCCGGTCCCGGTCTTCAGGGCCCAACCCGCCGTGAAACCCTGCCGGAAGGACAGCGTCACATAGGTCTGGCCGACGGCGAAGGCCGCGCCTCCGAGTCCGATGACGATCACGGACGGCAGCACCACGCCGACCACCACGCCGAGGAACCCCGCGAAGGCCAGCAACCGCCAGCGCAACCGTGCCTTGTGCTGCAGCAGCACCTCGCCGAGCAGCCACAAGGCCACGATGCCGAAGGCGATGTAGAGGACTGTCCAGCCCATGCGCGCCCCTCCCGTACGGCGGACGCGGGCTGTCCGCCGTCATCCGGACCGCTGGTGCAGCCCGAGATTCTCGTAGATTTCCAGGGTCGCCGTGGAGTGGTTCAGGGTGATGAAGTGCAGCCCGGGGATCTCCTCGGCCATCAACCGCGCGCACAGATCCGTGGCGTAGTCGATTCCGACCGAGCGTACCGCCGCCGGGTCGTCTTGCACCGCGAGGATGCGCTCGGCGAGGTCCGGGGGGAAGGCGGCGTTGCTGAGCTTGGCGAACCGTTCGATCTGCCGGACGTTGGTCACCGGCATGATCTCGGGGATGATCGGCGTGTCGCAGCCGGCCGCCTCGACCCGGTCCCGCAGCCGCAGATAGTCCTCCGGGTAGAAGAACATCTGGGTGATCGCGAAGTCGGCGCCGACTCGGCACTTGTTGACGAAGTGCCCCACGTCGGTCTCCCAGTCGGTGGACCGCGGATGCATCTCCGGGAAGGCCGCGACCCCGACGCAGAAGTCTCCGGACTCCTTGATCAGCTGGACCAGCTCGGCCGCGTAGCGCACGCCCTCCGGGTGGCGCACCCACTCGCCCATCGGGTCGCCGGGCGGATCGCCGCGGATGGCGAGCATGTTCCGGATCCCGGCGTCGGCGTACTGGCCGATGACGTTCCGCAGTTCGGCCAGCGAGTGGTTGACGGCGGTCAGATGGGCCACCGGGGTGAGGGTGGTGTCGGTGGCGATGCGCTCGGTGGCGCGGACCGTGCCCTCCCGGGAGGATCCGCCCGCCCCGTAGGTCACCGAGACGAAGGTGGGCGCGACCGCCTCGATGCGGCGAATGGCGTTCCACAGGGTCCGCTCGCCCTTCTCGGTCTTCGGCGCGGCGAACTCGAACGAGTAGGAGCGCTCACCGGAGGCGAGCAGCTCGCGCACGGTGCGTGCGCGGTCAGTCCTGGTGGAAGCGGTACCAAGGGCCATACGGGCAGGTTAACCAGCGGCGTCGCGCAGGCCCAGCCGGCGAGGTGAAATATCCGATTCGTCGGGCCGTTGTCCGTACTGCGGACATACTGCCGTCACACAACGGGCGTGGGGGCGCGGTCGGCTCCGGTCAGCCGCGGTCCGCGGCGCTCCGTACACGGGTGGCCAGGTCCGCGGCGGCCGCACCCGGGTCGTCCGCCTCGGTGATGGCGCGTACCACCACCACTCGGCGGGCGCCCGCCTCCAGCACCTGGTCCAGATTGCCGGCGTCGATGCCGCCGATGGCGAACCAGGGCCTGGCCGGGGCCAGCGCCGCGGTGTACCGCACCAGGTCCAGGCCCGGCGCGGGCCGGCCCGGCTTGGTGGGGGTGGGCCAGCAGGGGCCGGTGCAGAAGTAGTCCACCCCGGCCTCGGCGATCGCCGCGTCGACCTCGGACTCGGCGTGGGTGGACCGTCCGATCAGGACCTCCGAGCCGAGGATGGCGCGGGCGGCGGGGACCGGCAGGTCGCCCTGTCCCAGGTGCAGCACGGCGGACCCGGCGGCGTGGGCGACATCCGCCCGGTCGTTGACGGCGAGCAGCGCGCCGTGGCGGCGGCAGGCGTCCGCGAACACCGCGAGGTGCTCCAGCTCCTCGCCGGCCTCCATGCCCTTGTCGCGCAGCTGCACGATGTCCACCCCGCCGGCCAGCACCGCGTCCAGGAACTCCGGCAGGTCGCCCTGGCGCTTGCGGGCGTCGGTGCACAGATAGAGCCGGGCGTCGGCGAGTCGGCGCCGTGCGGTGTCAGCGGTGGTGGCGACGACCATGGCCGCGGTCATGCGTGGGTACCCCCCGGGATGGGCGGCGTACGGGCCGGGTCGGCCCGTACGCCGTGCGTGCGGTTTCACGGTGGGCGGCACACACCGGCGCGGACGCCGGCGTCACCGCCCGGTCTCAGACGGCCAGCGCCTGGGCGCGGCGCTTCACCTCCGTGCCGCGATTCTCGCGCAGGGCCTGGGCGGGGGTGCCCGGCAGGGTCGGGTCGGGGGTGAACAGCCACTCCAGCATCTCTTCGTCGCTGAAGCCGTCGTCCTTCAGGAGGGTCAGGGTCCCGGCGAGGCCCTTGACCACCTTGGCGTCGCCGATGAACTCGGCCGGCACCTGGAGGACACGATTCTCGCCGCGCCGCACGGCGATCAGCTGGCCCTCCTTCACCAGCTGCCGGACCCGGGTCACCTCGACGTCGAGTCGCTCGGCGACATCGGGAAGGGTGAGCCAGGAGGGCACGAGAGCATCGATCTTTGCGTCAATCTCGGTCACGGGACCAAGCCTGCCATCCAGGACTGACACTCGGCGAGCGCTCCACGCCCCAAGGAGTCACCAAGCCCGGGTGCGCGGCCGCCGCTCAGCGCGCCGCGTTCTTCAGCGGTACGGCGGCGTCCGCCGCGAGTTCCCGGTCGATCACCGCGCCGCGCTCGATGAGCTTGCGGCCCTGTGCCAGGTCCCGCGGCCGGCCGACCGCCAGCAGGGCGACCAGCACGCCCTCCCGCAGCCAGCACACCGTCCAGGCGGCACCGCCGGGGTCGCCGCGCCGGATCAGCTCGTCGGCGCCGGCGTGGTCGCCCGCGTACTGCACGAACCGGCCGAACTGCTCGGACCAGAAGTAGGGCACCGGGTCGTACACCACCCCGGTGAAGTGCGGGGACCGGGAGCCGACCAGGTTGGCGGCGACGGTGCGCGGGCCCTGCAGCGCGTTGTCCCAGTGGTGGACGAGCAGCCGTCGGCCGTAGCGGGCGGACGGGAAGGAGGCGCAGTCGCCGACCGCGTAGACCTCGGGCGCGGAGGCGCGCAGCCACTGGTCGGCCCGTACCGACCCGTCCTCGGCCAGTTCGATGCCGGACCCGGCGAGCCAGCCGGTGGCCGGCCGGGCGCCGATGCCGACGAGCACCGCGCCGGCCGGCAGCAGGGTGCCGGCCGGATGCCGCTCCGGGCCGGACGGAGCACCCGAGGTGAACCGCACCCCGCCCTCCTCCACCCCGAGCACCCGCGCCCCGGTGACCAGTTCGGTGCCGCTGTCCCGGTACCAGTCCGCCATCGGGGCCGTGACCTCGGCCGGCAGCGCGCCGGCCAGCGGCCGGTCGGCCGCCTCCAGCACGGTCACCGTGCAGCCCGCCTCGCGCGCCGCGGTGGCGAACTCGGCGCCGATCCAGCCGGCGCCCACCACCACGATGTCGCGCCGCTCGGCCAGCACCGATCGCAGCCGCAGGGCGTCGTCGAGGGTGCGCAGCAGATGCACCGCCGGGGCGCCGGCCCCGGGCGCGGTGGGCTCGGCGCCCGGCAGCCGCACGGGGTCGGCGCCGGTGGCGATCACCAGGTGGTCGTAGGGCTCGGCTCCCTCGTCGGTCAGCAGCAGCCGCCGCCGGGTGTCCACGCCGGTGGCCCGGCGGCCCAGCCGGAGGTCCACGTCGAGGGAGGCGAAGTCCACGTCGAGGGTGGCCGCGCCGTCATCGCTCGTGCCCAGCAGCACCGCCTTGGACAGCGGTGGCCGGTCGTAGGGCCGGTGGGGTTCGGCCCCCACCAGCGTGATGCCGCCCGACCAGCCCTCCTCGCGCAGGGCGACGGCGGTCTGCACGCCGGCCATACCGGCGCCGGCCACGACCACCCGCCCGTGCTCGGTGCCGCCCGCGCCGTCCCCGTTCCGCTGACTCAGCCCATCGGTCACCTGATCACTGTAGGTCGCGGGGGCGGCGCGGCGGCCGCACCGGGGTGAGATCTCTGGCACAGCGTCAGCTGCCGGGTGCGGGGGTGCGGCCTTCCGAGCCGTTCGCGGGGCGTACTAGGGTGACGGCCACAGAGCACTCGCGGGAGCCCGGCGCACCGGGCTGAGAGGGAGGCTGTCGCGGCCTCCGACCGTACGAACCTGATCCGGGTCATGCCGGCGAAGGGAGGGGCCGAGCGCCCATGCACGCGACGCGCGAGCCGTACGACGTCCTGGTGGTCGGCGGCGGAGTCATCGGCCTGGTCACGGCCTGGCGGGCGGCCCAGCGGGGGCTGTCCGTCGCGGTGGCCGATCCGGCGCCCGGACAGGGCGCCGCCCGGGTGGCGGCCGGGATGCTGGCGGCGGTCACCGAACTGCACCACGGTGAGGAAGCCCTGCTGCGGCTCAACCTGGCCTCCGCGGCCCGCTATCCGGCGTTCGCGGCCGAGCTGGAGGAGGCCACCGGCCGACACATCGCACTGCGCACCTGCGGCACGCTGGCGGTGGCGCTGGACGCCGACGACCGCGCCCAGCTCCGCGAGCTCCACGCGCTCCAGCAGCGCTGCGGCCTGGACGCGGAGTGGCTGAGCGGGCGGGAGTGCCGGCGGCTGGAGCCGATGCTGGCCCCCGGGGTGCGCGGCGGGCTGCGGGTGGACGGCGACCACCAGACCGACCCGCGGCGGTTGGCCACCGCCCTGCTGGCCGCCTGCCGCCGCGCCGGGGTCGCGCTGCTGCCCGCCCGGGCCGAGCGGCTGCTGGTGCGCGGCGACCGGGCGGTCGGGGCCGAGCTGGGCGGGGCCGCCGGCCGGGTCTCGGCCGGGCAGACGGTGCTGGCCGCGGGCAGCGCCAGTGGGCTGCTGGAGGGCCTCCCGGACGCGGTCCGGCCGCCGGTCCGCCCGGTCAAGGGCCAGGTGCTGCGGCTGCGGGTGCCGCCGGCGTACGCCCCGTTCCTGTCCCGGACGGTACGGGCGGTGGTACGGGGCGGGCCGCTGTACCTGGTGCCCCGGGTGGACGGCGAGCTGGTGGTCGGGGCCACCAGCGAGGAGGCGGGCTGGGACACCACGGTGACCGCCGGCGGCGTCTACGAGCTGCTGCGGGACGCCCATGAGCTGCTGCCCGGCATCACCGAGCTGCCGCTGGTGGAGACCGCCGCCGGGCTGCGCCCCGGCTCCCCGGACAACGCCCCGCTGCTCGGCCCCACCGCACTGCCCGGCCTCCACCTGGCCACCGGGCACCACCGCAACGGGGTGCTGCTCACCCCGGTCACCGGCGACATCCTGGCCGAGGCGCTCACCACCGGTGAGCTCCCCGCGCCGGCCCGCCCGTTCTCCCCGCAGCGCTTCACCTCTTCTTCCGTACTCCAGGAGCAGCCCGCATGACCGTCAGCGTCAACGGCGAACCCCGCGAGATCCCCGAGGGCCTCACCCTCGACCTGCTGGTGGCCGAGCTCACCCGGGCGACCAGCGGGGTGGCCGCCGCCGTCAACGAGACCGTGGTCCCGCGCGGCCGGTGGGCCGCCACCCGGCTGGCCGAGGGCGACCGGGTCGAGGTACTCACCGCGGTCCAGGGAGGCTGACCGACATGCCCGACACCCCTTCGGCCTCCGCCGCCCCGGCAACCGCCGGCACCGCCACGACGCCCGCCGGCACCTCTTCGGCGTCAACCAGCGCCCCAGCGCCGTCCGCCGGCACCCCCGCGACGCCCGCCGGCGGTCCGGTGGCCGCGGAGGACCCGCTCGTCATCGCCGGGACGTCCTTCGGCTCCCGGCTGATCATGGGCACCGGCGGGGCGCCCAGCCTGGAGGTGATGGAGCGCGCGCTGCTGGCCTCCGGCACCGAGCTGACCACCGTGGCGATGCGCCGCCTCGACCCGACCGTGCGGGGCTCGGTGCTCTCGGTGCTCGACCGGCACGGCATCCGGGTCCTGCCGAACACCGCGGGCTGCTTCACCGCCGCCGAGGCCGTGCTGACCGCCCGGCTGGCCCGGGAGGCGCTGGGCACGGACTGGGTGAAGCTGGAGGTGGTCGCGGACGAGCGGACCCTGCTGCCCGACCCGGTGGAGCTGCTGGACGCCGCCGAGACCCTGGTGGACGACGGCTTCACGGTGCTGCCGTACACCAGCGACGACCCGGTGCTGGCGCGGCGGCTGGAGGACGCGGGCTGCGCCGCGATCATGCCGCTGGGCTCCCCCATCGGCTCCGGCCTGGGCATCCGCAATCCGCACAACTTCGAGCTGATCACCGAACGGGCCGGGGTGCCGGTGATCCTGGACGCGGGCGCCGGCACCGCCTCGGACGCCGCGCTCGCCATGGAGCTGGGCTGCGCGGCGGTGATGCTGGCCTCCGCGGTCACCCGTGCCCAGCAGCCGGTGCTGATGGCCCGGGCCATGCGGCACGCGGTGGCCGCGGGCCGGCTGGCCTGGCGGGCGGGCCGCATCCCGCGCCGGCACTTCGCCCGCGCCTCCTCGCCCGCCGACGGCCTGGCGGACCTCGACCCGGAGCGCCCCGCGTTCACGGAGTGAGGGGCCGGGTGCGGGCCGGCCCCCGCCGCACCCGGCGGGCGCACCGTGTCACCGTTCCGCTGCAGTCCGGTGTGCCGGACTGCCGACGGCGGGACGGGGCCCGGGCGGCTCGTAGACTGCCGTCTTGTGGATACGACCCTGCCGAACGCTTCCTCCGGCTCGCGCCGGGGAGACGACCCCCTGGTCGGGCAGGTGCTCGACGGCCGCTACCGGGTTGAGGCGCGCATCGCCGTGGGCGGCATGGCCACCGTCTACCGCGCCGTCGACACCCGTCTCGACCGGGTGCTCGCCCTCAAGGTGATGCACCCGTCGCTGGCCGCCGACACCGCCTTCGTGGACCGTTTCATCCGCGAGGCGAAGTCGGTGGCCAGACTCGCCCACCCCAATGTGGTGGGCGTCTTCGACCAGGGCGCCGACGGCACCGCCGTGTACCTGGCGATGGAGTACGTGGCCGGCTGCACGCTGCGGGACGTGCTGCGCGAACGCGGGGCCCTCCAGCCGCGCGCCGCGCTGGACATCCTGGAGCCGGTGCTCGCCGCGCTCGGCGCCGCGCACCGGGCCGGCTTCGTGCACCGCGACATGAAGCCGGAGAACGTGCTGATCGGGGACGACGGCCGGGTCAAGGTCGCCGACTTCGGGCTGGCCCGTGCGGTGGACGCGGCCACCAGCACCAACACCGAGTCGATCATGGGCACGGTGTCCTATCTGGCGCCCGAGCAGATCGAGCACGGCACCGTGGACACCCGCGCGGACATCTACGCCTGCGGGGTACTCACCTACGAGATGCTGACCGGGACCAAGCCGCACACCGGTGGCACCCCGGCGCAGATCCTCTACCAGCACCTGCACGAGGACATCGCCCCGCCGTCCACGGTGGCCCCCGGGCTCGCCCCGCAGCTGGACGAGCTGGTGGCGGCGGCCACCGCCCGCGACCCGGAGCAGCGCCCCGCCGACGCGGTGGAGCTGCTGGCGCTCGCCCGGTCGGCCCGCGCCGAGCTCGACGAGGAGCAACTGGACCTGCTGCCGCCGCGGGCCCGCTCCGGGGAGCACGACGGTTCCGAGGACCGCACCAGCGTGATCGCCCGGCCCAGGCCCGCGGCCGGGGCGGAGTCGGACGGGGTCGGCGAGACCGTGCCGACCAGCCGCCTGCAGCTGCCGCCCGAGCCGCCGGCCCCTGGCCGGCGGTCCCGCCGCGACCGGATGCCGCGCCGGCGGGTGCTGACGCTGATCGGCGCGGTCCTGCTGCTGCTGGGCGTGGGCACCGGGGTCTGGTACATCGGCTTCGGCCAGTTCACCCAGGTCCCCGGGGTGATCGGGCTGCCGCAGGCCAAGGCCGAGGAGAAGCTCCGGGACAAGGGCCTGGGCGTGAAGGTGGTCCACGAGTTCAGCGACGTGGTCGCCAAGGGCCGGGTCATCGGGGCCAAGCCGGGGGTCGGCGAGCGGATCCGGAACGACGGTACGGTCACCATCCGGGTGTCCCAGGGGCCGCCGCGGACCACGATGCCCAATGTGGTCGGCATGCCGCTCGCCGAGGCCAAGGCCGAGATCAGGGACGCCGGGCTGGCCGTCGGTGCGGTGCGCCGGCAGTACAGCAGCGAGACCCCGCAGGGCCGGGTACTCGCCACCGACCCCCGGAGCGGCACCGAGCGCCGGCCGGACAGCGCGGTCACCCTCACGGTCAGCAAGGGCGAGCCGATCGACGTCCCCGATGTACTCGGCGAGTCGGCGGAGGACGCCACCTCGGCCCTGGAGGAGGCGGGCTTCAAGGTGACCGTCGCCAGGGACCGGGTGTTCTCCCAGGAGGACGCCGGCTCGGTCGCCAGGCAGCGCCCCTCGGAGGGCGCCACGGCCGCCAAGGGCGACACCGTCACCCTCACCCTGTCCAAGGGCCCGCGGATGGTGCAGGTGCCGGACGTGGTGGGCGAGAACGTCGACGACGCCAAGCAGACGCTGGAGGACGCGGGCTTCGAGGTGGACGTGGACCGTCCGCTGCTGTTCGGCGGCGACACCGTGGGCGAGCAGTCGGTGGACGCGGGCGAGAAGGCCCCCGAGGGCAGCAAGATCACGATCAGGGTCAAGGGCGGCGTCTTCTGACCCCGACCGCACCCCGCTGACGCGCACCGCCCCGCCTCCCCCGGCCTCGCTGGGGGAGGCGCCACCGGGGTACCCGCCACCCTCCAAGCCTCGCGGGCCCTGGCATTCTGGGTACGGTGAGTACCACCGCATCCCCGCGCGTCCGCAATCCGATCGGCGCCCATGTCCCGGTGGCCGGCGGTCTGGCCGCCACCGGCCTGCCCTACGCCCGCGCCATCGGCGCCGAGACCGTGCAGGTCTTCGTGGCCAATCCACGCGGCTGGGCGACCCCGGAGGGCAACCCGGCCCAGGACGAGATGTTCCGCGCCGCCTGCGCCGAGGAGTCCGTCCCCGCCTATGTCCATGCGCCGTACCTGATCAACTTCGGCTCGCACACCCCGGCCACGGTGGAGCGGTCCTGCGACTCCCTGCGGCACTCGCTGCGCCGGGGACGGGCGATCGGGGCGCGGGGTGTGGTGGTGCACACCGGGTCGGCCACCGGTGGGCGGGAGCGCGCGGTGGCGCTCGCCCAGGTGCGGGAGCGGGTGCTGCCGCTGCTGGACGAGCTCGACCACGAGGACGATCCCTGGCTGCTGCTGGAGCCGACCGCCGGGCAGGGCTCCTCGCTGTGTGCGCTGGTGGATGAGCTGGGCCCCTATGTCGAGGCGCTGGACCGGCACCCGCGGCTCGGTGTCTGCCTGGACACCTGCCATGCCTTCGCGGCCGGACACGACCTGGCCGCCCCGGGCGGGATGAAGCAGATGCTGGACGAACTGGTGTCGGTGGTGGGTCCGGGACGGCTGCGGCTGATCCACGCCAATGACTCCAAGGACGTGGTGGGCGCCCACAAGGACCGGCACGAGAACATCGGCGCCGGGCACATCGGCGCCGAACCGTTCGCCGAGCTGTTCCGGCATCCGGCGACCGAGGGGGTACCGCTGGTGATCGAGACGCCGGGGCCGCAGGACAACTACGCGGCGGACCTGACCCGGCTGCGGGCGCTGCGCGACCTCTGACGGCCGCGGGGCCGCCGGACGCCGAGCCGGCCTCTGGCCGTCCATACCGGGGGGGCTCGCAGGCCCGGACACACTGGATCGGCGAAGCGGCCCGGACCGGAAGGAAGGCCGGAGGGAGCCGGGCCGGGCGGCTAGAGTTCGGGGCCGTCGCCCGGTTCCTCCTGGTAGGAGTAGCGCTGCTCCCGCCAGGGGTCACCGACGTTGTGGTAGCCGCGCTCCTCCCAGAAGCCGCGGCGGTCGGCGGTCATGTACTCCACGCCGCGGACCCACTTGGGTCCCTTCCAGGCGTACAGGTGCGGGACGATCAGCCGCACCGGGAAGCCGTGCTCGGCGGTGAGCTGCTCGCCGTCCTTGTGCGTGGCGAGGATGGTCCGCTCCGAGGCGAAGTCCGCCAGCCGCAGGTTGGCGCTGAAGCCGTACTCGGCCCACACCATCACATGGGTGGTCTCCGGCGCGGGCGGGGCGAGTTCCAGGAAGGTGCGCGCCGCGACGCCGCCCCACTCCGCGCCCAGCATGCTGAACTTGGTGACGCAGTGCAGGTCGGCCACCACGGTGGTGTAGGGCAGCGCGGTGAACTCGTCGTGCGTCCAGGTGTGCTTGTCGCCGTCGGCGGTGGCGCCGAAGATCCGGAACTCCCACCGGTCCGGTTTGAACTTCGGGACCGGCCCGTAGTGCGTGACCGGCCAACCGCGCTGCAGCCGCTGCCCGGGAGGCAGCTGTGCGAGCTCCCCCTCGCGGCGTTCCGACTGACCCATGGCTCCATGGTGTCAGACCGTGAGGGGTGGTCGTGACCAGCCGGGAACCAGCGGGAGTCAGCCACCGGGCGGCGGCCCGGAAGCCAAGAAAATCCGGACGATTCATACTAAGCGTGAACTTACTGGACGGGCTCCGCCGCGATTGCGAGGATGCGCGCACATCCGCCGTACCCCGCCGACATGGGAAGGAGCCCTTCGATGCAGGGCGACCCCGAGGTCATCGAGTTTCTGAACGAGCAGCTCACCGGCGAGCTGACCGCGATCAACCAGTACTTCCTGCACGCCAAGATGCAGGAGCACCTCGGCTGGACCAAGCTCGCGGAGCAGACCCGACGCGAGTCCTTCGACGAGATGAAGCACGCGGAGACGCTCACCGACCGGATCCTGCTGCTGGACGGGCTGCCCAACTACCAGCGGCTGTTCCACGTCCGGGTCGGGCAGACGGTCACCGAGATGTTCCAGGCCGACCGGCAGGTCGAGGTGGAGGCGATCGACCGGCTGCGGCGCGGCATCGAGGTGATGCGGTCCAAGGGCGACATCACCTCGGCGAACATCTTCGAGGACATCCTGGACGACGAGGAGCAGCACATCGACTACCTCGACACCCAGCTGGGACTGATCGAGAAGCTCGGCGAGGCGCTCTACATCGCCCAGCAGATCGAGCAGCCGGACAGTTGATCCGCGGGGGCCGGACGGCTCAGGCGGCCCGGGAGACGGCCTCCGGGGCCGGCGCCGGCTCGGCGGCGGCCCGGGGGACGGTCGTCTCCGAATCCGGTGTCGCGGCCGGGCCCGGCTCAGCGGCCAGCGCGACGACCGCCGGGCGGCCGCGGTCCAGCAGCTCGCGGCGCGGGCAGCTGCCGCGCCCCAGCAGTGCCTGGATCCGGCGGACGCAGGAGCCGCAGTCGGTGCCGGCCTTGCAGGCGCCGGCGATCTGGCGGGGGGTGCAGGCGCCGGCGTCCGCGTGCTCGCGCACCTGCTCCTCGGTGATGCCGAAGCATGAGCAGACGTACACGCGCTTCTCCCGGACGGTCCCTTGATCAGTGAGGTAACCCTTACCTTACCTGGGCTGGTTCCGGAGGAACAGCGCAAAGGGGCGCGGATCGCTGTGATCCGCGCCCCACCACGCTCGCCCGGCGCCCGCCGCCGCGGCCGCCGGCTCCCGCTACTGGTCCCGGTACATCTCCGCGACCAGGAAGGCCAGGTCGAGCGACTGGCTGCGGTTCAGCCGGGGGTCGCAGGCGGTCTCGTAGCGCTGGTGCAGGTCGTCGACGAAGATCTCGTCGCCGCCGCCCACGCACTCGGTGACATCGTCGCCGGTCAGCTCCACATGGATGCCGCCCGGGTGGGTCCCCAGGCTCTTGTGCACCTCGAAGAAGCCCTTGACCTCGTCCAGCACGTCGTCGAAGCGCCGGGTCTTGTGCCCGGAGGCCGCCTCGAAGGTGTTGCCGTGCATCGGGTCGCAGATCCACACGACCCGCGCTCCGGAGGCGGTGACCTTCTCCACCAGCTCCGGCAGCCGGTCGCGGATCTTGTCCGCGCCCATCCGGGTGATGAAGGTGAGGCGGCCCGGCTCGCGGTCCGGGTCCAGCCGGTCGATCAGCGCCAGCGCGTCCTCGGGGGTGGTGGTCGGGCCGAGCTTCACCCCGATCGGGTTCCTGATCCGGGAGGCGAACTCGATGTGCGCGCCGTCCAGCTGCCGGGTGCGCTCGCCGATCCACACCATGTGCGCGGAGACGTCGTACAGCCGGCCGGTGCGCGAGTCGGTGCGGGTCAGCGCCGACTCGTAGTCCAGGATCAGCGCCTCGTGCGAGGAGAAGAACTCGACGGTCTTGAACTCCTCCGGGTCCACCCCGCAGGCGTTCATGAAATTCAGCGCCCGGTCGATCTCGCGGGCCAGCGCCTCGTAGCGCTGACCGGAGGGCGAGGACTTCACGAAGTCCTGGTTCCAGGCGTGCACCTGCCGCAGGTCGGCGTAGCCACCGGTGGTGAAGGCCCGGACGAGGTTCAAGGTGGCCGCGGAGGCGTGGTACATCCGCTTGAGCCGCTCCGGGTCCGGGATCCGGGCCTCGGGGGTGAACTCGAAGCCGTTGACCGAGTCGCCCCGGTAGGTGGGGAGGGTGACCCCGTCCCGGGTCTCGGTCGGCTTGGAGCGCGGCTTGCTGTACTGGCCGGCGATCCGGCCCACCTTGACCACCGGGACGGAGCCGGCGTAGGTGAGTACCGCGCCCATCTGGAGCAGCGTCTTGAGCTTGTTGCGGATCTGGTCGGCGCCCACCGCGTCGAAGGCCTCGGCACAGTCGCCGCCCTGGAGCAGGAACGCCTCACCTCGCGCCACGGCACCCAGCCGGGCGCGCAACTGATCACACTCGCCGGCGAAGACGAGAGGCGGATAGGACTCGAGCTCGGCGATGACATCGCGCAGAGCCTCGGAGTCCGGCCAATCAGGCTGCTGCGCCGCGGGCAGGGAGCGCCAGGTGTGGCCACCGGCGTGGGTTTCAGCGTTCACGGTCACGCTGTCAACACTACGGGGTTCCGGCGGGCACCCGGACCGACGCCCACAAGGTGAGACACCCAGTCCATAATCGACCAGGCCTCTAGTCGACCGGGGCAATGGTGTCCGGCACCTGGACGCCGCGCCCGGCCGCCGTCCGCGTGGAGTATGGTGCGGGCATGTTCGCGCGACTGACCATGGACTGGTGGTGGACCGCTCATCCGGCGGCCTGTCCCCACGCTCTCCGAGCTGGGACACATCCCAGTTCGCGCGACTGACATTCGACGCGAAGGCCGCCCGAGGGGCGGCCTTCGGCGCGTTACCGGACAGCGCGGGCCGTTCCTCCCACCCGGAAGGAACCCGACGATGCGCACCGACTCCGGCCCCACCGCCGCACCCGGCGCCGACTCCGCCGCCGTGCTGCGGGGGCTGCTCGCCTCCGACGAACCGTTCGCCCTGCTGCACCGCCGCCGCCCGGGCGCGGCGGACCCGGCCCAGGAGGTCGTGGAGGTACTGGCCGGGCCGGTCCTGGAAGTGGACCGGCTCGCCGACATCCCGCTGCCCACCGGCGCCCCGGCCGGCGGGGCGGTCAGCGACGCGCTGGCGCTGATCCCGTTCCGGCAGATCCGCGAGCGCGGCTTCCGGGTCCGGGACGACGGCGCCCCGCTGTCCGTACTGCGGCCGCGGGAGCGCCGCGAGCTGCCGCTCGACGAGGCCCTGGCGGCCCTGCCGAAGCATCCGGTGCGGGTGGTGGACGGCGGCTTCGACCTGTCCGACGAGGAGTACGCGCGCATCGTCCAGCGGGTGATCGAGGACGAGATCGGTACCGGCGAGGGCGCCAACTTCGTCATCCGCCGGACCTTCCGCGGCCGGATCGACGGCTTCGGCCGGGCCGACGCGCTGGCGCTGTTCCGGCGGCTGCTGACCGGGGAGCGCGGGGCGTACTGGACCTACGTGGTGTGCCTGGCCGACCGGACCCTGGTCGGCGCCAGCCCCGAGGTCCATGTCCGGATGTCCGGGAACACCGTGGTGATGAACCCGATCAGCGGCACCTACCGCTACCCCCGCGAGGGGGCGGACGCGGCCGGGCTCCTGGAGTTCCTGCACGACCGCAAGGAGGTGGAGGAGCTGTCCATGGTGGTGGACGAAGAGCTGAAGATGATGTGCACGGTGGGCGACATGGGCGGGGTGGTGGTCGGCCCCCGGCTCAAGGAGATGGCGCACCTGGCGCACACCGAGTACGAGCTGCGCGGCCGCTCCTCGCTGGATGTGCGGGAGGTGCTGCGGGAGACCATGTTCGCGGCCACCGTGACCGGCTCCCCGGTGCAGAACGCCTGCCGGGTGATCGAGCGGTACGAGCCCGACGGCCGCGGCTACTACGCGGGCGCGCTGGCACTGATCGGCCGGGACGCGGGCGGGGCGCAGACCCTGGACTCCCCCATCGCGATCCGCACCGCCGACATCGACCGGGCCGGCGGGCTGCGGGTGCCGGTGGGCGCCACCTTGGTGCGGCACTCCGACCCGCGCGCCGAGGTGGCCGAGACCCACGCCAAGGCGGCCGCGGTGCTGGGCGCGCTGGGGGTGGGTGCCGCGCCCGCGCGCCCGGCCGGGCAGCCGCCCCGGCTGGCCGAGGACCCGCGGGTGCGGGCCGCGCTGGACGCCCGGCGCGCCGACCTGGCCCCGTTCTGGCTGCGGATGCGGACCCCGGCCGAGGTGGACCGTACCCCCGGGCGGTCCGGGCACGCGCTGGTCGTGGACGGGGAGGACACCTTCACCGCGATGCTGGCGCATGTGCTGCGCACCTGCGGGCTGGCCGTGACGGTGCGGCGCTTCGACGAGCCGGGGCTGCGCGAGGCGGTGCTGGCCCATGCGGGGCCGGTGGTGCTGGGCCCGGGGCCGGGTGACCCGCGGGACGCGGCGGACCCGAAGATGCGGCTGCTGCGCGGGCTGACGGCGGAGTTGCTGCGCGGGAGCGCCGCCCGCCCGGCCACCGCCGCTCCCTCCGGCGTGCCGGGCCGCGGCTTCCTGCTGGGGGTGTGCCTGGGGCACGAGCTGATCGCGGCGGAGCTGGGGCTGGACATCGTGCGCAAGGACGTGCCGTTCCAGGGGGCGCAGGAGCGGATCGACCTGTTCGGGCGGCAGGAGGTGGTCGGCTTCTACAACACCTTCACCGCGCGCTGCGACGCCTCGGTGGAGGCGGAGTTGGGGATGCACCGGATCGAGGTGAGCCGCGATCCGGTGAGCGGTGATGTGCACGCCCTGCGCGGGCCGGGCTTCGCGGGGGTGCAGTTCCACCCCGAGTCGGTGCTCACGCTCCGCGGCGCGGCGCTGGTGGCCGAGCTGCTGGCGACGGTGCGGGTCTGACCCCGCACCAGGGCCCGGGGGCCCGGACCCGTACCTCGGCCTCCCCGGCCACCGCCCCGGACCTGGTCCGGCAGGGCCCCGGAGGCGCCCCGGGGCGGGCTGGTTTCCAGCCCGCCCCGGGGTGTGGGGACCCGGTCCGGGCCCCAGGGGTGCGGGGCC
>NZ_SRID01000013.1 GCF_004684805.1 Streptomyces palmae
GAGACAGGGCCCCCACCGGCCCGTCCCCCGTGCCACTCCGCGGTGGACGGGCCGGCGGCACTTCGGCCCGTTCGTCGGGCCTGTTCCCGGCACATGATCAGCCGGTGGGTTCGCGGAGCGTATGGGTCGGGCGGGCCCGCCGCCGGCGCCCGGGGCCGGGGCTCACCGCAGCACATAGAAGTCGGGAGAGTCGGGGTCCCCGTACTCGTAGTTCAGCTTCGGCCGCTCCCTGGTGCCGGACACCGCCCACTCGCCGAGCCGGCACCCGCTGATGGCCAGGCGCACCCGTTGCCCCCAGGGCCCTTCCCCCTCCAGATTCCAGGTCCCGTACCCGGTGCACCGCTCCTCGCCGAAATCCCGGTCGGAGTCCTCAGCCCCCAGGTTCTCGGCGACGGCCCCGCCGTCCGAGGTCAGGAACAGCGAACCGCCCTCGCCGTCGGTCCAGGTGCGGGGCAGGCTGAGGCTGGTGAACCGCGGCGGGCGGTACTCGTCGACCAGGCCGGTCGCGAACGCCGCGCTCCCCAGGCCGAAGACACAGCACACCGCCAGGGCCCCGTACGCCCACACCCTGCCGATCAGGGCGGGGCGCCGGCCCTCGGCGACACGCCGCCGGGCGACACCGGCCAGCACGGCCGCCAGGACGAGGGCGGCCCACGGGACCGCCCACACCAGGGCGATGTCCACGCCGCCGATGTCGAGGACCCGGGCGAACACCGCGGCGGGAAGCACCGCCGCGACCGCCGCGACGAGGGGTGTCCACCACCCTCTGCGCTCCAGTCGCCGCGTCACCGTCCAGGGAATCCGCTGGATCCCCCGCAGCACCCCCGTGGCGACCAGCATCACCGGCAGCACGAGGAAGATCCCCAAGAGGGGCGCCACCAGCAGGAACAGGCCGGGCTCTGTCCTGAGGGGCCAGTCCTGGGTCCTGGCGACGAATTCGTGGACCTCCCCCGCCAGCAGGCACCCGATGAAGTACACCGTGAGTGCGAGCCGTGTCGTCTTCGGCTTGACGCGCCCGGTTCTGCCCCAGGCGTTCACGGGCCGGTGCCCGGTCCGCTGCCGCGTCGTCATCCAGCAGCACCCCCCTCGTCACACCGGATCATCCTCCGTACCGCGCTCCGCGGCGCCATCGGGGTCGCGACGCTCCTGTCCGGGCCGAGAAGCGGTCCGGCGCGTGATCAACCGGTGGGTTCGCGGAGCGAATGGGGCGGGCGGGCCCAGGGCTGCGGTGCTCGTTGCGCCATCTGAGAGCATGGGAGGGTGATGGAGAATCCGCGCGGCACGCTTCCCGAGCAGTCGTTCTACGAGCAGGTGGGTGGCGAGGACACCTTCCGACGCCTGGTGCACCGCTTCTACCAGGGAGTAGCCCAGGATCCGCTGCTGCGGCCGATGTACCCCGAAGAGGACCTGGGACCGGCCGAGGAGCGGCTCGTCCTGTTCCTGATGCAGTACTGGGGCGGCCCGCGTACCTACAGCGACCTGCGCGGCCACCCTCGGCTGCGCATGCGCCACACGCCCTTCGCGGTGGACCAGGCCGCACACGATGCCTGGTTGCGGCACATGCGGGACGCGGTGGACGAGCTCGAGCTGGCCCCGGAGCACGAGAAGGAGCTCTGGGACTACCTCACCTACGCCGCCGCGGCCATGGTCAACAGGCCCGGCTGAGCACGCCCGGGCCCCGTACCGCGGCCGCCTTCCGGCGGTGCGGTGCGGGGCCACATCACTTCACCGCGGCACACGTCACCACGGCGCCCGGGCCGTTGAGGCCGAGTGCGGTCAGTGGCAGTGCGCGGTGGCTGCTCAGACGGGGCTGACGTTCAGGCCGACCGGCCCGCCGGTACGGACCGCGATGGAGCCGTACGGGGTGCGCAGCCGCAGCCAGCCGCCCGCCGCGAACAGCACCAGCCGCTCCTCGGCGACGGCCGGATCCGCGAGCGCGGTGGCGCTCGCCCGACGCCCCGGCGCGGCGGCCGAGGCCGGTTCCGCGCCCCGATGCGCCGGCGCCGGGGCCGGGGCCGGCCGCAGGAAGCCCAGCGACTGCGCCGCGTGCACCGCGCGCAGCGGGAGCCCGGTGTCGCCCAGGGTGCGCGACCAGATCTGGCGCCCGATCCGGTCCCGCTCGGTGCGGTTGCGGCGCTCCTCGGGCAGTGCCGCGTCCCGCTGCCGGAACTCGGCGACCGCGGCGCCGACCGCCATGACCAGCTCCCGCTCGCCGGGGAGGCCGGTCACCCGCCGCCAACCGCCGCGCGGCGGCAGCACCCCGGCCCAGGGCGGCCCGGTGACACTGTCCGGAAGCCGGACCGCCAGGGGGTCCGGGACGCGGGCGGAGGGTGCGGCGGGCACCGGGCGGGAGGCCCGGGCCGCGTCCAACGCGTCCGCGAGCTGCCCCGCGGACACCGTGACATCCAGCTCCAGGCCGGCATCGGCCAGCGGGGCGGTACGGATGCCGAGCACCTCGAACGACGGCGGGCGGCCGAACACCGCCAGCACGCCGCCGCCCGCCTGCAGCCGCACCACGGCGGCCCGGTCGTAGTGGATCAGCCGGGCCAGGAACGCGGCGAGGTCCGCCGCGTCCCGGTGGTCGGCGAAGGGGAGCCGCGGGGCCGTCATCCGACGACGGCCTCCTCGGGCTCCCGGTCCTGCCGGGCCACGGTGGCGCCGTTCCCGGCGGCCTTGGCCTCGGACGGGCCGGTCTCCAGGTACTGCTCGAGGAAGGCCTCCTCCTCGCGCGTCACCCGCCGCGGGCGGCCCAGGGCCAGGTCGTACGGGACCAGGACGGTGGAGGCGCGCGCGTACACGGCCTCCTCGTCCTTGATCTCGTACGACAGGGTCAGGTAGGCGGCACTGATCTTCGTCACCCAGGTCTCGATGGTCACCGGCGCGTGCCGGTGGACCAGCGGCTTGAGGTAGTCGATCTCGTGCCGGGCCACCACGACGGCGCCGGTGAATGCCTCCGAGCCGTCACCGGGCGCCAGCCGCCAGATGAAGTCGACCCGCGCCTCCTCCAGGTAGCGGAGGTACTCCACGTTGTTCACATGGCCGAAGGCGTCCATGTCGCCCCAACGCAGGGGGCACTGGTAGATGTGGCGGGCCATGCTCAGCCCCGGGTGAGCTTCTTGTAGGTGGCACGGTGCGGGCGGGCCGCGTCCGCACCGAGACGCTCGATCTTGTTCTTCTCGTAGGACTCGAAGTTGCCCTCGAACCAGAACCACTTGGAGTCACCCTCGTAGGCGAGGATGTGGGTGGCCACGCGGTCCAGGAACCAGCGGTCGTGGGAGACGACCACGGCGCAGCCGGGGAACTCCAGCAGCGCGTTCTCCAGCGAGGACAGGGTCTCCACGTCGAGGTCGTTGGTCGGCTCGTCGAGGAGGAGCAGGTTGCCGCCCTGCTTGAGGGTGAGCGCCAGGTTGAGGCGGTTGCGCTCACCACCGGAGAGCACCCCGGCCGGCTTCTGCTGGTCCGGGCCCTTGAAGCCGAACGCCGACACATAGGCGCGGGAGGGCATCTCGACCTGGCCGACGTTGATGTAGTCCAGCTCGTCGGAGACGACGGCCCACAGCGTCTTCTTCGGGTCGATGTTGGAGCGGGTCTGGTCGACGTAGGAGATCTTGACCGTGTCGCCGACCTTGATGGTGCCGGAGTCCGGCTGCTCCATGCCCTGGATCATCTTGAACAGGGTGGTCTTGCCGGCGCCGTTCGGGCCGATCACACCGACGATGCCGTTCCGCGGCAGGGTGAAGGACAGGTCGTCGATCAGGACCTTCTCACCGAACGCCTTGTGGAGGTTGTTCACCTCGACCACGACGTTGCCCAGACGCGGGCCCGGCGGGATCTGGATCTCCTCGAAGTCCAGCTTCCGGGTCTTCTCGGCCTCGGCGGCCATCTCCTCGTAGCGGGCCAGACGGGCCTTGGACTTGGCCTGCCGCCCCTTGGCGTTGGAGCGGACCCACTCCAGCTCCTCCTTGAGGCGCTTGGCGCGCTTGGCGTCCTTCTGCCCCTCGACCTTCAGGCGGGCCTGCTTGGTCTCCAGGTAGGTGGAGTAGTTGCCCTCGTAGCCGATGGCGCGGCCGCGGTCCAGCTCCAGGATCCAGCCGGCGACGTTGTCCAGGAAGTACCGGTCGTGGGTGATCGCCACCACGGTGCCGGCGTACTTGGCCAGGTGCTGCTCCAGCCACTGCACCGACTCGGCGTCCAGGTGGTTGGTGGGCTCGTCGAGCAGCAGCAGGTCGGGGGCCTCCAGCAGCAGCTTGCAGAGCGCGACCCGGCGCTTCTCACCACCGGAGAGGTTGGTCACCGGCCAGTCGCCGGGCGGGCAGCCCAGGGCGTCCATGGCCTGCTCGAGCTGGGCGTCCAGGTCCCAGGCGTTGGCGTGGTCCAGCTCCTCCTGGAGCTTGCCCATCTCGGTGAGCAGTTCGTCGGAGTAGTCGGTCGCCATCAGCTCGGCGATCTCGTTGAACCGGTCGAGCTTGCCCTTGACCTCCGCGACACCGTCCTGGACGTTCTCCAGGACCGTCTTGGACTCGTCCAGCGGCGGCTCCTGGAGCAGGATGCCCACGCTGTAGCCGGGCGACAGGAAGGCGTCACCGTTGGAAGGCTGCTCAAGACCGGCCATGATCTTCAGCACCGTGGACTTACCGGCGCCGTTGGGGCCCACGACACCGATCTTGGCGCCGGGCAGGAAGCTCAGCGTCACGTCGTCGAGGATCACCTTGTCACCGTGCGCCTTGCGCGTCTTGCGCATGGTGTAGATGTACTCAGCCAAGAGAAACCGTCCGGCATCTAGAGGTGTCGATACGCGGCCGAGCCGCGCCTGGGCAGATACACCCCATCTTGCCGTACGACAACCCCACGGCGAAAACCCGTCCCACGGCGGTCCTCGGACGCCGCCCTGACGGGGGGCCGACTCGCGGCTGCGGGTAGCTCCCCGTCGCTCTCCGTAGCCGACATTCGGCATCGACCGTCCCCGAGGGAATCCGCACCAAGGGACGGCCCACGCACGAGGCGATCCCTCGCCGCACCCCCCGGGGATCCAGGGGGCGGCCCGAGTCGTTGGTGGGGCCGGCGCTCACTCGCCGTCCGAGAGCCTCTTCCTGCGAAGGAAGAAGACCGCTCCACCGCCGACGACGACCAACGCGATCGCGACCCCGGCGATGAGAGGAGTGTCACCACCACTCCCCGTCTCGGCGAGGTCCTCGCCGCCGGGGGTCTCGGCGGTGGCCCCGGCGGCCGTGCCGGCGGTGGTGCCGCCGGCCGAGGCCGGGACCGGCTGGTTGGCCGAGGTCCTGCTGCCGGTGTCGGTGGCGCTGCCGATGCCGGTGGTCCCGTCGGTACCGGCGGCCCTGCAGTCCAGCCGGCCCGCGAAGGTCTTCTCGTAACCGTCCGGGCCGGTGAGGGTGAACCGGTACTCCTGGTCCTCCGAGACCGGGACGGTGACAGTCTTGGACTCCCCGGCCGGCACCGTGTGCTCGGCCTCGGCGAGCTCGAAGGCATACGCCCCGTCCCCCTGGTTGGCGACGGTCACGTTCACACCGCCCTTGGCGCAGTCCTCCTCGGTGGAGAGGGCGGGTATGGGTCCCTGCTTCGCCCAGTTCACGGTGGCGGTGGCGGACACGGTGCTCTCGCTGGAGCCGGCCAGGATCTGGGTCTGGCTCCTGGTCGTGCCGACGAAGGCACGACCGACCGGAACCTTGGTGGCGGCCTGGACGGTGATCGAACCCGCGCTGTCCGGCGCGTCGGCCGGAACGTCGAAGTAGAGCCGGGTGCCGTCGGCGGCGGTGGTGACCGGCTTGCCGTCCTTGCCGACGATCCGCACACCGGGGGAGGCGGCGCCCCCGGCCGGGGTCACGGTCACACTCTCCGCGTTGGTGTGCACGGTGATCGGGCCGAGGCGACCGCCGGGCCTGCCGGCGATCGCGGGCGGATCCAGGGTCAGCGAAGCCTTGGGTTCCCCGAGGCGGCGCGCGCTCTTCTCCAGGTAGTCGGCGAGCTTCTCGGCGGCCGGATCGACGGCCTCCACCTTGTCCTTGTCGGAGAAGCGCCAGATCGCGACCTGGGTGCCGGCCGCCGCGGTCTTCTCCGTGAGGGCGCCCGAACGGGCCTTGGCGGCGAGCGCCGGCAGGTCGTTGATCTGCGGGTAGGAGTGCTGCAGGATCCAGCGGATCCGGCCGGCCTCGGCATTGTCGTGCAGGGGGGTCTGGTTCCAGGGCGTCTCCTGGTACTGGGCCCGTTCCTGCGTGGGATTGTGGATGTCGATGCCGTAGGTCTGGATGGTGCCGCCGTTCTCGACCGCCATCTCGAAGAGGCCGGCACCGACCTTCTGGTTCCCGCCTTCGCCGTGCACCACCGCCTGGTCGTAGACCGTGAGTCCGCGGAGGGTGGCCGTCGCACCGCCCTGCTGCGAGGTGGCGCCGACCGCCGCGGCGGGCCCCGCCACCATCGTGGCGCCGACCGCTGCCATCGCGGCGGCGGCAAGGCGGGCAGCGCCCGGCCTCCTTGCAGAGATCATGTTTTCCCCTTCGGGCGGGCACATGGTCAGCGGCGTGCGCCTCGCCGGCGAACTCCAAGATCGGAAACCCCCGTTGGCACCCAGGATCCTAAGGAGGAGGTCGCCGGCGGTGCCCATGAATTCGATCTTCTAACCGATCCGAATCGGAATCGTTATCGCCGATATCGATCTGCAACCGGCCTTTTTCGGTAAATCTCTGGTCGTCATGGAGCCAGTGCCCCCGTCAGCTGCGGTTTGGCCAGCGACACCCTGCGGAACGCCGCGGTGCCCCGGGACAGGTCGTGCCCCACCGCCACCGCCTCGATCTCCGTCGACACCCAGCGGACGCCGCCGTCACCGCCTCTGCCGACGACCGCGGTGTCACCGCCTCCGACGCCACCCGCCCCTTCACCGCCACCAGGCTCCGGCGCCCCGGGCGGTTGGAGCGCCTCACCTGGCTGCGGCGGCCCGGTCCGTACATCGCGCCGCTCCTCCCGCACTCGCAACCGTCCGTGCACGACCAGGGGTTCACCCACCGCCACCGAAGCCGCCACGTTCTCCGCCAGGGAGCGCCATGCCCACACCGTGTAGAAACTGGTGTGCGCGTCCACCCACGCCTCGCGTGCCCGGTCCCAGCGGCGCGCGGTCGCCGCCAGCCGGAAGCGGACCACCGCCACCCCGCCGCCGGCCGTCAGCCGGAAGTCCGGCCGCGTCGCCACATTCCCCACCACGGTCACCAAGGTCTCGCTCATCGGACCGTCCTCCCCACTGTCTGTGCGGTCTGTCCGCGCTGTCCGTCTGTGCTGTCTGTCTGCTTGTCTGCCTGCGCTGTTCTGTGCGCTGCTCGCGTGCGCTGTCTGCGTGCTCTCTGCATGCGGTGCGCGTGCGGTGCGCGTGCGCTGTCTGTGCTGTTCGGCCGCTGCCGCCGGTCGGCCGCTGTGTGCCGGCTGCCGTGCACCGTGCCGCCGTCCACTCAGCGGCCCTCCGGCTCCCTGAGGTCTGCCGCCTGCCGCTCTGCGCAGTTGACGTACGTCATCCGCGAGTTGGCGTTGACGGCTTTGGCCGCAGCGTCATCTCGCACCTGCTCGCCACGGCCGGTTGGGGTGGCGGCGTGGTTCCATGCTGGCCGCTCGCGCCATATCCCGCTGCGGGCTGTGGACGGGCGGGGGCTTGTGGATAACTCGGCCACCCTGACGGGTGGTTCAGAGCACGGTCGCTCGGTGTGCGGCGGCGCCCTCCGTACGGGCGCGCGGGGCCACCGCCCGCCCGCCGCCGCCCTACCGGGCCTCAGCGCTCCCGCAGGTCAGACGGGTCACGCCCCGGCCGCCACCGCGTACTTCTCGCGTACCTCGCGGTAGCGCATGAGCTCGGCCGCCACCGGCTCCAGCACCCATGCCCTTCCGCACCCGGACGCCGCGTCCCGCAGCCGCCACTCCACCGCGTCCCCGTACGCCCGGGCCGGTCCACGGGCCGCCAGCGAACAGCCCCAGCTCAGCAACGGGCCGCCCAGCGCGCCCGCCGCCAGCAGCAGGGCGGGCAGCAACCATGCCCCACCGAACCCGCCGGTCACCACGGACAGCAGCCAGCCGATGGCCACCAACTGCATGATGAGCAGTCCCACTTGCATCGTCGCCGCGACCGACCACCAGGTCGGCCGGGCCGGTCGGCCGCGCGGTACCGCGGCGGCCACCGCCTCGTCCATCGCCTCCGGCAACCCCTTGGCGCCGCGCCGGGCGGCCTCGCGTACCGCCAGGGCCCAGGGCGCGGGCAGCCCGTGGGCCGCGTCCTCGGCCAGGATCCGCACGGCCTCGTCCACCGCGGGCCTGGCCGTCACCGGGGCAGCGGTCAGGGCGCCACCGGACTCCCTGGTGGCCGCGCCCCGCAGCCGCCCCCAGGGCAAGCCGCAGGCCCGTCCCGCCTCGCGCAGCCAGGCCCGTTCGGCCGCCTGCCCCACCGCCGCCGCCCCGGCCGCGTCCGCCAGCCGGTCCTCGAAGCCGTGGCGCGCGCCTTCGGTGAGGCCGGCCGAGCCGCCCGTCGTATAGGCAGGGCGCAACCGCTCGGTGACCCGGTCCACGTCGGCGCCCAAGCGTCGCTCGGCGGCGCCGCACTCCCCCACGAACCGACCCAGGGTTTCGCGGAGTTCGCCGATGCCCCGGCCGGTCAGCGCGGACACCGACAGCACGGCCGCGCCGGGTTCCCCGTGTTCGCCCAGGGCCAGCCCGTCCTCGTCCAACAGCCGCCGCAGATCGTCCAGCACCTGGTCGGCCGCCTCGCCGGGCAGCCGGTCGACCTGGTTGAGCACCACAAAGGTGACCTCCGCGTATCCGGCCAGTGGCCGCAGATAGCGCTCGTGCAGCACCGCGTCGGCGTACTTCTCCGGGTCCACCACCCACACCACCGCGTCGACCAGCCCCAGCAGCCGATCCACCCGCTCCCGGTGCCCGGCCGCCGCCGAGTCGTGGTCGGGCAGATCAAGCAGCACCAGTCCGCGCAGCGACGGGTCGTAGGGGTCGGCCGGCCGGCAACGGGCGTGCGGGGCGATGCCCAGCCGGTCCAGCAGCCCGTCGGCGTGGTCGGTCCAGGCGCAGGCCAGCGGCTCGGCGGTGGTCGGCCGCCGTACCCCGGCCGGCGAGAGCCGTGCCCCGGCGATGGCGTTGAACAGCGTCGACTTGCCGCCGCCGGTGGCTCCGGCGAGCGCGACCACGGTGTGCCCGAGGGAGTGGCGGCTGCGGGCGGCGGCCTCGTCCAGCACCTGTCCGGCCACCGCGAGTTCTCGCCGGTCCACCCGGCTCCGGGAGAGTCCGACCAACTCGCGCAGCGCGTCCAGGCGCGACCTGAGCAGCCGCCCGCCGCTCGCCCTGGGCTGCGGTTCGTAGCGGCCGAACGCGCCCTCCCCGGCGCCGCCCCAATCGCCGTGCTCGGCTGAGCCCCGCTCGTACGGGAGGGAGACGTCGGAGGCGTCCGCGCCGCCGGCGTACGGCTCGGGAACGCCACCGCCCGAGTACCCCTGGTGGGACTCCCCGCCGCTCATGCCCCGCGGCCCCGACCCCGCTCCGGTCAGCCGGGCGTCCCGCTCCCAGACAGCGAGCGGATCGGTGGGCTCCGCGGCTCCCCCGGCTCGCGCGTTCTCCGTGCCCCTCCCGGCCGCCGCGGTCTCCGTCGTTTCGGTGGGTTCCATGATCCCCATGACTTCCTTGGGCTTCGTGGTCTTGGCGGGCGTCGCGGTCGCTGCCGAAAGGGCGCGTACGGGAGGCCGGGGGCCGGCTTCCGACCTCGGTCTCGGCCCGACGGGGTCATCCGGACCGCTCCGCCCGGTGAGTCCCCTCACCTCCGCGTACGCCGCCCGGTCCGCGGGATCCGCCCAACCGTCGGCCTGGTCCGTCCGAGCGGCGGGCTCCGTCTCGCCGCCGGGTGCGCTCCGCTCCTCCGGGGAGGCCGCCGGCAGGGCGAGCGGGTCCGTACCGTGCTCGGCGAGGGCGGGCGGTGGCTGGGCCCGGCGCGCGATCAGCCCGTCGTCCCACACCTGCGCGCGGGGCCGGTCCCATACCTGTGCGCGGCGGCCGCCCTCCCAGGCCCGCACCGGGTCTCCCGTACCGTCGGCCCCCGGGCTCGGGTCCGTCCGCGACGGCTCACCGAACGGCCGGGGTTCGCCGGGCAGCGGCTCGCCGGAGTGGGGGCCGGTGGGCGTCACCGCGGCCACCTCTCCTTCTCCAGTACGGACAGCGCGGCGATCAACCGGACCTGGTGGTCCGGGGTGATGTCGAGCACGTCGAGCGGGGCGAGCCGGCGATCCCGCTCCGCGTCCAGGGCCTGTTCCAGCAGCTCGTCGAGCAAGCGCGCGCCCCGGTCGCGCAACCGGAGCGCGCCGTGGGCGCCGAGCGCCTCCGCCAGGCTCTCGCCCGCCGAACGCGCTCGGCGCCCACCCAGCAGCGCGGCGACCAGCAGGGCCGCGGTGTCCTCCGGGTCGGGCGCGCCGCGATCGGCCGACCGGGCCTGGCCTGCCTCCTCCTCCGCCAGGTCCTCCACACAGCGGCGCCAGCGGCGGGCGGCCACCCCCAGCCGTTCCGCGGCCCCGACCGGATCGCGCGGGGCCAGCCCGGCGCGGGTGGCCGGATCCTTGCCCCCGGTGGTCGCGATCTGCTCGTCGGCGGTCGCGGCGGCGGTACGGAGCAGGGTGGCGAGGGAGTCGGTCAACGCGGCGAGGAGTTCGTCGGGGGCGCTGTCCTTGGGGTAGCCGTGCCAGTGGGTGAGCGCTCCGCCGGCCAGCGCCGCCCCCGAACCGATCTCCCGCCGCACCCGCTCGGCGGCGGCACGGTATGCGTGATCCACTCGCTGCGCCAGCCGCACCGCCGCCGCGTGCTGCGCCGCCACGGCCGCCGCCAGGGCCGGGACCCGGGAGCGCAGCGAGGCGACCACTCCGGCCGCGGTGCGTTCCGCGGCGGCGGCTCGGGCCCCTGGGTCACGGGCGCAGTGGGCGAGCCAGTCGCGCAGCGCGGCCACCGCGGTGGTGGGCAGCAGGCCGCTCCCGCCGCCCGCGGACTCGGGCAGCTCGGGGATGGTGAAGCGGGGTACGTCGCCCAGCCCGGCGGCGCTGAGCAGCGCGGCGTACTGGCGTGAGACATCGGCCGCGACCTGGTGCGGCACCCGGTCGAGGATGGTGACCAGGGTGGCGTCGTACTCCTTGGCGGTGCGCAGCAGGTGCCAGGGCACGGCGTCGGCGTACCGGGTGGCGGTGGTGACCAGGATCCAGACATCGGCCGCGCAGATCAGCTCCGCCGCCAGCTCGCGGTTGCGCGCCACCAGCGAGTCGATGTCCGGGGCGTCCAGCAGTGCGAGCCCTCGTGGCAGGGCCTCGTCGCTCTCGATCCGGATCTGCGCGGGTCCGTCGCCCGCCGCGGCGTCCTCCTCGGCGTACGTCTCCCCTCCGGTGTCGCCCTGGGCGGGCACCCAGACCCGGGCGAACTGGGGGAGCACCCGCTGCTCGGAGAACCACTGGCGATCGTCGGGGTGGCAGACCAGCACCGGGGTACGGGTGGTCGGCCGGAGCACCCCGGCCTCGGTGACCCGGCGTCCGACCAGCGAGTTCACCAAAGTGGACTTGCCTGCTCCGGTGGACCCGCCCACCACAGCCAGCAGCGGCGCCTCGGGCGCGCGGAGCCGCGGCACCAGGTAGTCGTCCAGTTGGGCGAGGAGGTCGGCCCTGTTCCGGCGCGCCCGGGCGGCCCCCGGTAGCGGCAGCGGAAACCGCGCCGCGTCCACGCTGTCACGCAGCGTGGACAGCGTGTCGAGCAGCCGGGGCCGTACATCCAAGATCGCCACATGTGCAGAATGCACAATTTTGGTGGCTTTTTGAAGCGTTTGGGCGTTCACACGCGGGGATGAGACCCACCCGGATCACCACAGATAGGACAGGCCACGGTGGGACAAGCGGCGGGTCGGGCATAACGAGTACACAACACCCGCATCTGGAGGGGTGAAAAACGATGCATGATTCGCACCTGCCTGCGATTATCAGGACCGCTTCACCGAACCTCCACAACGTGCCACGGAGGTGAAGCAACCGGGACGAGGTGTATGCACCTCTATCCTTGTCCCCGGCAAGGTCACGGATCCGCCGAGCCCGGCTGTCGGTACCACGGTCGGCACGACCAGGAACCGCAGGCACCCGGGGGCACCAGTTCGCGACCAACAACCGGCCCCCGTAGCTCAGTGGATAGAGCAGGCGCCTTCTAAGCGCTTGGCCGCAGGTTCGAGTCCTGCCGGGGGCGCCGCCATCCAGAGCCCTCCCCATGTGGGGGGCTTTTTTGCTGGTCAACGGGACATTAGCGGGCCGCACGTAGCGAGAACGTAAGTGCGGGTGGGCCTGCGGCGCGGCCGGTAGCGACGGCCGGGGCACACCGGCACGGCAGGGCCACTACGCTGACGGGCGCACTTCGCCCCGCTCCTTCGCGGTCGGCCCACCGCGCGGGGAGGGGGCCAGAGGGCGAGGCGACGGGAGGCGCGAACGCGATGAGGGCGCGATCGAGGCTTTTGCCTGCTATCACCTTTTGGTCCGACTCTTGGGAAGTAAGCAAAAATCGGCTGCGCCCGCGGTAAAGGCGCAGGTCGGCTCCTGTGGTCCCCGCGCATGCGGGGGTGGTCCCGCGTTGCCTTCTGAGGGAGGTCCGTGAATGCCGTGGTCCCCGCGCATGCGGGGGTGGTCCCGCCTCCCCAAGCGCCACCGTCTGGTGCCGGTCGTGGTCCCCGCGCATGCGGGGGTGGTCCCAGCGGACTCGCCCCCCGCCTGGCCATGCTCGCGTGGTCCCCGCGCATGCGGGGGTGGTCCCCGGGCTCCTCTCTTCGTCTTCGGGGGTGCGACGTGGTCCCCGCGCATGCGGGGGTGGTCCCGGCCGCCCCGCCCGGCGGAAGCTGTTCGACCCGTGGTCCCCGCGCATGCGGGGGTGGTCCCGGTCCTCAAGTGGTCCACTGCCCTCTGAACCGGTGGTCCCCGCGCATGCGGGGGTGGCCCCTCACCATCGCCCAGCTTGCCGACCACCTGGTCGTGGTCCCCGCGCATGCGGGGGTGGTCCCTCGGCCAGGACGCCAAGACCGCCCGGAAGAACGTGGTCCCCGCGCATGCGGGGGTGGTCCCAGCGCGGTGCCCGGGGAGCCGACCTCTACGGTGTGGTCCCCGCGAATGCGGGGGTGGTCGCCTGAGCCCGCTAAGGTTCGAATAACACTTTGAGTAGTCCCCGCGAATGCGGGGGTGGTCCCCGGGTTCATTCGCTCTCACGGATCCAGGATCCTTGCTCCCCGCGCACGCGGGGCTATGAAGAGCCAACAGAAAGCTGCAGTAAGGCCATACCTCCTCCTTCCGAGAGTTAGGCGCTCGAGGACTCACTGAACGACCCTGACTGGCGGCAACCGCCACGGCACGCAGTTGCTATCCCTGCTCGACGTGATCCCCTCACGCCCGAGGGAGGAGCGGCCGCCCACGTGACCGCCCCGACAGCTACTCGCCAACCAGGGCCACAACTACGACGTACCGCCGATCGCTAGAGGAAGATGCCCGCGACGTGCAGCCCGGCCAAGTAGATGGCCGCTGTCTTCTCGTAGCGGGAGGCGATCCCGCGCCACTGCTTCAAGCGGTTGATGCAGCGTTCGACAGCGTTGCGCTGCTTGTATGCCTCGCGGTCGAAGGCGGGTGGTCTGCAGCCCCGGGTGCCGCGGCGCGGATGGCGAGCGCGTTGATCGGCCGGCACGGGGATGACCGCCCGAATGCCGCGCCGCCCGAGGTGTTCACGGGTGGCCTGTGACGAGTACGCCTTGCCTGGAGGACCTCTGACAGGGGCCGGAGCCGTCCACGCCTTCGGGAAACACGCAGGCGGGCCATCACATCAGCGAAGGCAGGCGCGTCACCGTCCTGTCCGGAGGTGAGATGGAAGGCCAGGGGTCGGCAGTTACCGTCGGCCGCGGGATAGATCTTCATGGCCAGCCCGCCGTGAGACCGGCCGATGACGTGGTCGTCCGGCTCGCCGGCCGGGCCCCTATTGGCGGGCTCCGGCCGCGTGCTGATGGGCTCGCACTATCGTGGAGTCCACCGAGACAACCCAGTTCAGCTCGTCGTCGGCTTCCACCTGGGCCAGAAGCGCGGCGCACACCCGCGCCACGTGCCATCGGCGGACCACATCCGCTGAGAACGACACACCGACCCCACCAGCGACCACTCGAACTGTCCTGACATCTCACATATCTCCGCCACATGCACATCTCTACCTGAGCAATCTGTAATGGCCCGCTACTTTGAATCTCACTTCAACCGGGTACCTTCGCTTAGGCGATCACCATCGAACCGGGTGTCAGAGACCGGGTCCATTGACTTTCAACTCACCCGCATTTATCGCAAGTTGCTCGCCAAGTCTCGTGTCTTGGTAGGCTGCGCAGGCAGATCGGTTCCGTAAATAGCGCGGGCCGGACTCGATGATGCCCACTTCGTTGCCGCGAAGCGGGCCGAGCCCGGCCCATCCCTGTCAGCCCAAGCAACCACAGGAACAAGGTGAGTCTAGCAATGCGCCCGTTAATCGATCCTGGTCAGCCGCTTGAGTCTCCCATCTGGGCGCCGATCATCGCCATGATCGGCGCCTCGGGCTACCGCCCCTGGTTGTGGGCAGCCCTCATTGCGGCAGGGGTGATATTCACCATGAAGCGCTGAAACCAGGGCTGTAGGGCCAGGGCGGACCAGTCCCATCAACCGGGTGACCACTCCGCCCTCGCCCCTACCACATCCCCATTCCCAAGCGGACGCTTTCAGCGCAATCGCCACAAGGAGGGGCTTGAACATGTTCCCTACCTCCATGAACTCGGCAGCTCAAGGTCTGGAGCTTCGGGAGAAGTTTGATCCTGCAATGCCTCTCACGGCCGCCGCCCGCTCCGCCTGGGCCAAGCACGATCGGAAGACCGGCGGCTGGTTGCCAGCCTGGAGGCACTTCGCCGACGCGTCCTCCGTTGCCGGCACGTTGTGGGAGGACTGGCTTCCTGCCTCCGTCAGGCGTCTCGTAGCGGAGCCCCTTCCGGGAGGCCAGGAGGATGCAGCCAGGCTCATACGTTTCCTGGCGGCGTCCCATGACATCGGCAAGTGCACTCCGGCCTTCGCCTGCCAGGTCGAGGAGTTGGCCGGGCGGATGCGGGATCAGGGGCTGGAGATGCCCACGGCCCGGGAGTACGGGCAGGACCGCAGACTGGCGCCCCACGGACTTGCGGGGCAGCTGCTGCTCCAGGAGTGGCTGGGAGAGCGGTTCGGGCTGGGCGCCCGGGTGGCGGGGCAGTTCGCGGTGGTGGCGGGAGGACATCACGGAGTGCCTCCGGAGAGCCAGCAGATCCATGATCTGCAACTGCGCCCGCACCTCATTCGGCATCCGGGTCCCAGCGAAGCGGTGTGGCGTCAGACCCAGTACGAGCTGCTGGACTGGTGTGCCGAACTGACCGGCGTCACAGACCTGCTCCCGTCCCTGCGCATCGTCAAGCTGCCGCAGCCGGTGCAGGTGCTCCTGACGGCCGTGGTGATCCTGGCCGACTGGATCGCCAGCGCGCCCGAGCTGTTCCCGTACGCGCCCGAGTCCTGGCATCCGCTGGGGCAGGTCGGTGAGCGGCGCAGGTTGCGGGCTGCCTGGGAGGGGCTGGACCTCCCGGAGCCATGGCAGCCGGAGCTGCCCATGGACTCGCCGCAGGCGCTGTTCTCCCAGCGCTTCCCGGCGCTGAAGGGCGCCGCGCCGCGGCCGGTCCAGCAGGAGGCCGTCCGGATGGCGACGGCCATGGATCCCGGCGGCCTGCTGATCATCGAAGCGCCGATGGGCGAGGGAAAGACCGAGGCCGCACTGGCCGCGGCGGAGATCCTCGCGGCGCGTTCAGGGGCCGGCGGGCTGCTGCTGGCGCTGCCCACCAGAGCGACCGGGGACGCGATGTTCGGCCGGCTGCTGTCCTGGCTGGAGGCCCTGCCCGCGGACGGCGCGCCGTCGTGGACCGTGGTCCTGGCGCATGCGAAGGCGGCGCTCAACGAGGTCTGGTCCGGCCTGCTGCGGGCGGGCAGCCGGGCCATCGCGGCCGTCGAGCCGGATGAGGTCGAACGGGAGCCGGCGACAGGCGGGGCGGCGAAGGGCGTACCCCGGCATCCTGCCGGGCTCCACGCCCACCAGTGGCTGCGCGGGCGCAAGAAGCAGCTGCTCGCGCCGTTCGCCGTCGGAACCGTGGACCAGGTGCTGTTCGCCGCCCTCAAGAGCCGGCACCTTGCCCTGCGGCACCTGGCGGTGGCGGGCAAGGTGGTGGTGATCGACGAGGTGCACGCGTACGACGCCTATATGAACCGCTATCTGGACCGGACCCTGGAGTGGTTGGCGGCCTACCGGGTGCCGGTGGTGCTGCTCTCCGCCACCCTTCCGGCGGCCCGCAGGCAGGCTCTCGCCGCCGCGTACGCGGGAGCCGAGGGTGCTGCCGCGGTCGAGACCGCCTCGGACGCCTATCCCTTGCTCACCGCCGTGTCACCGGGCCGCACCGCGCTGACCGCACGGCCGCCCGCGGCCGGTGACCGTGGCACGGCCGTCGCGCTGGAGCGCATGGACGACGATCTGTCCGCACTGGCCGACCGGTTGGCGGTGGAGCTGGCCGACGGCGGTTGCGCCCTGGTCGTACGGAACACCGTGGGCCGGGTACTGGAGGCGGCCGACGTGCTGCGCAGCCGATTCGGGGATGGCGAGGTGACGGTCACCCACTCGCGGTTCCTGGCGGCCGACCGGGCCGCCAACGACGCCGATCTGATCCGGCGGTTCGGCCGGGGCGGCGATCGGCCGGCACGGAGTGTGGTCATCGCCAGCCAGGTGGTGGAGCAGTCCCTGGACGTGAGCTTCGACCTGCTGGTGACCGATCTCGCCCCCGTCGACCTCGTGCTGCAGCGCATGGGGCGGCTGCATCGGCATCCCTCACCGAGGCCGTCCCGTCTGTCCACCCCGCGCTGTCTGGTCACCGGAGTGGACTGGGGTGCGTCGCCGCCGGCCCCCGTCGCCGGTTCGCGGGCCGTGTACCCGGGGGAATGGACCCTGCTTCGTGCGCTCGCCGCTCTCGCACCGCACCTGGACGGTGTCCCCGTGCGTCTGCCGCAGGACATCAGCACGCTGGTGCAGAGTGCGTACGGCGAGGAGCCGCTCGGGCCTGCCGCCTGGGCCGAGGCCGTCACGACCGCCGAGGAACGGCATCGCGCCCTGCTCGCCGAGAAGCGGCGCAAGGCGGACGGCTTCCTGCTGGGGCCGGTACGGCGCCCCGGGCGGCCCGTGTACGGGTGGCTGGAGGCCCATGCTGGGGACGCGGACGACGGCCCGACCGGGCGGGCACAGGTGCGCGACGGCGAGGAGACGCTGGAGGTTCTGGTCGTCCAGCGCCGGGCCGACGGCCGGCTGACCACCGTGCCGTGGTTGGACGGCGGACGGGGTGGTCTGGAGCTGCCCACCGACTTCCCCCCGAGCCGGCGGGCCGCCGAGGCGGTGGCCGCCAGCGCGCTCACTCTCCCCGGGCGGTTCAGCAAGCCCTGGCTGATCGACCGCACCATCGAGGAGCTGGAGAAGTTCCTGGTCCCCGCCTGGCAGGTGAAGGAATGCCCTTGGCTGGCAGGTGAGTTGCTGCTCGTTCTGGACGAGCGTTGTCAGACCCGGCTGGCAGGATTCGCACTGAGCTACAGCCGCGCCGAGGGGCTGCGGATGGCTGACCCGGTCATGTCCGGGAGCGGTCCGCACGCTCATGGCGGCGCCACGGTCGAAAGGAGCGGAGACGATGTACGGCAGCGGGGAGCGCGCAGCGCGGTCCCGGGCGCGTCGGCGGAGTCGGGCCCGCTTACGGGCGGTGCGAGTCGGGATCCTGCCCCGATGAGCCGGACCACCTCCCTTGCCGGTCGGGCCGACCCGGAGGAGGCATCCCCCGCGGCGTTCAACCTCGTGCGGGAGCCGTGGCTGCCCGTCCAGCATCGCGACGGCACGGTCACCGAGCTGTCCCTGCGGGAGGTCTTCGCGCGCGCCGACACCCTGCGCGGGATCGTCGGCGACCTCCCCACCCAGGAGCCGGTCCTGCTCAGGCTGCTGCTGGCGATCCTCCACGACGCCCTGGAGGGTCCGGCGGACCTGGAGGACTGGGAGGAGCTGTGGGAGAGTCCCGCCCCCTTCACCGCCGCCCTCGACTACCTGGAGCGCCACGCCGAGCGCTTCGAGCTCTTCGACGACCACCGTCCGTTCTTCCAGGTGGCCGGTCTGCGGACGGCGAAGAACGAGGTGGCTCCGCTCAGCCGGATCGTCGCCGACGTACCGACCGGCTCCGCCCTGTTCTCCATGCGGCGCCCGGGAGTGGACCGGCTGTCCTTCGCGGAGGCCGCGCGGTGGCTGCTGCACGCCCACGCCTTCGACACCTCGGGCATCAAGTCCGCGATGAAGGGCGATGAGGAGCGCGGCAAGGCGGGCAAGGTCTACCCCCTGGGCGTCGGATCGATGGGGCAGCTGGGCGGCGTCTTCGCCGAGGGAGACACCCTGCGCGAGACGCTGCTGCTGAATCTGATCGCGTTCGAGGAGGCGTACGGCGGAAACGAGTTCGCCAAGCGGATCGACGAGGACCGGCCGGTCTGGCGCCAGGAGGAACCGTACGGTCCCGGCCCCCGCGGTGAGCGGGCGGGCGGCCCCGAGCCTCTTGGGCTGAGGGACCTGTACACCTGGCAGTCCCGCCGGATCCGCCTGTGCGCGGAAGGCGGCGCGGTGACGGGCGTCGTCCTGGGCTACGGCGACCCGCTCGCCATGGCCTCGCCATGGCTGCTGGAGCCGATGAGCGGCTGGCGTCGCAGTCCCGCCCAGGAGAAGAAGCAGGGGCGGCCACTCGTCTACACCTCCTCCCGCCACGACCCGGACAAGTCGGCGTGGCGCGGGCTCGGCGCCCTGCTCCCGGCTCGCGCCCAGGCGGTGGAGGCGGGAGGAGGCGGGGAGCCGGCCAAGGCGCTCCGCGCGGGCGTCACCCGCTGGTACACCCAGATCATCACCGAGAGCGAGATCGACCCGGGAAAGCTGGTGCGGCTCCGCCTGGTCGGCGCGGTGTACGGCACGCAGCAGTCGGTGATCGACGAGGTCTTCGCCGACTCCGTGGTGCTCCCGGTCGTCACCCTGCACGAGGCCAACCCCGTGTACGGTGCCGCGGCCGTGGACGCCATCAGCGACGCCGAAGGCGCGGTCGAGGCCCTGGGGTACCTTGCCGGCAATCTCGCCCGCGCGGCGGGTCGCGATCAACCCGACGCGGCGGACGGGGCGGCCCGGGAGCTGGGGTACGGAGCCCTGGACGGCCCGTACCGGGCGTGGCTGCGGGACCTGGCCAAGCAGATGGATCTCAGGGCCGCACGGCAGTCCTGGCGGGACACGGTCCGGCGCCACATGCTCCGGCTGGCCCGGCAGGAGATCAGGTCCGCCGGACCGGCGGCCGGCGAGGGAAGAATGATCGATCTTCCCGGTCGGAGCGCGATTCTGATGGACGCCGGCCGCGCCGAACTCTGGTTCCGCTCACGGCTGCACCAGGTTCTGGGTCCCCCGGCCGCGTCCTGAGCCACCGAGACCACGGCAGCCCCTGTCGCACTATCCCCGTCAGGAGAACATCCATGACACCGAACGTTCCGGTAAGCGAGAGCAGCACGGACTCGGGTGGACGCGCCCTTCGTCTCTCCGGCACGGCCGTGGCTCAGGTCATCGGGCCCCTGCAGTCCGGTTACCAGCGGGACGACGCCTGGGCGGTCGCGGCCGTCGCCCGGTTGCGCCGGGAAGCCGGTCGGGACGCGTACGGCTCCCCCACCGCTTGGGGGCTGCACCATCTGGAGGTCCTGGCCGAACTCCGCGAGCGGCAGCGGACGACTGAACCGGAGGGCCCCGGCGCCGGGAAGGCCGCTGCCGCCTACTTCCGCTCCGGTCCGTACGTCCACCAGAAGGATCAGGAGCTCCGCGAGGACACCGCCGTCCATCTCGCCGTGACGCTGTGGGCTCTGCATCAGCAGTCCCTGCGGGATGAGCCGATGCACCTGGCCGGATGGCCGCTCGGCCGCTCCGTGCGCCGGCTCGCCCATGGGAAGTCCGGCACCCATGACGGCCGTCCGGCTGCCGCCGGGGACGCGGACACCGCCGCCGACACCCGCGGTTCGGCCCCGGAGCGGGTCGAGGACGTGAGTGAGGCCGTACGCAAACGCTTCGTACGGATCGGGAGCGCGTCGGACACGGAGGTCCTGGCAACGCGGCTGCGCGAGATGGTGCAGCTGCTGCGTCGTGCGCGCATCCCCCTCGACTACGCCCGCCTCGCCGATCAGCTCGTGCGGTGGCAGGACGAGAACACGCGGGACGACGTCCGCCGCCAGTGGGGCCGCGACTTCCACCGGCGCCACGGAGACTCCGCCTCGGCCCGCACAGGTGACGAGGGCACGGAGACCGGAGTGGACGAGGTGCCCGCGGGGGACTTCGAAGCGGACGACGCCGACTCCTGATCCCGGCCGCGCACTCTCCTCAGCCGTCTGTTCGGCTCCTTGCATTCCACCGGTGAACGAAAGAAGAGGAAGACCCGTGACCCGCACGATCCTCGATATCCACATCCTCCAGAACGTGCCCCCCAGCAACATGAACCGGGACGATACCGGAACACCCAAATCCGCTTTCTACGGCGGCGTGCGTCGGGCGCGGGTGTCGAGCCAGGCGTGGAAGCGCGCCACCCGCAGCCGGTTCAACGAGCTGCTGCCGCCGGAGGAGCTCGGCGTACGGACGAAGAAGGTGGTCGAGGCACTGGCGGAGCGCATCACCGCCCATGACCCCTCACTTGCCGAGACCGCCGCCGCACTCGCGGAGGAGGCCCTGCGGACGGCCACCGGCTCGTCCTTCGAGCCCTCGAAGCGGAAGAGCAAGGACGGCGAGGAGCCGGGGGTCTCCGAGTCCAAGTACCTGATGTTCCTCAGCCGTCGGCAGCTGGACGCACTGGCCGAGGTGGCGGTGGAGGCCAGTGGCGGCGGGGACGTCGCGACGCTCAAGAAGGCGTTCAAGGACAAGGAGCAGAAGGCCCGGGCGCGCAACGCGGTGGACACCCGGCACTCGGTGGACATCGCGCTCTTCGGGCGGATGGTCGCGGACTCCGCCGACCTCAACGTGGAGGCCGCCACGCAGGTGGCGCACGCGCTGAGCGTGCACCGGACGGACATCGAGTCGGACTACTACACGGCGGTGGACGACCGCAGCGGCGATTCCGAGTCGGGTGCCGGCATGATCGGTACGGTCGACTTCAACTCGGCGACGCTGTACCGGTACGCGGCGGTCGACGTCGACGAGCTCCAGCGCAATCTCGGTGTCGGCCTCAAGGAGAACGAGCCTCCGACCACGCCCGTCTCGAAGGCCGTCACCGCCTTCCTGGAGGCGTTCATCACCTCGCTGCCGACCGGGAAGATCAACTCGTTCGGCAACCACACCCTGCCCTCCGCCGTCATCGTCACGATGCGCGACCGGTGGCCGATCAGCTTCGTCGGCGCCTTCGAGGAGCCGGTACCGAAGTCCGCGTCGGGCGGATACCTGCGGGAGAGCTGCCGCAGGCTCGCCGCATACGTGCCCGACCTGGAGCGGCAGTACGGCCTCCAGGATCAGCGCAGCTGGGTGATGCGCGTGGGCGAGGAGACGCGGGCTCTGGCGGAGCTGGGCACCGCGGTGACCCTGTCCGCTCTGCTGGACGAGGTGGGAAGCGCGGTGGCCGAACGCCTGGAGTCCGGGGCATGACGGTGCTGCTGCTGCGTCTGGCCGGACCGCTGCAGGCGTGGGGTTCGGCGGCCCGGTTCGCACGCCGCACCACGGAGAACGCGCCGACCAAGAGCGGCGTGCTGGGTCTGCTGGCCGCCGCCGAAGGGCGCCCGCGCGGCGCGGACCTGTCCGACCTCGCGGCGCTGCGCTTCGGCGTTCGCATCGACCAACCCGGCATGCGGGTGCGGGACTTCCACAAGGCCCAGCACGCCGACTCCGGGCGTGTGATGCCGCTGTCGGACCGCTACTACCTGGCCGACGCGGTCTTCGTCGCCGGGGTCGAGGGTGATCCGGAGCTGATCCGGCGTCTGCACGCGGCCGCGGACGCCCCCCACTTCCTCCCGTACCTGGGACGGCGTTCCTGCCCGCCCTCCCTGCCTCTGCTGTTCCAGGGCTCACTCACCGACCAACCCCTGGAATCCGCGCTGCGTGATGCGCCCTGGCAGGCGTCGCGATGGTACGTCGGACAACTCGGCCATGGCGCAGCCGCCGCTCAGGCACCGGCCGCCCCGGAAGAGCTGGACGTCCTCGTGGACTGCCCCGCCGGCGAGACGCCCGACTTCTCGCTACGCGACACGCCCGTCTCCTTCGACCCCCGTCACCGGCAGTACGCCATGCGGGGCGTCCGGACCACGCATGTGGACGCCCCTCCGCACGATCCGACCGCGCACCTCCGCCGGGCCGCGCCGCCCGGCCACCCAGGCCTCGCCCCGGACGTCTCCTAGGACCACCGATGTACCTGACCCGATTCCGTTTCAACACCGCCAGATCCGAGGCGCGCCGGCTCCTCGGCTCACCGCACCGCCTGCACGGTGCCGTGAACATGGCGTTCCCCGAGCCCCCGGCACGTGATGGTGACGGCCCTCGAGTCCTGTGGCGGCTCGACCACACGTCAGCCGGTCGTGTCGACCTCTTCGTCTCCAGCCCCTCCCGGCCCGACCTCACCCACCTCGTCGAGCAGGCCGGTTGGCCCAGCCTGGGCCCGGAGGGGTGGACCACCTTCGCGTACGCCGAGTTCCTGGACGCCCTCCGGCAGGGCGACACCTGGGCGTTCCGCCTCACCGCCAACCCGGTGCACCACATCCGCCGGGAGTCCGATCCCCCGGGGGCGCCGACCAAGCGCGCCGCCCATGTCTCGACCCGCCACCAGATCGGCTGGCTGCTGAAGCACCAGGAGCGTGCGGGGTTCGCCGTGGTCCGCAGGCAGGCCGAGGACGGCTCCGACATGCCCGGTGAGGAGCACGAGGTCTACGAACTGATCGTGCACGACCGGACGCCCGTCCGCTTCGGCAAGCCCTCGGGCACGGGTCCTGCCGAGGTTCGAACCGGTGGAGTCCGCAACGGGCGTGCTCCAGCCGCCCCTGATGTGCGCTTCACCCGCGCCACCTATGACGGCAGGCTTCGGATCACCGACCTCACGGCATTCCGCCACACCCTGACCCACGGGCTGGGCAAGGCCAAGGCATACGGCTGCGGCCTGATGACACTGGCCCCGGTGCGGTGAAGCCGTGACCGCGGTCAGCAAGCGCGGTGCCTCCTCGCCCCGTGAACTCACCCGGGTCGGCGACCGGACCTCGTTCCTCTACCTGGAACGCTGCGCCGTCCACCGCGAGGACAACGCCATCACCGCCACCGACACGGACGGCGTCACCCACATCCCCTCGGCAACGATCGGCACCCTGCTGCTCGGCCCCGGGACACGCGTGACCCACCAGGCGATGGCGCTACTGGGTGACAGCGGCGCCGCGGTGGTCTGGGTGGGCGAACACGGCGTGCGGTACTACGCGGGCGGGCGCGCCCTGACCCGTTCCTCGGGGCTGGTCGAGGCGCAGGCCACGGCGTGGGCGAACCGCCGCACCCGGCTTGAGGTGGCGCGGGACATGTACCGATTGCGCTTCCCCGACGATGACCCTTCAGGCCGCACTCGCCAAGAGCTACTGCAGATGGAGGGCCGCCGGCTGAAGGAGTGCTACCGCCGGGAGTCCGCTCGCACCGGCGTACGGTGGGTGCGCCGCGAATACCACCAGGACGACTTCTCCGCCGCCGACGCCCCCAACCAGGGGGTGACGGCGGCGGCCCAGTGCATGTACGGCGTGGCCCACGCCGTGGTCGCCGCGCTGGGCTGCTCCCCTGGGCTCGGCTTCGTCCACTCCGGGCACGAGCGGTCCTTCGTGCTGGACATCGCCGACCTGTACAAGACGGAGATCGCGATCCCGGCCGCCTTCGACGCCGCGGCAGCGGGCGAGGACGACGTCCCGACCCGTACGCGACGAGCCCTGCGGGACCGTATCAACAGGGCTCGGCTCCTCGACCGCTGCGCGAACGACATCAAGAAGCTGCTTCGTTATGAGGCATCCGAGGCGGCCCTCGATGCGGACCACGTAGGGCTCGAGTCCGACGGCGGCCGGCTGCTGACCAGCGGACGCAACTACGGGGACGAGCCGCTCTGGTGACCGTGATCGTCCTCACCAACTGCCCGGCGGGCCTGCGCGGGTTCCTGACCCGATGGCTCCTGGAGATCTCTCCGGGCGTCTTCCTCGGCTCACCGTCGGCCCGCGTGCGCGATGTCCTCTGGAACGAAGTCCTCACGTACTCCGGCCAGGGCCGGGCGCTGCTCGCGTACACCACCGACAACGAGCAGGGCTTCACCTTTCGCACCCACGATCACTCCTGGCACCCCACGGACCACGAGGGCCTCACCCTCCTCCACCGCCCCGCGGCCCCGTCCCCAACCCGTCCCATTACCGAGCCACCACGCCAGGGGTGGAGCAAGGCGGCAAAGCGGCGAAGGTTCGGACGATGAGACGGAGGAAGGCTGGATCGGTATCCGTTATGACCCTTTGGCCCGAGTCTCGGGAAGTGAGTGAAACGGCCTGCGCGCGAGATGAACACGCAGGTCAGCTCCTGTGGTCCCCGCGCATGCGGGGGTGGTCCCTCGTAGTCCCCGCCCTTCAGCAGCCGGAGTGCGTGCTCCCCGCGCATGCGGGGGTGGTCCCCACCGCAGTCCGCCGGCGGGCCGAGAAGCTGAGTGCTCCCCGCGCATGCGGGGGTGGTCCCATGATCCGGACCGGCGCACTGGAAAAGCTGCTGTGCTCCCCGCGCACGCGGGGGTGGTCCCGCGGGCCGGGTGGTCTCGACCGGGAAGAACAGCTGGTCCCCGCTCATGCGGGGGTGGTCCCCAGACCGTGAACCTGGACCAGATTGGCGGCGAGTGGTCCCCGCGCATGCAGGGGTGGTCCCGTGGAGTTCCTCGCGGTGTGGTGTTCGACTTCGTGGTCCCCGCGCATGCGGGGGTAGTCCCTGCGGGTGCTCGCTGACACGGGCCAGGATGACGTGGTCCCCGCGCACGCCGGGGTGGCCCCGGCCCAGCGCGCCCCCGCGGCATGGCCATGGCCCCGAATGCGGGCTGGTGGTGAGCGCATATGCTGGTCAGAGACGTCTCGGCGCCGGTGCGCGGAGCATCGGGTGCGGCCGGGAACGGGGCCGGGGCGCCCGTGGTGCGCTGGTGCCGGGTAGGCCCGTCGGGCGGGAGTCTCCCCTTCCACGCGGCTGGGCACGGCCACGTCGACACCATCGGACGGCGCCGCCGAGGGCGTCCTCTTCGCCATGCCAGGGAGTGTGCAGTGAGTGTGACCGAGCCCCCGTCGTCCGGCGCCCCGGACGCCGCCGCCCCCGGTGAGCTGCGTGCCGCGATGCTGGAGCGGGTGGAGGCCCGGCTGGCCGGTTTCCTCGCCGGGGAGCGGCGGGAGTGGGCGGAGCTGAACCCGGACGCGGTGGAGCTGGTGGACTGCGTGGCCCACATGGTGGCCAGCGGCGGCAAGCGGCTGCGCCCCTCGTTCTGCATCGCCGCCTATCTGGCCGCCGGGGGCGATCCGGCCTCCGATCAGGCGGTGGACGCCGCCGCCGCGCTGGAGCTGCTGCACACCTCCGCGCTGCTGCACGATGACGTGTTCGACGCCTCCGAGCTGCGTCGGAACGAGCCGACCGCCCATATGCGGCACGCCACCCTGCACACCGATCGCGGCTGGCACGGGGAGGCCCGGCGGTACGGCGAGAGTGTCGCGATCCTGGCGGGCAACCTGGGCCTGGTCTACGCGCAGCGGCTGATGGACGGCTCCTCGCCGCATGCCCGGCGGGTCTGGGGCGAGCTGTGCACCGAGCTGATGGTGGGCCAGTTCCTGGACGTGCGGGCCGCGGCCCGGTTCCAGCCGGATGTGCCGCTGGCCCGTTGGATCGCCCTGTTCAAGTCCGGCCGCTACACGGTCTCCCGGCCGCTCGCCCTCGGTGCGGCGCTGGCCGGCGGGTCGCCGCGGCTGCTGGCGGCCTTCGAGGAGTACGGGCTGGCGGTCGGCGAGGCGTTCCAGCTCCGTGACGACCTGCTGGACGCCTTCGGCAGCGCCGAGGTCACCGGCAAGCCGGCCCGGCTGGACTTCAAGCAGCACAAGATGACCCTGCTGATGTCCTTCGCGCTGAGTGACGAGCCGGAGGTACGCGCGCTGGTCGGCGACGACCTGCCGGGCACCGACCCCGACGAGCTGCACGCGCTGCTGATCCGCACGGGGATCCGTGACCGGGTCGAGGCGGTCATCGCCGAGCGGCTCAAGGTCGCCGACGAGGCGGTCTCGACGGCACTGCCCCCTGCGTGGGCGGCCCAGCTGCACGCGATGGCACAGGCGGCGGTCTACCGCGAGAAGTAAGTAGCGCGGGTGGGGTGGGGAAGGCCGCACCGCCGGCTCCCCACGCCCGGCCGCACCGCCGCGCCGCCGGCGCCGGCCACCCGCGGCCTCAGGTACGGGCTCCCTCGGCCCAGCCGGGCGCGCCACCCGACACCCCGGGTCAGTCGGGGGTCGGCAGGTGTTCCAGGAGGACCCGGCGCAGTTCGCGGGCGGCGCGGGTGGGGGCGACGTCCTTGCGGTGGGCGAGGGCGATGGTGCGGCGCATGCCCTCCTTGGGGGCGAACGGGGTGATCCGCAGTCCGGAGCGGGCGGCCACCATGCCGGGTACCACGGCGAGGCCGAGATCGGCGCGTACGAAGCCCAGTACGGCGTCCATCTCGCCGCCGGCCACCGTGAAGGTGGGTTCGAAGCCGGCCGCCTGGCAGGCGGCGGTGGTGAACTCCCGCAGGTCGTAGCCGCGGCGGAACATCACCATGGGCAGCCCGCGCAGGTCGGCGACCCGGATTCGGCGGTGCCGCACCGGGGGCGGTGCGGTCGGCGCGGAGACCACCACCAGGTCCTCGCGGAGCAGCTCGGTGGTGGCCAGGGCGGGGGCGCCGCCGGCCAGCGGGGTGATGATCAGCGCCAGGTCCAGTCCGCCCGCGGCCAGGCTGCGGACCAGGTCCTGGGAGCCGCCCTCGTCGATGAGCAGTTCGATGCCCGGGTAGCGCTCGTGGTAGGTGCGCAGCACGTCGGGGACCAGGCTGGCGCAGAGGCTGGGGGGCGCGCCGAGCCGGACCCGGCCGCGGCGCAGCTGGGCGACCTCCTGCACCTCGCGGTGGGCGGTTTCGGTGTCAGCCAGGATCTGCCGGGCGAGCGGCAGCAGCGCCTCACCCGCGTCGGTGAGCGTGATGTTGCCGCGGGCGCGGTGGAAGAGTTCGGCGCCCAGTTCGCGTTCGAGGGCGCGGATCTGCTGCGAGAGCGAGGGCTGGGCGACGTGCAGCAGCTCCGCGGCGCGGGTGAAGTGACGGGTGTCCGCGACGGCGGCGAAGTAGCGGAGCTGTTGCAGTTGCATCCATGGATGATAGGCCCCGCCTATGGAATCCAGCTGCTTCATGTCTTGGACTTATCGCGGTCGGGTTTCTTAACGTCGTGTCCATGGCATTGGCGACGCGGCCGGATCGAAGGCCGTCCCTTCCCCGTTCCGTGTGGCGGTCGACCGTGGGCAAGAAGGCGGTCATGGCCGCCACCGGTCTGATCATGTTGGCGTACCTCCTCGCCCATCTGCTGGGCAACCTGAAGATCTTCTTCGGGGCCGGGGAGTTCAACGCGTACGCCCACTGGCTGCACGTCATCGGCGAACCGTTCATGCACCGGGACTGGGTCCTGTGGATCGTCCGGGTGGGGCTGGCCGCCTCGGTGGTGCTGCACGGCGTGGCGGCCTACCAGCTGAGCCGGCGCGACCTGGCCGCCCGGCCCCAGGGCTACCAACACCAGCGGCGGCGGGCCAGCTACGCCACCCGCACCATGCGCTGGGGCGGGGTGATCCTGGGCCTGTTCGTCGTGTGGCACCTGCTGGACCTGACCACGCTGACCGTCAACGAGAACGCCGAGCCGGGGCATCCGTACGAGAACGTGGTGGCCACCTTCTCCACCTGGTACGGCAACACCATCTACATCACCGCGATGCTCGCCCTCGGATTCCACATCCGGCACGGGTTCTGGAGCGCCGCGCAGACCCTCGGCGCCGGCAGCCCGCGCCGCGACCGTGCCCTGAAGACCGCGGCCAATGCGCTGGCAGCCGTGTTGACCTGCGGCTTCATCTCCATTCCCATCGGCGTGATGACCGGAGTCGTGAGCTGAGATGAGCACCGCCGAAGCATCCCTGGCAGTCGAGGACGGCCCGGGCGGCTACACCGAGTACACCGTCGGCGAGCCGCTGGTGGACACCAAGGCGCCCCCGGGGCCGGTCGAGGAGCGCTGGGACCGCCGCCGCTTCGAGGCCAAGCTGGTGAACCCGGCCAACCGCCGCGGGTACACGGTGATCGTGGTCGGCACCGGTCTGGCGGGCGGCGCGGCCGGCGCCACCCTGGCCGAACAGGGCTACCACGTGGTGCAGTTCTGCTACCAGGACTCACCGCGCCGGGCGCACTCCATCGCCGCGCAGGGCGGTATCAACGCGGCCAAGAACTACCGCAACGACGGTGACTCGGTCCGCCGGCTCTTCTACGACACCGTCAAGGGCGGCGACTTCCGCGCCCGCGAGTCCAATGTGCACCGGCTGGCCCAGGTCTCGGTGGAGATCATCGACCAGTGCGTGGCCCAGGGGGTGCCGTTCGCCCGCGAGTACGGGGGGCTGCTGGACACCCGTTCGTTCGGCGGGGTGCAGGTCTCCCGTACCTTCTACGCCCGCGGCCAGACCGGCCAGCAGCTGCTGCTCGGCGCCTACCAGGCGCTGTCCCGGCAGATCGCCGCCGGGAACGTGGAGATGCACCCGCGCACCGAGATGCTGGACCTGATCGTCATCGACGGGCGGGCCCGCGGCATCGTCGCCCGCGACCTGGTCACCGGCGAGATATCCAGCCACTTCGCGGACGCGGTGGTGCTGGCCTCGGGCGGCTACGGCAATGTCTTCCACCTCTCCACCAACGCCAAGAACTCCAACGCCACCGCCGTCTGGCGGGCGCATCGGCGCGGCGCCCACTTCGCCAACCCGTGCTTCACCCAGATCCACCCGACCTGCATACCGCGCTCCGGCGACCACCAGTCGAAGCTGACGCTGATGAGCGAGTCGCTGCGCAACGACGGCCGGATCTGGGTGCCCAAGGCCAAGGGCGACACCCGGCCGCCGAACGAGATCCCGGAGCAGGAGCGGGACTACTACCTGGAGCGGATCTACCCCTCTTTCGGCAATCTGGTGCCGCGCGACATCGCCTCCCGGGCCGCGAAGAACGTGTGCGACGAGGGCCGCGGTGTGGGCCCCGGCGGGCAGGGCGTCTACCTGGACTTCGCGGACGCCATCGCCCGGCTGGGGCGGGACGCGGTGGAGGCCAGGTACGGCAACCTCTTCGAGATGTACCAGCGGATCACCGCCGAGGACCCGTACCGGGTGCCGATGCGCATCTATCCGGCGATCCACTACACGATGGGCGGGCTGTGGGTGGACTACGACCTGCAGACCACGGTGCCCGGGCTGTTCGCGATCGGTGAGGCCAACTTCTCCGACCACGGCGCCAACCGGCTCGGCGCCTCCGCCCTGATGCAGGGGCTGGCCGACGGCTACTTCGTGCTGCCGGCCACCCTCGGCGACTACCTGGCCCGCCATCCGCACAGCGAGGTCGACCCGCGGCACCCGGCCGCCCTCGCCGCCGAGCAGGAGGTCACCGACCGGCTGAACCGGCTGCTGGCCAGCGACGGCGACCGCACCCCGGAGTCCTTCCACCGGGAGCTGGGCGAGCTGCTGTGGGACGAGTGCGGGATGGCCCGCACCGAGAGCGGGCTGCGCAAGGCGCTGGACCGGATCCCGGCGCTGCGCGAGGAGTTCTGGCGGCGGATCAAGGTGCCGGGCAGCGGCCAGGAGCTCAACCAGTCCCTGGAGAAGGCCAACCGCGTCGTCGACTACCTGGAGCTGGCAGAGCTGATGTGCCTCGACGCGCTGCACCGCACCGAGTCCTGCGGCGGGCACTTCCGCGAGGAGAGCCAGACGCCGGAGGGCGAGGCGGCGCGCCGGGACGAGGAGTTCTGCTACGCCGCCGCCTGGGAGTTCCGCGGTGTCGGCCGCCCGCCGGTGCTCCACCGTGAAGAGCTGGTCTTCGAGTACGTCCACCCCACCCAGCGGAGTTACGCATGAGGCTCACCCTGCGGATCTGGCGCCAGCGCGGCCCCGAGGAGCCGGGCGCCATGACCGAGTACCAGGTCGACGGCATCGTCCCGGAGATGTCCTTCCTGGAGATGCTCGACCAGCTCAACGAGCACCTGATCCTCTCCGGCGAGGAGCCGGTGGCCTTCGACCACGACTGCCGCGAGGGTATCTGCGGCGCCTGCGGCATGGTCATCAACGGGCAGGCGCACGGACCCGAGCGGACCACCACCTGCCAGCTGCACATGCGGCACTTCTCGGACGGCGACACCATCGATGTGGAGCCCTGGCGGGCCGCCGCCTTCCCGGTGGTCAAGGATTTGGTGGTGGACCGGTCGGCGTTCGACCGGATCATCGGCTCCGGCGGCTATGTGACGGTGCCCACCGGCTCCGCGCCGGAGGCGCACGCCACCCCGGTGCCCAAGCCGGTCGCCGACACCGCCTTCGAGCATGCCGAGTGCATCGGCTGCGGGGCCTGTGTGGCGGCCTGCCCCAACGGTTCGGCGATGCTGTTCACCTCGGCCAAGGTGGTGCACCTCAACGTGCTGCCGCAGGGTGCGCCGGAGCGGGAGTCGCGGGTGCTGGACATGGTGGAGACGATGGACTCCGAGGGCTTCGGCGGCTGCACCAACACCGGTGAGTGCGCGGTCGCCTGCCCCAAGGGGATTCCACTCACGGCGATCTCGACGATGAACCGCGAGTTCCTGCGGGCGCAGTTGCGTGGCGGACGTAAGGGCTGACCCGGCGTTCCGCTGCGGGCCGGCTGCGGCCATCGCGCAGTTCCTCCCCCAGACTCCGTCCGGGGTGACCCCCGCGCCCCAAAGGGGCGCGGGGAACTGCGCGATCAGCCACCCACAACCGGCAGCCGACAGCGCACCCGTACGCGCCTCAGCGCTCCCCACCCGGGGGCAACGCCGCCGCCACATCCGACAACGCTTCGGTGAGAAGTTCCGCCCCGCGCAGTGCCACCCCCGGCTCCTCCCCCGCCTCCCGCTGCCAGCGCTCCAGGGCCGCCTCCACCGCCGCCCAGTCCAACGGCTCGCTGAGCCGTACCGCCCGGGTCGCCGCCGGCAGGCACTCCCGCAGGGCCTCGGTGAACTCCTCGGCCCCCGGGTCGGGCGGCACGTCCCGCGCCGGCAGGTGCGCCGCCAGCAGTACGGCGACCCGGGCCATGGCGTCCACCGCGGAGCCCGCCTCATGGGCCGATTCGCGGGTGAGGTCCGGGTGGGGTACGGGCTCCCGCTCGGCGCGGGACAGGCTGTCCTCCCAGGTCGCACGGGCCGCCCGGGAGGTCAGCTGGGCCTCCCTCACCTGGCGGGGGCGGCGTTCGGCGGGGCGGGCGTAGGCGTCCAGGACCGCGGTGGTGAACCGGCCGGTGGCGGCCAGCCGCTCGGCGAGCCGGTCCCGGAGCAGCGGGGTCTCCCAGGCGGGGAAGAGGGCGTAGGCGGCCATCGCCAGCAGGCCGCCCAGCAGGGTGAGCGCCACCCTGGCCAGCACCGTCTGCGACCAGCCCTCCCCCGCGATGCCCAGCAGGAAGACCACATAGCCGCTGACGCAGGCGGAGGTGACCACGAACCCGGTGCGGATCAGCAGGTAGAAGGCCCCCGCGCAGGCCACCGCGAGCACCGCGCTGGGGTGCGGGCCGGGGTGGGCCAGCGCCATGATCAGGCCGCTGACCAGCACCCCGATCACGGTGCCGGCGAAGCGGCCGACCCCGCGGGAGTAGGTGCGGGCGAAGTCGGGGCGCATCACCATCACCGAGGTCAGCGGCGCCCAGTAGCCGTGGCCCCAGGGCAGCGCGGCGCCCAGCACATAGCCGCAGCAGGTCACCGCGGACAGCCGCACCGCGTGCCGGAAGATCGGTGAGGACGGGCGGGCCTGGTGGAGGAGCCGGTTCAGCGCCGCGGTGACCGTGCCGGGGCCGGTGGGTCTGGGCAGATGGCGGTACCGGCCGTCCGCGCCGACCGCCTCCACCGGGCCCTGGGTGGCCTCGACCACCTCGCCGACCAGGGCCATCAGCCGGAGCGCGGCGCGGCGGGCGGCGCCGTCCAGCATCGGCCCGCCGGCCGGCATCTCCAGGGCGGCCATGGCCTGCGGCGGCAGCCGTACCGTCTCGCCGCGCCGTACCGCGTGCGCCACCGCGTCCAGCACCGCGCCGGTGGCGGCCAGCAGGTCGCGCACCCGGTCCCGTTGCGGGCCGAAGGGCGGGGCGCCGACCACCGGATCGGCCAGCGAGGCGAGCAGCGGGCGGATGCGTTCGGCCAGGCCGCGGAAGCCGGCCAGCTGGCTGGGGCGGGTGCGGGCCTGGCGCGGGGTGAGCGCGGCGGCGCGGCGGGCCTCCATCAGGGGTTGCGGGTCGAAGGGGGCCTGGGGGTCGTGCCGCAGTCGGCGGGCGTAGTCGGCGACGGCGGCCAGCGCGTCGGCGAGCGCGTCGCGCTGCCTGCCCCAGGGCCGTACCGGGAAGAGGACGATCAACGCGGCCTGGACGACGCCGCCGAGGGCGATCAGCGCGGCGTGGTCCAGTGCGCCGCGCACCGAGGTGGGCAGGGTGACGGTGACCAGCATCACCGCGACCATCTGGGTGGCCACCAGGCCGGAGACCGGGCCGATGGCCCAGGCCATGCCGGTGAGGAGGGTCCACACGGCCAGCATGGCCACGAAGACCGCGGTGTGCGCCCCGGCCAGGTAGCCGAGGAAGGTGCTGATCCCCAGGCCCGCGGCGACGGCCAGGGCGAGGGCGGGGCGGGGCCGCCAGCTGCGCTGGAAGGTGACGGCCCCGGAGGCGAAGGCGCCGAAGGCCGAGGCGACCGCCAGCTGCGGGGAGCCCAGCCACAGGGTGAATCCGATGACCAGGGCCACCCCGCAGGCGCAGCGCAGGGCGACCAGTGGCTCGAGCCGGCCCCGCTCGATGCCCAGCCCGGTCTGCGCGGCTTCCCTCAGCGCCCGTGCCCAGCCCATACGCCGCAGCGTACGGCCCGTACGCCGCGGCGGCCGGGCGGCGCGGGCTCAGTGGTTGCGCGGGAAGCCCAGGTTGATGCCGCCGTCGCTGGGGTCGGGCCAGCGGGTGGTGACGACCTTGCCGCGGGTGTAGAAGTGCACGCCGTCGTTGCCGTAGATGTGGTGGTCGCCGAAGAGCGAGTCCTTCCAGCCACCGAAGGAGTGGTAGCCGACCGGGACCGGGATCGGCACGTTGACGCCGACCATGCCGGCCTCCACCTCCAGCTGGAAGCGGCGGGCGGCGCCGCCGTCCCGGGTGAAGATCGCGGTGCCGTTGCCCCACCTGGAGGAGTTGATCAGCTCGATGGCCTCCTCGTAGGTCTCGGCGCGGACCACGCAGAGCACCGGGCCGAAGATCTCGTCCTGGTAGGCGTCGGCGGTGGTGGGCACCTTGTCCAGCAGCGAGACGCCGATGAAGAAGCCGTTCTCGTGGCCCTCGACGGTGTGGCCGGTGCCGTCCACCACGACCTCGGCACCCTGGGCGGCGGCGCCGTGCACGTAGGAGGCGACCTTGTCCCGGTGCTCGCGGGTGATCAGCGGGCCCATCTCGGAGGTCGGGTCGGTGCCGGGGCCGATCTTCAGCCGGGTGGCCCGGTCGGCGATCCGCTTGACCAGTTCGTCGCCGATGGAGCCGACCGCGACGACCACCGAGACGGCCATGCAGCGCTCGCCGGCCGAGCCGTAGGCGGCGTTGATGGCGTTGTCGGCGGCCACGTCCAGGTCCGCGTCGGGCAGCACCAGCATGTGGTTCTTGGCGCCACCGAGCGCCTGCACCCGCTTGCCGTGCTCGACGGCCTTGGCCTGGATGTACTTGGCGATCGGGGTGGAGCCGACGAAGCTGACCGCGGCCACGTCCGGGTGCTCCAGCAGCCGGTCCACGGCGATCTTGTCACCGTGGACGACGTTGAGCACGCCCTCCGGTACGCCCGCCTCGGCGGCCAGCTCGGCCAGCAGGACGGAGGCCGAGGGGTCCTTCTCGCTGGGCTTGAGGACGAAGGTGTTGCCGCAGGCGATGGCCACCGGGAACATCCACAGCGGCACCATGGCCGGGAAGTTGAACGGGGTGATGCCGGCCACCACGCCCAGCGGCTGGCGGATCGAGGCCACGTCCACGCCGCCCGAGACCTGGGTGGACAGCTCGCCCTTGAGCTTGTGGCTGATGGCGCAGGCCAGTTCGACGATCTCCAGGCCGCGGGCCACCTCGCCGAGCGCGTCGGAGTGCACCTTGCCGTGCTCGGCGGTGATCAGCGCGGCGATGTCGTCCTTGCGGGCTTCCAGCAGCTCGCGGTAGCGGAACAGGATGGCGGTCCGCTTGGCCAGCGAGGTGGTGCCCCAGGAGCGGTACGCCTCCTTGGCGGCGGCCACGGCGGCGTCCACCTCGGCCACGGAGGCCAGCGCCACCTGGGTGTCCTGGGCGCCGGTGGCCGGGTTGTAGACGGGCCCGAAGTTCCCGGACGCGCCCTCGACGGACGTACCACCGATCCAGTGGTTGACGGTCTTCATGGCTGAGCCCTTTCTGTCGGTCACAGGTGGCGGCGGCGGGCGGCGACCTGGCGGTCATAGGCCGCGCGGGCTTCGACCGCGGCCTGCCGGGTCGCGGTCCGGGCGACGGGCACATCCCACCACGCCTGGGCAGCGGGCGCGCCCGGCACTGTGTCGGCTGTTCGGGTCTCCACATAGACACATGCGGGGTGCTGTGCGGCGCGTGCGGTGGAGAGTGCCTGGCGCAGTTCGTCGACGGTGCCGGCGCGCAGGACGTCCATGCCGAGCGAGGCGGCGTTGGCGGCCAGGTCGACCGGCAGCGGGTCGCCGGTGAAGCGGCCCTCGGCGTCCCGGAAGCGGTAGGCGGTGCCGAAGCGTTCGCCGCCGGTCGCCTCGGAGAGGCCGCCGATGGAGGCGTAGCCGTGGTTCTGCAGCAGCACGATCTTGATGGGCAGGCCCTCCTGTACGGCGGTGACGATCTCGGTGGGCATCATCAGATACGTACCGTCGCCGACCAGGGCCCACACCGGGCGGTCCGGGGCGGCGAGTTGCACCCCGATGGCGGCCGGGATCTCGTAGCCCATGCAGGAGTAGCCGTACTCCAGGTGGTACTGCCGCCGGGACCGGGCGCGCCAGAGCTTGTGCAGGTCGCCGGGGAGCGAGCCGGCCGCGTTGATGATCACGTCCCGCTCGTCGACCACCGCGTCCAGGGCGCCCAGCACCTGGCTCTGGGACGGCCGCACCGAGGGGTCGGGGGCGGCGTAGGCGGCGTCCACCCGGGCCTCCCAGCGCTCCTTGGCGGCCTGGTGCTCGGCGGTGTAGCCGGGGTCGACCCGATGGCCGGCCAGCTCCCGGGCCAGGGCCCGCAGACCGGCGCGGGCGTCGGCCACCAGGGCGGTGGCGGCGAGCTTGTGGGCGTCGAAGGCGGCGGTGTTCAGGTTGACGAAGCGCACGCCGGGGTGGGCGAAGAGGGTGGCGGAGGCGGTGGTGAAGTCGGTGTAGCGGGTGCCGACGCCGATCACCAGGTCGGCGGTGCGCGCCAGGTCGTCGGCGACCGCGGTGCCGGTGTGCCCGATGCCGCCGACGTCGGCGGGGTGGTCGTGGCGCAGTGCGCCCTTGCCGGCCTGGGTGGAGGCCACCGGGATGCCGGTGGCCTCGGCCAGCTCCCGCAGCGCCTCCTCGGCCTCGCTGTGGTGCACCCCGCCGCCGGCGACGATCAGCGGCCGGCGGGCGGCGCGCACCGCGCGGACCGCCTCGGCGAGCGCGGCCGGGTCCGGTTCGGGGCGGTGCACCCGCCAGACGCGGTCGGCAAAGAACTCCTCGGGCCAGTCGAACGCCTCGGCCTGCACGTCCTGCGGCAGGGCCAGGGTGACGGCCCCGGTGTCGACCGGGTCGGTCAGCACCCGCATGGCCTGGAGGGCGGCGGGGATCAGCGCCTCGGGGCGGTGGATCCGGTCGAAGTAGCGGGAGACCGGCCGCAGGCAGTCGTTGACCGAGACATCTCCCGCGTACGGGACCTCCAGCTGCTGGAGCACCGGGTCGGCGGGGCGGGTGGCGAAGGTGTCGCCGGGCAGCAGCAGCACCGGCAGGTGGTTGATGGTGGCCAGGGCGGCGCCGGTGACCAGGTTGGTGGCGCCGGGGCCGATGGAGGTGGTGACCGCCTGGGCGGAGAGCCGGTCGGACTGCCGGGCGAAGCCCACCGCGGCGTGCACCATGGCCTGTTCGTTGCGGCCCTGGAGGTAGGGCAGGGTGTCCGGTCCCGACTCCAGCAGGGCCTGGCCGATGCCGGCGACGTTGCCATGGCCGAAGATGCCCCAGCAGGCGGCGATCAGCCGGCGGCGGTGTCCGTCCCGCTCGGTGTACTGGTGGCCCAGGAACTCCACCAGGGCCTGGGCGACGGTCAGCCGCCGGGTGCCCCGGGCGGCGGAAGGCGCGGCGGGGGACGTGGGGGAGGTCATCGGGCGTCTCCGGTGGGTGCGGTGTAGCGGGGCAGCCGGGGGTCGACCGGCTGGTCGGGCCAGGTGCCGCGGATCCAGGCGTGCTCCGGGTGGTCGCAGATCAGCCAGGCCCGCTCGGGTCCAGGGCCGGCCATCACGTTGAGGTAGTACATGTCGTGCCCGGGGGCGGCGATGGACGGGCCGTGCCAGCCGTCCGGGATCAGCACGGTGTCCCCGTCACGCACCTCGGCGAGCAGTTCGCTGCCGCGGCCCCGGCCGGAGGAGGAGACCCGCTGGTAGCCGAGGCCGGGCCCGCCGTGCGGCGCGGGGGCGATCTCGAAGTAGTAGATCTCCTCCAACTCGGATTCCTCGCCGGGGCGGCGCTCGTCGTGCTTGTGCGGCGGGTAGGAGGACCAGTTGCCGCCGGGGGTGAGCACCTCCACGGCGATCAGCCGGTCGCAGTCGAAGACGTCCGCCGCGGCGAAGTTGTTGACCTGCCGGGAGCAGCCGCCGCTGCCGCGCAGCTCCACCGGGACCGCGGAGGCGGGCTGGTAGCGGGCGGGCAGCACCCGCTCGCAGCGGGCGCCGGCCAGGGCGAACCGCCCACCGGCGGCGCTGTCGATCCGGGCCTCGGCATCGCGCGGCAGATAGGCGAAGTCGGTGACCCCGCTGAACACATCGGCCCGGCCGTGCAGTTCGAATTCCTGCTGACCGGTGCGGACGGTGCAGCCGCCGCGCAGCGGCAGCACGATCCACTCGCTGTCACCGGTGCGGAAGGAGTGGCCGCCGCCGGGCGGCAGCCCCAGCACCCGCAGGGCCGAATAGCCCCAGCCGGCCCGTTCCGGGTCCACCCGCACGGCGTACGGGCCGTCCGCGGCCCGGCCGGCGGCCAGATGAAGCTCGCCGGGTCCGGCGGTCCTGTCGGTGCTGTTGGTCTTGGTGGTGCGGTCGGTCTTGTCGGTGCTGTTGGTCTCGGTGGTGCGGTCGGTCTTGGCGGTGCTGTCGGTCTTGGCGGTGCTGTCGGTGCTGTCGGTGCCGGCTGTCATGGCGAAAGCCTCCCCAAGGGTCGGTACGGGCCGTACGGCCGGATGTGCCGGTCACGGGGCGTACGGGGTGGTCGGTGGGCGCTCGGGGCGTACGAGGCGTACGGGGGGTGAAGCGAGGGGTGTCCGTCTGCGCGGGGATCCGTACTCGCGGGGTGTACTGACGGGGTGTGCCCGTACGCGTGGGGTGTGCCCGTACTCCTGGGGTTTCCATGCCGCTCCCCTCAGAGCAGGCCGACCGCGGTGTCCACGGCGTCCTCCACCGTGCCGTCCGCCGGATAGAGCAGCGAACGCCCCACCACCAGGCCCTGCACCGTCGGCAGCCGCAGCGCGGTGCGCCACCGCTCGTAGGCCTCCTGCTGTTCCCGGGCGGTGCCGCCCACGTCGCCGCCGAGCAGCACCGCGGGCAGGGTGGAGGTCTCCATCACCGCGGCCATCTCCGCCGCGTCCCGGGTGACCGGCACCTTCAGCCAGGTGTAGGCGGAGGTGCCGGCGAGGCCCGAGGCGATGGCGATGGAGCGGGTGACGGCCTCGGCGGTCAGCTCGTTGACCACCCGGCCGCCGGTGCGCCGGCAGATGAACGGCTCCACGAAGACGGGCAGCCGGTGTTCCGCCATGGCGTCGATGGCGCGGGCCGCGGTCGCCATGGTGGTGAGCGAGCCGGGGTCGGTGTAGTCGATGCGCAGCAGCAGTTTGCCCGCGTCGAAGCGGAGCCGGGTGAGGTCTTCCGGCCGGTGGCCGGTGAAGCGGTCGTCCAGTTCGAAGGCGGCGCCGGCCAGTCCGCCGCGGTTCATCGAGCCCATCACCACCTTGCCCTCCAGGGCGCCGAGCAGCAGCAGGTCCTCCAGGATGTCGGCGGTGGCCAGCACCCCGTCCACCCCGGGGCGGGCCAGTGACCGGCACAGCCGCTCCAGCAGATCCCGCCGGTTGGCCATGGCCAGCCGGCGGTTGCCGACGGACAGCGCGCCGCGCCCCGGATGGTCGGCGGCGATGATCATCAGCCGACCGCTCTCGCCGATCAGCGGCCGGCGCACCCGGCGGGCGGCCGCCTCCGCGATGGCCTCCGGGTGCCGGGCGCGCACGGTGACCAGGTCGGGGATGCTGATGCTCAAGTGGGGGCTCCTTGGCTGGGGGATGCGGGGCGCCGGCACGTGGGGCAGGTGTGGCGGTCAGTCGCCGAGCACGGCGTGCACCTCGGCGTCGGTGGGCATCGCGGAGGAGCAGGCCAGGCGGGAGGCGACGATGGCGCCGGCCGCGTTGGCGTACCGCACCGCGCGCTCCAGGTCCCAGTCGGCGAGCAGGCCGTGGCAGAGCGCGCCGCCGAACGCGTCGCCCGCGCCGAGCCCGTTGACCACCTCGACCGGCACCGGCGGGACCTCGGCGACGGCCCCGTCCCGATGCACGGCGAGGACCCCCTTGGGCCCCTGTTTGACGACGGCGAGTTCCACCCCCGCGTCCAGCAGGGCCTGGGCGCAGGCGGCCGGTTCGCGCAGGCCGGTGGCGATCTCGCACTCGTCCACATTGCCCACCGCGACGGTGGCGTACCGCAGCGCCTGGGCGTAGTGGCGGCGGGCCTGCTCCGGGTCGGCCCAGAACATGGGGCGCCAGTCCAGGTCGAACACGGTGGTGCCGGCGCGGTCCCGGGCGGCCAGCGCGGCCAGGGTGCTGGTGCGGCTGGGTTCCTCGCACAGCCCGGTGCCGGTGACCCAGAAGACCCGTGCGGCGCCGATCGCCTCCAGGTCCAGCTCCTCGGGGTGGATCTCCAGGTCGGGGGCCTTGGGCCGGCGGTAGAAGTAGAGCGGGAAGTCGTCCGGCGGGAAGATCTCGCAGAAGGTGACCGGCGTGGGGTAGGCGGCGACCGGGGTGACCCAGCGGTCGTCCACGCCGAACTCGCGCAGCGCCTGGTGGAGGTAGTCGCCGAAGGGGTCGGCCCCGGTCCGCGTGATCACCGCGCTGCGCCGGCCGAGGCGGGCCGCGGCCACCGCGACATTGGTGGCCGATCCGCCGAGGAACTTGCCGAAGGTCTCCACCCGGGCCAGCGGCACCCCGATCTGCAGCGGGTAGATGTCCACCCCGATCCGTCCCATGGTGATCAGGTCGTACGGGTCGTGCGGCGCGCTCATACTGCCCCTTCCGGTCCCTGGGATGCGCTCCGGGCGGCGTACCGCGCCGCCGCTGGTCGCGGCGGCGGCACCTCAGGTCTAGAGGCCGCCCGCCGAGCCTGTCAAGGATTTGTCCTTACATACGGACGTCCATACGGCAATCCCCCGATGCCGAAACCTCGACGGCCCGGCGGATCGAAGCGCGCCCGGCGCCGGGCCACCTGACCTTACGTCCGTATGTCCTGACCTACCCTTGACGCCCGCCCACCCGGCCGGTGAAGCTGCCGACACGACCGGCGAGAGGAGCCCGTGGCGATGACTGCCGCTTCCCTGGACCGCATCAGGATCGGCTCGGCCCCCGACTCCTGGGGTGTGTGGTTCCCCGACGATCCCCAGCAGGTCCCCTGGCCACGCTTCCTGGACGAGGTCGCCGAGGCGGGCTACGCCTGGATCGAACTGGGCCCGTACGGCTATCTGCCGACCGACCCCGCCCGACTCGCCGAGGAGACCGCCCGGCGCGGGCTGAGCGTCTCGGCCGGCACCGTCTTCACCGCCCTGCACCGGGGCCCCGCGGTCTGGGACGCCACCTGGGCCCATGTCTCCGAGGTCGCCGCGCTCACCCGGGCCATGGGCGCCCGGCACCTGGTCGTCATCCCGTCCTTCTGGCGGGACGACAAGACCGCCGAGCTGATCGAGGCCCCGGAGCTGACCGCCGAGCAGTGGCGGCTGCTGGCCACCGGCACGGAGCGGCTGGGACGCGAGGTGAAGGAGCGCTACGGCCTGGACATCGTGGTGCACCCGCACGCCGACACCCATATCGACACCGAGGAGAACGTCGCCCGCTTCCTGGACGCCACCGACCCGGAGCTGGTGCGCCTGTGCCTGGACACCGGGCACTACGCCTACTGCGGGGGCGACAGCGTCAAGCTGATCGAGACCTACGGGGAGCGGATCGGCTACCTCCACCTCAAGCAGGTCGATCCGGCGGTCCTGGCCGAGGTGGTCCGGGACGGGGTGCCGTTCGGGCCCGCCGTGCGGCGCGGGGTGATGTGCGAGCCGCCCGCCGGGATCCCGGCCCTGGAACCGGTGCTGACCGCGGCCCAGGGGCTGGACGCCGATCTGTTCGCCATCGTGGAACAGGACATGTACCCCTGCCCGCCCGACCAGCCGCTGCCCATCGCCCGGCGCACCCGGCGCTATCTGCGCGGCTGCGGGGCCTGACCGCGCCCCGCCGCCGGGAACGGCCCGGGTCGGACCCGGCCGCGGGGCGTACGCACCACCGCGAGAGCACAAGGAGAGAACGTCCATGACCCAGCAGGGCACGCTCGGCGTCGCCGTCATCGGCACCGGCCGGATGGGCGCCGACCACGTACGCCGGATCGACGAGGTGATCAGCGGGGCGCGGGTGGCCGCGGTGGTCGACATCGACGCGGAGCGGGTCAAGTCCGTCGCGGACCGGATCGAGGGCTGCGCGGCGTACACCGACCCGGCCGCCGCGATGGCCGCCGCCGAGGTGGACGCGGTGCTGGTGGCCAGCCCCGGACCGGCCCACGAGGCCGCGCTGCTGGAGGCCTTTCGGCACGATCTGCCGGTGCTGTGCGAGAAGCCGCTCACCCCGGACGCCGCCTCCGCGCTGCGGGTGCTGGAGGCCGAGCAGCGCCTGGGGCACCGGCGGGTGCAGGTGGGTTTCATGCGCCGGTACGACCCGGAGTTCGCCCGGCTCAAGGAGCTGCTGGACAGCGGGGAGCTGGGCCGCCCGCTGCTGCTGCACTGCCGGCACCGCAACGCCTCGGTGCCCTCCTTCTTCACCGAGCCCATGCTCGTCAACGACTCGGTGGTGCACGAGATGGACCAGTCCCGCTGGCTGCTGGGGCAGGAGATCACCGCGGTACGGGTGCTGCGGCCCCGGCCCAGCGCGCACGCCCCGGCGGGGATCGGCGATCCGCAGCTGGTGATCTTCGAGACCGACGGCGGGGTGCTGGTGGACGTGGAGATCTTCGCCAACTGCGGCTTCGGCTACCAGGTGCAGGCCGAGGCGGTCTGCGAGCGGGGCACCGCCCGGATCGGCGAGTCGCACCAGATGCTGGTCAACCGTGCCGGAGGCTGGGGAGGCGAGATCGCGCAGGACTTCGTGGCCCGCTTCCGGGAGGCGTACGACCGGCAGGTGCAGGCCTGGGTGGACGCCACCCGGCGCGGCGAGGTCCAGGGCCCCAGCGCCTGGGACGGCTATGCGGCGGCCGCGGTCTGCGAGGCCGGGGTGCGCGCGCAGGCCACCGGGGAGCGGGTCACCGTGGAGTTGGCCGAGCGGCCCGCCCTCTACCGCTGACGCCGGCGGTGGCGCCGGTGGACCCTTCGTCGGACGGGAGCTGAGATGCGGGTGGGACTGCTGGGAGCGGGCCGGATCGGCTCCTTCCACGCGGCCGCGCTGGCGGCGGTGCCGGGCGTGGAGGCGCTGCTGATCGGCGACGCGGAGCCGGAGCGGGCCCTCCGGCTGGCCGCCCACCTCGGCCCTCCCGCCACGCCCACGGGCGGCGCGCAAGTGGCTCCCGCGGCGGGCGCGGCCGCGGTACTCGCGGGGAGCGTGGACGCGGTCTTCGCGGCGGGTGTGGACGCGGTGGTGATCACCGCCGCCACCGCCGCGCACGCCGAACTCATCGTGCGGGCCGCCCGCGCCGGGCTGCCCGTGTACTGCGAGAAGCCCATCGCCCCGGACCTGGCCGGCACCGAGTGGGCGCTGCGGGAGGTGGCGGCGGCCGGCACCTGGCTCCAGGTGGGTTTCCAGCGGCGCTTCGACGCCGGGTACCTGGCGGCGCGGCAGGCCTACCGCTCCGGGCGGCTGGGGCGGGTGCACACCGTCCGCACCGTCACCTCGGACGCCGCGCCCCCGCCACCCGGCTTCCTGCCGCACTCCGGCGGTCTGATCCGGGACTGCCTGGTGCACGACTTCGACGCGGTGCGCTGGCTGACCGGGCGCGAGGTGGTGGAGGTCTACGCGGTGGGCAGCGACACCGGTGGGGCGGACGCCTTCCGGGCGGCCGGCGATGTGCACACCGCGGCGGTCCTGCTCACCCTGGACGACGGCACCCTGGTCAGCTCCACCGCGACCCGCTACAACGGCGCCGGGTACGACGTGCGGATGGAGTTGTCCGGGGAGCGCGACCAGTGGGTGGTCGGGCTGGACGCCCGTACGCCCTTCACCTCCGCCGAGCCAGGTGGCCCCGCCGCCCCCGCACACCCGTGGCCCGGCTTCCTTGAGCGCTTCGCGGACGCCTACCGGGCCGAACTCGCCGCCTTCCTGGCAGCGGTACGCGGCCAGGGCCCCAACCCCTGCCCCGGGCAGCAGGCGCTGGCCGCCCTGCTGGTGGCCGAGGCGGGCGAGCTGTCCCGGCGGGAGCGCCGCCCGGTGTCCCCGGCCGAGATCGCGCGGCGCATGGCGGATCCGGCAGAGCAGGGCGGGGTCCCCGACCAGGTGGATTGACACACTTGTCCGGACTGTTACATATCCATGGCTGATGTCACGGTTATGCGGAACTTCCGTTACAGGCGCTTAACAGCACCCTTCTTCCCGTCACGATTCGCCGCCCTTCGGGCACAGGCTGTGGGGTCGACAGCGATCACGCCGCGACGCCCACCGGCCTCCGGCCGAGTCCGCGGCGCCGGCAGGAAGGCACGGGAGATGACCGACCGCAAGCTCTGGTCGTACAAGGAGATCGCCGCACACATCGGCGTACAGACCGACACGGTGCGGTCCTATCGCAAGCACGGCCATCTGCCGCCTCCCGACCACGTGGAGGGCGGCAAGCCCTACTGGTACGCGGACACGGTGCGGAGCTGGGTGGCACGCCGCCCCGGCAACCGGTCCCGACGGGAGTGAAGCCGGCCCTCGCGGGATCCGGCCACACCCCCACACGGGCCCGACCCGCCGCGCCGCCACGAACCGGCGAGGGGAGATGACTTCATACCCCCTAGGGGTATAGAGTTCCTCATGTCGGAGCCGAGGGGGCAACCCCCAGGACTCCCGACACACCCATGCGTATCCACTCTCACAGGAGACAGCCATGAGCACCGAGGCCAACACCGGTTCCTGCTGCACCACCGACGGTTCCTGCGGCGGCTCCGGGACGGCGGCCGGCACCGAGTCCGGCACCGTCACCACCGTCTACCAGGTGACCGGCATGACCTGCGGCCACTGCGAGGGCGCGATCTCCCAGGAGATCTCCGCCATCGAGGGCGTCAGCTCGGTGCAGGCGGTCGCGGCGACCGGGAAGGTGACCGTCGTCTCCGCGTCGGCCCTGGACGACGAGGCGATCCGCGCCGCCGTGGACGAGGCCGGCTACGAGCTCGCCGGCCGCGCCTCCTGACGACCGCCACCGCATCGCGACGGGCACCCCGGTACCCCACCGGGCCGTACCGCCACCGGCGGTACGGCCCGGCGCCGTTTCACCGACCCCCGGCCACCCCCGCACCGACCC
>NZ_SRID01000140.1 GCF_004684805.1 Streptomyces palmae
AACAACAAACGCCCCCCGAACCCCGTAAACTCCCGCACCCCGAAGCCGCCCAGCCGCCCCACCAGGGGCGCGGGGAACTGCGCGACCAACCACACTCAACCCGCACCGTGCCGACCACGAACACCACCCCGCATCCCGTACACTCCCGCACGGCCCCCGCACGCAAAAGAACGGGTACGCCCCCGCAGGGCCCCCCGCCATCCGGGCCGGAGGCCGCCCGGTTTCGTACGTTGTCGGTCCGACCGCCTACGCTGTGCGACGTGACTTCTGTACCCCCGGGGGCGGCTGCGCCCCAGCTCAACGGGCTGATCCGGCCTGCCCCCGGCCCGGCCGCCGGCGGGCGGCCCGCGCCCGGCCCGGCCGCCGACGAGGGCCTGGCCCGCCGGCTGCGCGCCCTCGCGTGCACCGCGCCGCTGCACGACCTGGACGTCCGCAAGACCAGCCTGGTCGGGGAGTACGGGGTCTACACCATGGCCGAGGTCGCCCTCGCCGCCATCGACCTGGTCACCCTCCACATGGACTTCGACACCGGGGCCGACCACGAGCAGATAGTGACCAGGCTGCTGCCCCGCATCGCCGCCCAGGCCCCCGGACGCCCCGCCACCGAGCACGAGCGGGTCGCCCGATGGGTCCTGGAGAACCTGATCAACGTGGGCAGCGTGGACCGCGGCTTCCGCGTCGTCTACGGCACCTTCGACGCCGACGGCGCGTACGTCCGCCGCGACTACGACTTCAAGCTGATCGAAGAGGTCCCCGGCCCCGGCGGCACCGTCTATCTGCGCACCACCGACGAGGCGGTCAACGTCCTGGTCGGCGCCCTGGACACGGATGTCACCAGCGCCCAGATCGCGGCCGAGGTGAAGCTGGAGGTGCTGATCAACCGCGGCCGGCTGGCGGACGCCCAACTCGCCGCCGAACAGGCCCGCTACCGCACCGTGCAGTACTCCGAGACCCTGCGCAGGACCCTGGACGCCACCCGGCGCAACGTGCGTGCGGTCGACTGGCTGCAGAAGGTCCCGGACATGATCGCCGAGGCCCTGGAGCACGTCGCCGACCGCTACCGCCACGAGAACGCCATTCTCACCAACATCCGGCGGGTCCGCGACGAGGCCGCCTCCGGGGGCGACCCGGAGCACAAGCGGCGCGCCGCCGAGCTGGTCGACATCGTCAAGGACTGCATCCGCCGGCACACCCAGCTCCAGTCCCGGCTGCTGGAGGCTGGCCCGCTGTTCCGCGCCGAGCAGGACCGGCAGGCCTTCGCCACCCCCACCGCCCGCTCCGGCCTCGACCTCTACGGCCAGCTGGTCGCCCCGCTGCTGCCGCTCCCCGTCGAGCAGGCCACCCGGGTCACCGACGCCTTCTTCGCCCGCGGCACCGGGCTGCGCACCCCCGTCTCCCTGCGGGTCGGCGACCTGCTCGAGATGCTGCTCACCCCGCCGGTGGAGCGCGAGCACCTGGGCGCCGAGATGCCCGAGCCCGACCTGATCGCCACCCCCGACGACAGCCGGTTCAGCGAGGAGCAGCTGGCCGTCGCCATGGAACTGCTCGACCTGCCGCCGGACGCCCCCCGCAGGCTCTCCGGCCTGCTCGCCGAGGCCCGGCTGCGCGACCCCGAACTCCCGTACCTGGTCGCCCTGCTGGCGGTGCACGCCGCGAGCCCGCCGGTGGGTACCGCCTACCGGCAGGGCGAGGAGCGGCTGCTGTTCGCGGTGGACGACGGCACCGAGCTCACCGACCCGGAGTTCGGCGGCGCGGACCTGATCGTGGGCACCGCGCTGCTCGACGCCGCCGGCATGGCCGCCGACCGCACGGAGGCCGCCTGATGCCCGCCCGCCGGCACAGGGGTCGCCACCCGCGCCCGATCGCCGTGATCACTCCGCACAGAGGCCGCCCGATGCCCGCCCCCTGGGCCGCCCGCCGGCTCAGGCGCTGTCACCCGCGCCCGATCGTGACGATCGCCCCGCACGGAGGCCGCCTGATGCCCGCCCCTCGGGCCGCCCGCGCCCGCTCGCCGTACCCGATCGCCACCACCCACCGCACCGAGGAGCAGCAGCAGTGACCGAGTACCGCGCCGAAGAGGGCGCGCAGCCGCACCCGGACTCGCCGTACCCGCCGGAGCAGCCGGGCGTTCCCGTCCCGCAGGCACCGGACGGCACGGCGCGCCCGGGCAGCGCACCGGTCACCCCCGCCGACGTGGCCGACGCCGCCCGCCTGGTCGCCTTCGGCCTGCAGCCCAAGCTGCTGCCCGCCCGCGACGCCGACTACGCCGAACTCCTGCGCCGGCACCGCGACGACCCCGCCTTCGCCCGCCTGGCCGACGCCGTCGCCGCCGGCCTGGGGCTGATCGTCCTGGAGGTGTCCACCCGCGCCGGGATGGCGGTCACCGCCGCCGAGGACTCGGTCTTCGCGGTCCGGATGGGCGACTACGCGCGCCGCGCCGCCACCGACTCGGCAGACCGCTTCCTGCACGGACTGGCCCACCTGGCGATCGCCGCGATGGCCTTCCCGCGCCCCGAGGACCTCGCCGACGACGGCTACATCGGCCGGATCACGGTCAACGGCGTCGACGCCTTCGTCCGCCAGGCATGCCGACGGCTGGAGGAGCGCGCCGCCGAACAGGGCGACAACACCGACCCGAGCACCGATGCCCCCGGGCTGGAGGCGGCCTGGCGGGTGTACGCCCGGCGCAGCGCCACCGGAGCCACCAAGGACGCCCGCCGGCTCGCGGGCTCCACCACCGGCATCATCGGCAAGGCCGTCGCCTTCCTCGTCGACTCCGGCTTCCTCCAGCGCACCGGGGACGACGCCGGCGGCGCCTTCCGCACCACAGCCCGCTACCAGCTCCAGGTCCGGGACATGGCCGGCAGCGCCGCCATGGCCGAGCTGCTGGAGCTGGGCATCGTGCCGGTGGCCGACGGCACCCCGAGCCTGCTGCCGCCCGACGACTCCGACGACCTCGAACTGGTCGCCGACGCCGGACTGCCCTTCCACTCCTGAGCCGGGCGCCGCCCCGCCGGCCACCCCGCCGCACGCCACCGCACCACTGTTCCCAACGACCATCGACAACGAGAGTCCGCCGCCATGTACGAGCTGTCCCGGGTCCGCCTCTACTCCATCGGGCCCGCCGGTGCGCGCTACGCCGACACCGTGCTGGACCTGCGCGGAGTCGGCGATCCGGTGCCCAGCCCGGCGCCCGCCCAAGCGGAGTTCTTCGAGGAGGAGCCGATCGGCCCGCCGCGCCGCCCGGCCCCCGCCGGAGTCCTCTTCCTGGAGAACGGCGGCGGCAAGTCCGTCCTGCTCAAGCTGATCTTCTCGGTGATGCTCCCGGGCCACCGCAACACCCTGGGCGGCGCCAGCTCCGGAGTGCTGCGCAAGTTCCTGCTCGCCGACGACTGCGGGCACGTCGCCCTGGAGTGGCAGCACACCGTCACCGGCGAGACCGTCGTGGTCGGCAAGGTCAGCGAGTGGCGCGGCCGGCAGGTCTCCAACGACCCCCGGAAGTTCGCCGAGGCCTGGTACTCCTTCCGGCCCGGCCCCGGCCTGAGCCTGGACTCGCTGCCGGTCGCCGAGTCCACCGCCATGCGCCGCACCGCCGAGGGCGCCTCCGGGGCGCAGGGCCGACGCCGCACCATGAAGGGCTTCCGGGACGCCATCACCGAGGCCGGCAAGGCCTACCCGCACCTGGACGTGGTCTGGGTGGAGATCCACGAGCGCTGGAACGAGCACCTGGGCGAACTCGGCCTGGACCCCGAACTCTTCCGCTACCAGCGCGAGATGAACGCCGACGAGGGCGAGGCCGCCGGACTCTTCGCGGTCAAGAACGACTCCGACTTCACCGACCTGCTGCTGCGCGCCGTCACCGACACCCGGGACACCGACGGCCTCGCCGACCTGGTCCACGGCTTCGCCCACAAGCTGGGCCGGCGCGCCGAACTCACCGCCGAACGCGACTTCACCGCCGGCTCCCTCGACCTGCTGACCCGCATCTCCGAGGCCGCCCAGCGCCGCGGCCAGGCCCGCGAGGTGCACGCCGGCGCCGAGCGCCGCACCCGCGCCCTGGCCCGCCGGCTCTCCGCCCGGGGCGCCGAGGAGCGCGGCCGGGCCGTCGAGCTGGCCCAGTCCGTCGCCGCCGCCGCGCACGCCGTCACCAACGCCGAGCAGGCCCGCGACCAGTCCGCCCGGATCGCCGCCGAACTCGCCTACCGGCACGCCTCGCTGGCGCTGACCGCGGCCGAGAAGGGCGCCGCGGCCCAGCGCCGCGAACTCAACGACGCCCGCACCCTGCACTCCGCCTGGCAGGCCGCCGAGACGGTGCTGCGGCACCGCGCCGCCGCCGACCGCTCCGCGCGGGTCGCCGCCGCCATCCAGGAGGCCGAGCGGGACGCCGCCCCGGCACTCGCCGCACGTGCCAGGGCCGCCGCCGACCTGGTGCGCGCCCTGACCGCCGCGGCCCGGGCCGGCGAGCGGGTCGCCGCCGAGGAGGAGGAGCGCTCCGCCGCCCTCCAGCAGGCCGGCGAGGCCGCCCACCGGGACGCCACCACCGCCGCCACCGAGGCCCAGCGGGCCCGCAGCGAGGCCGAGCACCTGCGCCAGCGGCTCGCCGAGGTGGCCCAGGAGACCGCCGAGGCGGTACGGGCCGGCTGGCTGGACGACTCCGCGCCGGACGCCGATCCGGCCAGGGCCGCGCTGGCCGCCGCGGACGCCGAGAAGACCGCCGTCGCCGCCTGGGACAGCGCCCGCGAGGCCGCCCGGCACAGCGCCGAGCAGGCCCGGGAGCTGGGCGCCGAGCAGTCCCGCGCCGAGCTGGCCGCCGCCCGCGCCGCCGACGCCGCCCAGGCCGCGGAGCACGCCTACGAGGCCGAGCGGCGCGCCGCCGAGTCACTGGGCGCCGAGCCGCGGCTGACCGAACTGCTGGGACTCGCCCACCCCGGCGCCGGCCAGCCCGGCGCGGCCTCCCGTACCGTTCCGGGGCAGCGCGGCCACCAGGCACCGGCCGGCGGCGGCCGGCCCGCCGGTGCCGCCGCCGAGGGCCCGCTCACCGCCGAGGAGTTGGACCGCAACGCCGAGGCCCTGCGCGAACTGCTGGAGGACAGCGTCGGCTCCGCCGAGCGGCAGCTGTTCGACCTGCGCACCGCCGCCGCCGACGACTCCCGCATCCTCGGCGCGCTGGGCGACGGCGGACTGCTGCCGCCCAGCCCCGACGTACTGGCCGCGGTGGAGTACCTCGGCGAGCACGGCATCCCCGCCCTGCCCGGCTGGCGCTATCTGGCCCAGGCCGTGGACCCGGCCGACCACGCCGCGGTGCTCGCCGCCCGCCCGGAGCTGGTGGACGGCGTGGTCATCACCGACCCGGACACCCACGCCCGCGCCCGCGAGGTGCTCGGCAACGCCTCGCTGCTGCCGCGCTCCGCGGTCGCGGTGGGCACCGCCGCCGCGCTGCTGGCCCCCACGCCCCCGCCGGGCTCCGAGGACGGCGCGGTCTTCCTGGTGCCGCCGAACCCGGCCATGCACGACGAACGGGCCGCCGACGACGAGCGTCAGGCACTGCGCCGCCGGGCCACCGCCCGCGACGAGGACATCCGCACCCTGGCCGCCCGGCTGGCCGGGGACCGGACGCTGGCCGCCCGGCTGGCCTCCTGGCGGCAGGGCTGCCCGCCCGGCCGGCTCGCCGAACTGGCCGCCGCGGCCGAGCGGTCCCGGACCGCCGCCGACGAGGCCCAGCAGCACCTGTCCGAGGCCCGCACCCTGCGTGCCGAGGCGGAGGAGACCGCCGCCGAGGCCGCCCGGGTGCGCGAGGAGCGGCAGGAGGCGGCCCAGCGGGCCCGCCGCGCCGCCGACGCGCTGGCCGGGCTGGCCTACCGCCTGCGCGAGCGCGCCGCCTGGCAGACCCGGCTGCGGGAGCTGGCCGACGAGGCCGCCGAGAGCGAGGAGCGCGCCGCGGCCTGCGTGGACCGGGCCCGTGCGGCCGACGAGGACCGCCGCGCCGCCCAGCGCGCGGCCGACGACGCCCACCGCACCGCCCGCGCCCTGCGCGCCGAGCGCGCCGAGATCGCCGGGGTGCCGGACGACCTCGACGAGGAGGAGCAGCCGTCCGGCAGCTCGCTGCCCGCGCTGCGCGAGGCGTACCGGGCGGCCTCCCAGGTGTACGAGAAGGTGGGGGTCGGCGCCGATCTCCGCGCCGAGCAGGCGCGTGCCGAGAGCGATGAGAGCGCCGCACTGGCCGAACTCGACCGGCTCACCAACAAGGTCCGCACCCGGGCCGCCCAGCTGCTGGAGGGCACCGACGGAGCGGACGGCCCCTCCCGGCAGGCCGCCGCGGCCCGCGCCGAGTCACTGGTGCAGATGCTGGAGGGTCGCGCCTCGGCCGCCAGCGAGCAGCTGGGCCGGCTGCGCGGCGAGGCCGAGCGGTTGGCCCCGGCCGACGGCGAGGCCCACACCGAGCTGCCCGAAGAGCAGGTGCCGGCCGACGCCGAGCAGGCCAAGGAGCTGCTGCGCAGCGCCAACGCCGAACTGGCCGCCCGTACCGACGCCCTGGAGACGGCCCGTATCGCGCACACCGACCTGCTGCGCGCCCACCGGGCCGCGGAGGACGCCGCCGGCGGTTTCGACGAGGTCGCGGCCATGCTGCGGGACCTGCTGCGGGACAACCAGGGCGAGCCGGAGGAGCAGTCGGCCGACGCGGAGCGGCCGGAGTCGTACGCCGGATCGCTCGCCGAGGCCCGGCAGGCGGCCGCCGAGGCCCGCCGCTCGCTGCGCGGCTGCGCCGGCGACCTGTCGGCGGCCGAGGCGGCGGTGCGCGAGGCCGGCGACGTGCTGGTGCGGCACGCCAACTCCACCCGCTACGAGCAGGTCCGCACCCCGGCCCGCCAGCAGATCCGCGAACTGCCCGCCGCCGCCCTGCCGGACCACGCCGCGGCCTGGTCCGAGGCGTTCGCCCCCCGGCTGCGGGTGCTCACCGACGAGCTGGCCCAGCTGGAGCGCAACCGCGACAGCATCGTCGACCGGCTGCGCGGCCTGGTCGAGTCCTGTCTGGCCACCCTCCGCTCGGCACAGCGCCTGTCCCGGCTGCCGGAGGGCCTGGGCGAGTGGTCCGGCCAGGAGTTCCTGCGCATCCGCTTCGAGGACCCGGACCAGGCCACGCTGACCGAGCGGCTGGGCGAGGTCATCGACGAGGCGACCCGCGCGGCCGTCCGCAAGAACTCCGACCTGCGCCGGGACGGGATGTCGCTGCTGCTGCGCGGCGTGCACGCGGCCCTGCTGCCGCGCGGGGTGGCCGTGGAGATCCTCAAGCCGGACGCGGTGCTGCGCGCCGAGCGGGTGCCGGTGGGGCAGATGGGCGACGTGTTCTCCGGCGGGCAGCTGCTGACCGCCGCCATCGCCCTGTACTGCACCATGGCGGCGCTGCGCAGCAACGACCGGGGGCGGGACAAGCAGCGGCACGCGGGCACGCTGTTCCTGGACAACCCGATCGGCCGGGCCAACGCCACCTACCTGCTGGAGCTCCAGCGGGCCGTGGCGGACGCCCTGGGCGTCCAACTGCTGTACACCACCGGTCTCTTCGACACCACCGCGCTGGCGGAGTTCCCGCTGGTCATCCGGTTGCGCAATGACGCCGACCTGCGGGCCGGGCTGAAGTACATCAGCGTCGAGGAGCACCTGCGGCCCGGCCTGCCGCAGCAGGACCCGGAGGGCGAGGCGGTGCACGGCCAGATCACCGCCACCCGGATGTTCCGCCGCCCGGACACCCCGGGCGAGGGCCGTCCCGCCCAGGGCGTGGCGGGCGACCAGCCGAAGGTCTGAGTCCCGGGGCTGTCCCGTCCACCCCGCGGGGACGACGGGACAGCCCCGGCCTCCGCGCGGCCTCGGACTCCGTGCCGCCGTAGTCTGGGCCTCGGCTTGGCCGCAACCTCACCCTCGGCATGGCCGAAGCCCCGGCCTGCGCATGACCGCAGCCCTGGCCTCCGCGCGGCCTCGGCTTCGTGTGGCCGCCGCCCGGGCCTCGCGCGACCCAGCCCTGACCTCTGTGTGGCTCACAGCGCTGGCCTCCGCGCGGCCCCAGGCCCTGCGCGGCCGCACCCCAACCCTCCGCATGGCCGAGACCCCAGCCTTGCCGTGGCCGCGGCCCGGGCCTCGGCGCGGCCACACCCCCGGCCCGGCGCGGCCGTTTCCGGCTCAGGCTCCGGACAGCCGCTGCGGGCGGCGCGATTGGCGTACTTGACGAGCGGAGCTACTGGGTGCTGAGACCACCCCGTGCCGCTGCCGCCACACCTGCCGGGTGACCCACACGTCGAGCACCCCCCAGGTGGCCGCCACCACGCTCGCCACCGTGCTCAGCACCATCGGGAAGGCCAGCCAGGAACCGGCCAGCGAGCACAGCAGTGCCACCATCGCCTGCACCAGCGTCACCGCCACGATGATGACCGCGCGAACCGCCGCGGTACGCACCGGATCAGGCAGTCTGTACCGCCGGGCCGGCTCCTCGACCCACAGCGTCCGGACCCGGCCCGGCGGGATGCCGTCCGAGGCCGCACGCGGGATGTCGCGATCCTTGCGCATAAAGTCCTCACCCCTCTCTCTGGGTGCCCCGACCCGCCCCGTTCAAAGCGCCGGACATGGGTCCTATTCCCCCCAGGGCCTCCAGATGGCCCACGAACAACCCTGGTCGAGGGTTCCCCTGGGGAGGGGATTTTCAGCCAGACCTCAGCGGGAGTATGAGCCAGTCATGCGTCCGGGACCTGCCATCGGTCGGGGGGTAAGTCGGGCGATCATCGGACACATCATGATCAACGCTATCGACAGCGTCCCGTCAACAACTGGACACGCCTTCGAGTTTAGGCAGCTCAGGGTAGTAGGCTCGCGCCGCTTGTTGTCGGAACTCCGCCCCCGTGTTTCGGGGTTGACGTTGGGGAGGCCATGCGCTTTCGCGGGAAATCGATCCGCAGGAAGATCGTGGCGCTGTTGCTTGTGCCGCTCGTCTCACTGACGGCAATCTGGGCCTTCGCTACAGTGATCACAGGCCGAGAGGCCATGAAACTGCTGGACGCCGCTGACATCGTGGACGATGTCGGCTCTCCGGTCGAGGAGGCAGTGCAGGCCATCCAGCAGGAGCGCCGCCAGGCGCTGATCTTCCTGGCCGATCCCCAGCAGAGCGAAGTCCTACCACGCCTCCAGGGCCGCCAGCAGAAGACGGACCAGGTGCTGTCCAAGCTGCGCTCCGCGGCCCAGAACAGTGACACGCTCGACAAGATGAGCGATGACGCCAAGCAGCAGCTTGGCGAGATCGTGGAGAAGGCCGACGGCCTGGAGAACCTGCGTCGCAAGGTCGCCAACCGCGGTGTCAGCATCCAGGACACCTACGGCTACTACAGCAGCGTGATCGAGCTCTGCTATATCTTCCGCAGCTCGCTGCACTCGGTGCCCAATGCCGACCTGGACAAGCAGGGACGCGCGCTGGTCGCGATGATCCGTGCCCGTGAGGCGCTCTCCCGCGAGGACGCGCTGTTCATGGTCGCGCTGACCTCGAAGCGCATGAACGCGCAGAGCATGCGGCAGCTCTCGGACCTGATCGCCGAGCGCAACCTGCTCTACGCCACCAGCATGCCGATCCTGCCGGCCTCCGAGCAGAAGATCCTCGCGACGTACCGGCGCACCTCGGCGGTTCCCGAGGCGCTGCGGCAGACCGAGGAAACCATCATGAAGGCCGGGCCCCGGCGCGCACTGCTGGTGATGGACCAGCAGCGCTGGGAGAAGGTCGTCAAGCCGATGCTCGACGACTACACCCGGCTGAACGACGACGCCATGGACCGCTACCGCGACCGCGTGGAGCCTGAGGCCGAGAGCGTTCTGCTGCAGGCGGGCGTGGCCGGCATCCTCGGCTTCCTCGCCCTGGTGGCCTCGATCTTCGTGTCGTTCCGGATCGGTCGGACCCTGATCCGCGACCTGTCCGGGCTCCGCAAGGACGCCCAGGAGGTCGCCGACGTCCGGCTGCCCAAGGTGATGCGCCGCCTCGCCTCGGGCGAACAGGTGGACGTCGAGACCGAGGCGCCCAAGCTGACCTACGGCGACGACGAGATCGGCCAGGTCGGTCACGCGCTCAACACCGTGCAGCGGGCCGCCGTCGAGGCGGCGGTCAAGCAGGCCGAACTGCGGCACGGCATCTCCGAGGTGTTCGTCAACCTCGCCCGCCGCAGCCAGGTGCTGCTGCACCGCCAGCTGACCCTGCTGGACGAGATGGAGCGGCGCACCGAGGACACCGACGAGCTCGCCGACCTCTTCCGGCTCGACCACATGACCACCCGCATGCGGCGGCACGCCGAGGGTCTGGTCATCCTCTCCGGCGCCGCGCCGTCCCGTCAGTGGCGCAAGCCGATCCAGCTGATGGACGTGGTCCGCGCGGCCGTCGCCGAGGTCGAGGACTACGAGCGGATCGAGGTCCGCCGACTGCCGCGACTGGCGGTCAAGGGCCCCGCGGTGGCCGACCTCACCCACCTGATCGCCGAGCTGCTGGAGAACGCCACCGTGTTCTCCCCGCCGCACACCGCGGTCCAGGTGCTCGGCGAGCGCGTGGCCAACGGCTTCACCCTGGAGATCCACGACCGCGGTCTGGGCATGGCTCCGGACGCGCTGATGGAGGCCAACCTCCGGCTGACGGAGACCCCCGACTTCGAGCTGTCCGACACCGACCGGCTCGGTCTGTTCGTGGTCAGCCGGCTCGCCCAGCGGCAGGGTGTCCGGGTCTCGCTGCAGCCGTCCCCGTACGGCGGCACCACCGCGGTGCTGCTCATCCCCGGCAAGCTGCTCAACGACGACGGCGACCCGGGCCAGGACGACCTGGACGCCGAGGGCACCGAGCCCGAGACGGACCTGGCGTTCGAGGGCCGCGGCGCCGACGAGACCGCCACCCTCTTCACCGACCACGCGGCACGCAACTCCTCGCTGCTGGACGCCCCGGTGGAGCTGGAGGAGTCGGTCGCCCGGTTCGCCGCCCAGCAGACGCCCATGGACGCACTCGTCGACGATGACGACGACGAGGCCGGCGGCCTGTTCCGCAGCCGCGGCCTGACGCCGGGGCAGCCCGGTGACCGGACCCCGGGCCCCGCCATCCACGCGGTCCCGCCGGTCCACCAGCTGCCGCAGCCGCCCGCCGAACAGCACCAGCAGGTGCCCGACGGAGGACAGCCCACGCACCCCTCCGGGCCCGACCCGCTGCCCCGCCGGGTGCCGCCGACCCTGGTCTCCGACAACGGACGTCCGGTCGGTGGACAGCGCCCCGGGGGCCGGCACGCGGCCCCGCGCCGGGAGCCCGAGCAGAGCTGGAACCAGCGCGCCGACCAGTCGGCACCGGCTCAGCAGCAGCACGGCTGGAACCAGCAGCCGCAGGCCCCCCAGCAGCAGACGGCTCCGCAGCCGCAGTCGGCCACGCCGACCTGGGCCGCTGACGCCGGCCGCGCCGCGGAGCCCCAGGAGCGCACCATGCCCACCCAGAACAGTCAGCCGCCGGGGCTCCCGCGCCGTGTGCGACAGGCGAGCCTCGCCCCGCAGTTGAAGAAGGAACCCGAGCCGCAGGTCGAAGCGGAGCGGTACCCTGCCGAGACCGATCCCGAGCGCGATGCCGAGCAGGCGCGGGCCACCATGGCCTCGCTCCAACGGGGCTGGCAGCGCGGTCGGCGGCAGACCTCCGACACATCCGGGGGTCAGGCGCAGACAGCACCTGGAACGAACTACGAGGGGGACGGTCGATGACCGCACCGAACGCCGCAGCTCGCAACATATCTGCGAGGTCGGGCGAGTTGAACTGGCTGCTCGATGAACTGGTCGGCCGGGTAGCCAGCATCCGCAAGGCCCTGGTGCTCTCCGGGGACGGGCTGCCCACCGGTGGTTCGCGCGACCTCTCCCGCGAGGACGCGGAGCACCTGGCCGCCGTGGCCTCGGGCTTCCACAGCCTGGCCAAGGGCGTGGGCCGGCACTTCGACGTCGGGCGGGTCCGGCAGACGATCGTGGAGCTGGACGACGCCTTCCTGTTCGTCACCGCGGCCGGCGACGGCAGCTGTCTGGCTGTGCTCGCCGACGCGGACTCGGATGTCGGCCAGGTGGCATACGAGATGACACTTCTGGTCAAGCGAGTGGGCGTGCACCTGGGCACGGCCCCGCGCTCCGGCGGGTGACGGGGTTTATGACCCAGGATGGCTGGTTCGACGACGCGGCGGGCCCGGTGGTCCGGCCGTACGCGATGACGCGTGGGCGTACCCGCAGCGCCGCCGATGGCAAACTCGACCTGATCGCCGTCGTCGTCGCCGACCGGCACACGGTCGCCGACCAGACACTGTCTCCCGAACACGTCGACATCGTCGAACTGAGCAGGGAGAACCCCCTGTCCGTCGCTGAACTCTCCGCCGAACTCGACCTGCCGGTCGGGGTGGTGCGGGTGCTCATCGGGGACCTGCTGCACGCCGCACTCGTCCGAGTGTCCCGGCCCGTACCTCCGGCAGAGCTGCCGGACGAGAGGATTTTGCGCGAGGTGATCAATGGTCTACGGGCACTCTGACCGTGGCCCTGCCCAGGTAGTCGATCCGGTTACGCTCAAGATCCTGGTGGCGGGCGGGTTCGGCGCGGGCAAGACGACCTTGGTGGGCGCGGTCAGCGAGATCAAGCCGCTGCGCACCGAGGAGTTGCTCAGCGAGGCCGGGCGACCGGTCGACGACCTGGCGGGCGTGGAGAACAAGCGCACCACCACCGTCGCCATGGACTTCGGCCGCATCACGCTCCGCGAGGACCTGGTGCTGTACCTCTTCGGGACTCCCGGACAGGACCGCTTCTGGTTCCTGTGGGACGAGCTGTCCACCGGCGCGCTGGGAGCGGTCGTCCTGGCCGACACCCGGCGGCTCCAGGACTGCTTCGCGGCCGTGGACTACTTCGAGCGGCGCGGCATCGCCTTCACGGTGGCCGTGAACTGCTTCGACCGCGCCGCCCGCTACCCCGAGGAGACGGTGCGCGAAGCGCTCGACCTGGACCCGCAGACCCCTGTGATCCTGTGCGACGCGCGGGAGCGGGAGTCCGTGAAGGAGGTCCTGATCTCGGTCGTCGAGCACGCGATGATGGTGTCGGCGACCAGGCGCTGACCCGTGGTCGTCCGCCCCTCGCCGCCGGCTTCCCGCCGGCGGCGAGGGGCTTTCGCGTCTCTTCGCCGATGGCGCGCGCCGGTCGCCCGTCCCGCCGCCCGGGTCAGCGGACCGCCACCACGGCCGAGCCGTGTCCGAACAGGCCCTGGTTCGCGGTGATCCCGGTGCGCGCCCCGGGCACCTGGCGCCGGTCCGCCTGGCCCCGCAGCTGCCAGGTGAGCTCGCAGACCTGGGCGATCGCCTGCGCGGGCACCGCCTCCCCGAAGGAGGCCAGCCCGCCGCTGGGGTTGACCGGGATCCGGCCGCCCGGCCCGGTGGCGCCGGTCCGCAGCAGCGCGGCGGCCTCCCCGGGCGCGCACAGCCCCAGGTCCTCGTACCACTGCAGCTCCAGCGCGGTGGACAGGTCGTACACCTCGGCCAGCGAGAGGTCCTCGGGGCCGATCCCGGCCTCCTCGTAGGCCGCGCCGGCGATCGACTCCCGGAAGCTCCGCGGCGCCGGCGGCAGCGCGGCGGCCGAGTCGGTGGCGATGTCCGGGAGGTCCAGGGCGGGCTGCGGATACTCCGGAGTGACGGTGGAGACGGCCCGGATCCGTACCGGCCGGCCGGCGCCGTGCCGGCGCGCGAAGTCCAGGCTGGAGAGCACCAGGGCGGCGCCGCCGTCCGAGGTGGCGCAGATGTCCAGCAGCCGCAGCGGATCGGCCACCAGGGGAGAGGCGGCGACCTCGGCGGCGCTGACCGGCGTGCGGTAGCGGGCGTACGGATTGGCGGCGCCGGCGATCGCGTTCTTCACCTTGACCAGAGCGAAGTCCTCGGGGGTGTCGCCGAACAGGGCCATTCGGCGGCGGGCGTAGAGCGCGAAGTAGGCGGGGTTGGTGGCACCGAGCAGCCGGAAGCGCAGCCAGTCGGGGTCCTCCGGCCGCTCGCCGCCGGCCGGCGCGAAGAAGCCCTTGGGCGCGGCGTCCGCCCCGACCACCAGGACCACCTCGCACAGCCCGGCCAGGATCTGGGCGCGGGCCGCCGCGATGGCGTGCGCCCCGGAGGCGCAGGCCGCGTACACACTGAGCACCCGGGCGCCGCGCGCCCCCAGCGCCCGGGCGAAGGTGGCGCCGGCCACCTGGCCCGGGTAGCCGCCGCGCACGGTGTTGGCCCCCACCACGGAGGGGATGGCCGACCAGTGCAGTCCGGCATCCGTGAGCGCGGCCCGGGCGGCGGCCACCCCGTAGTCGGTGAAGCCGCGCCCCCACTTGCCCCAGGGATGCATTCCGGCGCCGAGCACCGCCACATCGCCGGTCATCCGCGGTCCCAACCCACCGGGCGCCAGTGCCAGGTCGTCCAGGTGCGCTCGGCGTCCTCGTACAGCACCCCGGGGACCACCTCCATCTCCCGGCCGACCCGCAGGTCGGCCGGGGTGACGCCGGGCGCGCCCTGGCCGAGCACCACCATGCGCTCGGCGGCCAGCTCGACCGCGACCAGGGTGTAGGGGCGCCAGGGGAGCAGCGGATCGGAGGGGTACGGTGCGGGCGGCCGGTAGCGGCCGTCGGTGTAGGACCACACCCGGCCGCGGCGGGACAGCGCGACCCCGGTCAGCTCGGTGCCCGCGCACCGGGGGTTGCGGCAGCAGGTGTCCTCGCGCGGGAAGAACACCGCGGCGCAGGTCCGGCAGCGGGTGCCGATGAGATGGAAGTCGGCCTCGGTGGCGGGATGCTCGGTGAACCAGCCGGACACCACCGGCGTACGCGTGCGCGCCACGGCCCCTCCCGACGGCTCTTCCGGTATTCTGACGGAGCGTCAGGAGTCTAGGCGGGGCGTCCCGCGAACGGAAGACCGCCTTTTGTTGAAAGTGCCGCAACCGGCCGGGCCGCAACTGCGTCCAGTTGAAGTGACCGGCCCTGGCGGGGCTTACGGGGGTGGCTCCGCCGGGCCGGTCTCTGCTGGTCAGCCGCCGTGCCGCGGGCGGCGGCAGCAGCCGGAACGCCGCGGCTCGTCCCGCTCCGCGAACGAGACCGTCCCGGGATGCGGTCCTGCCGGCCGGCTGGTCAGCGCTCTGTCAGTGCCCGGTCAGCGAGCGCCGGGAGATCGGGAAGTCGAAGTACCGGTCCGGAAACGCCTCCGGCTGGTACGTGAAATGCCACCACTCCTCCGGCAGGTTGACGAAGCCCTCCCGCTCCAGGGTGCCCTTGAGCAGCGTCCGGTTGGCCCGCTGCGCCCCCTGGATCCTGGGGTCCTCGGTGTGCGCGAGGGTGTCGAAGCAGTCGAAGCCGGTGCCCATGTCCACCGAGTTGTCGGGGAAGCGCTCCTCCCGCGGCCCGTAGCAGGGCTTCAGCGGCTCACCGGGCACATAGTCGCGGGTGGGGGCGGCCGGCAGCTTCACCAGGGTCAGATCGAGGGTGCTGCCCCGGCTGTGGCCGGACTTGGCGGCGATGTACCCGTCCTCGAAGAGCCGGGTCTTGTCGACCCGCGGATAGAACTCCGCCTTCATCGCCTGGTCGTCCAGGTCCTCGGCCCAGTCCACGAAGTCGTCCACGGCCCGCTGCGGCCGGTAGCAGTCGTACACCTTCAGCGAGTAGCCCAGCGGCAGCAGGGCGCGCTGCGCCCGGTGCAGGGCCCGCGCGGCGGGCTGGGTGAGCAGGCAGAGCGGTCTGCGGTAGCCGTCGATCCGGTGGCCGGTGAAGTTGTGCACGGTGGCGTAGCGGATCTCCTGGAGGATCGTCGGATCCACATCGCTCAGCGCGACGAACTCCTTCGGCGCCTTGGGCTCGGGACGGGCCTGGGCCGGGGCCGGCGAGGCGAGGGCCAGCAGGGCGGCGACGGGAAGGGCGAGAGCGCGCAGAACGGCGGCGCGTCGTGGGAAATGTGGCATGCCCCTTTCACATACCAGTCCGCCCCCCGGCCCACAACCGCCGCC